>JASGFB010000009.1:0-58063 GCA_047605765.1 Rhodocyclaceae bacterium
GCCGCCGCATCGACAACCAGCTGCGCGGCCGCTCCGGCCGCCAGGGCGACCCGGGCTCCTCGCGCTTCTACCTGAGCCTGGACGATCCGCTGATGCGCATCTTCGCGGGCGACCGCGTCAAGGCGATCATGGAGCGGCTGAAGATGCCCGACGGCGAGGCCATCGAGGCCGGCATCGTCACCCGCAGCATCGAGAGCGCGCAGCGCAAGGTCGAGGCGCGCAACTTCGACATCCGCAAGCAACTGCTCGAATACGACGACGTCGCCAACGACCAGCGCAAGGTGATCTACCTGCAGCGCAACGAACTGCTCGAGACGCAGGACATCTCCGAGACCATCACGGGCATGCGCCATGGCGTGCTGACCGAGCTGTTCCGGACCTTCGTGCCGGCCGATTCGGTCGAAGAACAATGGGATATCGCCGGCCTGCGCACGGCGCTGCTGTCGGAATACCAGCTCGATCTGCCGGTGACCGAATGGGCGGTAGCCGAATCCGGGCTGTCCGACGAAGACATCCTGCACCGTATCGTCGAAGCGGCCGATAAGCTGTATGCCGACAAGATCGTCGGCGTGGCCGTCGATGCCTGGCAAGGGTTCGAGCGCAACGTCATGCTCAACAGCCTGGATACGCACTGGCGTGAGCACCTGGCGGCGCTGGATCACCTGCGCCAGGGGATCCACCTGCGCGGCTATGCCCAGAAGAACCCGAAACAAGAGTACAAGCGCGAAGCGTTCGAGCTCTTCGAGGCGCTGCTGGACACCGTGCGCGTCGACGTCACGCGTTTGCTGATGACGGTGCAGATCCGTTCGCAAGATCAGATCGAAGAGGTCGTCGAAGACCACCCGAACGTCGATAATGTCCAGTACCATCACGCCGACTACGATGAAGCGTTGGCATCGGCCGCCACGGCCAAGCCGGCGCCGATGCAGAACCTGGTGCCGCACGTAGGGCGCAACGATCCGTGCCCATGCGGTTCGGGTAAGAAATACAAACACTGTCACGGCCGTCTGGCCTGACACAGCGTCACAACAGAAAGAGAAAGCCGGCCCTTGCGAGGGCCGGTTTTCCGTTGGGCGCCGCCTTCGCACGAACGCTGGCTGCCAGAACGGGAGTCAATGCATGAGCAGCACACATTCTGAATCGTCGAGCTTGCGGACGATGACCATTGCCGCCCTGGGGGTGGTTTTTGGCGACATCGGCACCAGCCCGCTTTATTCGTTCAAGGAAGCCTTCGATTCGGTGCACCACCCGCTGGCGGTGGTCGAGTCGAACATCCTGGGCGTTCTGTCGCTGATCGTCTGGACGCTGCTGATCGTCGTTACCCTCAAGTACGTCGTCATCATGCTGCGCGCCGACAACCATGGCGAAGGTGGTGTGGTGGCCCTCCTGGCGCGCGTGCTGGAAGGCACCAAGGAGCGGCCACGCAAGCGGACCATCGTCATCATCCTTGGCATGTTCGGGGCGGCCCTGTTCTATGGTGACGGTGTCATCACGCCGGCCATCTCGGTGCTGTCCGCCGTCGAGGGCCTGGAGATCGCCGCGCCGGGCCTCAAGCCTTTCGTGCTGCCGATCACCCTGGGCATTCTGGTCGGCCTGTTCTTCGTGCAACACCATGGCACCGCGCGCGTCGGGCAGTTCTTCGGCCCGATCCTGTGCGTGTGGTTCATTGCGCTGGCCGCCATTGGCATCTACAACATCACGGCCTATCCGCAGGTGTTGGCGGCGCTGTCGCCGCACCACGCGGTGCGCTTTTTCATCGATAACCAGATGATCGGTTTTCTGGCGCTGGGGGCTGTGTTCCTGACCGTGACCGGGGGCGAAGCCTTGTATGCCGACATGGGGCACTTCGGTGCCCGGCCGATCCGCCTGGCGTGGATCGGCCTGGTGCTGCCGTGCCTGTTGCTCAATTATTTCGGCCAGGGTGCTCTGTTGATCACCAATCCGGGCGCTTCGTCCAACCCGTTCTTTCTGGCTGTGCCGTCCTGGGGCTTGCTGCCGATGATTGCCTTGGCAACGGCGGCGACCGTGATCGCTTCGCAGGCGCTGATCACCGGCGCCTATTCGATTACACGCGAACTGGCACAACTCGGTTTCTGTCCGCGCGTGTCGATCCGGCATACCTCCGGCGCGCAGATGGGGCAGATCTACGTGCCGTTCGTGAACTGGACGCTGCTGGCGCTGGTGCTGGCCACTGTGATCGGCTTCAAGACCTCTTCAAACCTGGCGTCGGCATATGGCATCGCAGTGACGCTGACGATGCTGGTGACCACCATCCTGGTGTTTTCGCTGGCACGCCGCGACTGGCGTTGGCCGACCGGGTTGGCGTGCCTGGTGTTCGGGCCGCTGTTCCTCATCGAGTTGTCCTTCCTTGGCGCCAATGTCGTCAAGATCATGGAGGGCGGTTGGTTTCCGCTGGTGTTCGGCGCCATCGTGTTTACCTTGCTGACGACGTGGCGGCGCGGACGCGAGCAACTGTCCGAACGCCTCAAGACCGAAGAGATCGCCTTGGCGCC
This sequence comes from Rhodocyclaceae bacterium, assembly GCA_047605765.1. Taxonomy (GTDB): domain Bacteria; phylum Pseudomonadota; class Gammaproteobacteria; order Burkholderiales; family Rhodocyclaceae; genus JBGVSA01. The sequence continues at coordinate 2,514 of JASGFB010000009.1, forward strand.
CTTCGTGGATCTGCTCTCCAAGGAGAGCTTTCCGCGCGTGCCGCACACCGCGATCTTCCTGTCGCCGCGCACGGACAGCGTGCCGAGCGCACTGCTGCACAATCTCAAGCACAACTTCGTCCTGCACGAAAACACCGTTTTCGTCAGCGTGGTGTTCCTGTCGGTGCCGCGCGTGCAGGATTCGCAGCGCGTACTGGTCGAGCGTGTGGCGACGAACTTCCATCGCGTGAAGATCTATTTCGGTTTCATGGAAGAACCGGACGTGGCGACGGCGTTGGAGTGGACCGAAGAGCAGGGGCTGAGCATTCAGCCGCAGATGGCGTCCTATTTCCTGTCGCGCGAAACGCTCATGCCGACACCGGGTAGTGGCATGGCGCTGTGGCGCGAACGCCTCTTTGAGTTCATGTTCCGCAACGCCACCAATGCGGCCAGCTTCTTCAATCTGCCCTCCAACCGGGTGGTGGAGTTGGGCAGCCGCATCGCTATCTAGCGGCCACCATGGCGCCGATCCGCTTCGATTGGCAGGATCTCGATCTGCTCCTGGCGGCGGCCGAGACTGGCTCCATCGCCGGCGCCGCCGAGCGCTGCCACACGGTGCCTTCGGCCGCCAGCAAGCGCCTGTCCGATCTGGAATCACGCTTCGGGGTGACGTTGCTCGAGCGTGCTCGCCGGGGAGTGACCCTGACGGCGGCCGGCGAGGCGCTGGCGCGGCGTGCCCGTCCCCTCATCGATCAAGCCCGTCAGCTACAGCTCGACATGGCCGACTATGCGCGCGGGGTGGAAGGCCACGTGCGGCTATTTGCCAATATCTCGGCCATCGTGGAATTTCTGCCGGCGATACTGGCCGCTTTCGCGGAGCGGCATCCGGCCATCCGCGTGCAGCTCGAAGAGGACGTCAGCCGGGGTGTGTTGCGTGCCGTGGCAGAGCGGCGTGCCGATATCGGCATCGTCAGCGAGCGCAGTCACATCGAGGGCGTGCAGTTTCATGCCTTCCTGTCCGATCATCTGCAATTGGTGGTGCCGCCGGGACATGTGTTGGCCGGACGGCCGACGGCGCGCTTTGCCGACGCGCTCGACTATCCTTGTATTGGATTACAGACCCACAGCAGCCTGCATGCGCAATTGGTCCGCGCCGCCGCAGAACTGGGGCGCGAATATCCGCAGCGTATCCAGGTGACGAGCTTCGATGCCGTCTGTGCAATGGTGGCGGCCGGGCTTGGCGTCGGGGTGGTGCCGGCGGCGGCGACACGTGCTTATGTTGCGGCGCTGGGCCTCACCGGCGTCGAACTGGATGAGCCCTGGGCGGCGCGCCAGCTTTACCTCGTGGTGCGGACCGAGCCATTGGCCGCCGCGACCCAGCGTTTGTTCGAACACCTCGACGGCATGCGTCGCGCGCGGACCTGAAGCGGTGCCATCGTGCGCCACGATGACAGCATCTCCGATCGCCATCACGCGTGAACTGCGCCAATGGCATGCTCGGTGGATCGATCACCACAGGACGAAAACGCCATGAATCGCTGGGACGCCGCCGACTATGCTCGCCATTCCGCTGGACAGGAACGCTGGGGGCGTGAACTGATTGCTCAACTGGAACTGCGTCCGACCGATGACGTACTCGACATCGGATGCGGCGATGGTCGTCTGACGGCCGCCATCGCCGCGCAGACGACGGGCTGCGTGCTGGGCGTGGACAGTTCGGCGGACATGATCCGTCATGCCACCGAACACCACGCCGGCGGGCACCTGCGCTTTGAGGTCACCGACGCTGCGCACCTGTCCTACGAAGCCGCCTTTTCACGCGTGTTCTCCAACGCCGCCCTGCATTGGGTGCCGGGGGCGCACGCGCATGTAGTGGCCGGCGTGGCGCGTGCCTTGCGTCCGGATGGCCAGGCGCTGCTGCAGATGGGCGGGCGCGGCAATGGCGAGGGCATCATCGCCGCATTCGACGCCATCAAGGCGGGTGCGCAATGGCGTGGGTACTTCGTGGATTTCGTCTTTCCCTATGGGTTTCATGCGCCCGACGACTATCGCGAGTGGGCGACGCAGGCCGGCTTGCTTGTGCGGCAAGCCGATCTGTTGTTGAAGGACATGACCTACACGGATCGGACGAGTTTTGTCGGCTGGTTGCGCACGGCCTGGTTGCCGTTTGTCGAGCCGGTGCCAGCCGGCATGCGCGAGGCGTACCTCGAGCAGGTCGCCGACGCCTATCTGGCTGCGCATGCGCCGGACGATGCCGGCGTAATCCACGTGACGATGCGCCGTCTGCAGGTTCGGCTCGCCAAACCGCGCTGAGCGGGCGCACGGGGCAGAGGGAGGCGCTAGAATAGCCGCCTTTCCCCTGAGCACAAGGACATCCCCATGCCGGTCAATCTGCAGTCCCCCGCCGCCGAACAATTGTTGCCCGTCCGCGGCGTACGCCTGGGGACGGCCGAGGCCGGCATCCGCAAGGTCAATCGACGCGACGTGACGCTGATTGAACTGGCGCCGGGTAGCCGCGTGGCCGGGGTGTTTACTCAGAATCGCTTTTGCGCGGCGCCCGTACAGGTGTGCCGCGAGCACCTGGCTGAGGGGGGCATTCGTGCGCTGGTGATCAACACCGGTATCGCCAATGCCGGCACAGGCGAGCAAGGCCTGGCCGCCGCACGCGCCAGTTGCGATGCGGTCGGCGCGCAATTGGGGGTGCCGGCGCAGGCGGTGTTGCCGTTTTCGACTGGTGTGATCCTCGAACATCTGCCGGTCGACCGCTTGGTGGCCGGCCTGCCGGCCGCACGTTCGGCGCTCGATGAAGCGGGCTGGCATGCCGCAGCGCACGCCATCATGACGACCGACACGGTGGCCAAGGCGGTGTCGCGCCGTATCGAAGTCGATGGCCAGCAGGTCACGGTTACCGGCATGAGCAAGGGGGCTGGCATGATCCGCCCCAACATGGCCACCATGCTGGGCTACGTGGCGACCGATGCGAAGCTCGCTCAGCCGTTGCTGGACGCGCTGGTGCGCGAGGCGGCCGATGCGTCGTTCAACAGCATCACGGTCGATGGCGACACCTCGACCAATGATTCATTCATCCTGATCGCGACCGGGCAGGTCGGCGCGGAAATCACCGATGCCGCTTCGCCCGCCTATGCCGCCGTTCGTGCTGCCATCGTCGAGGTGGCGCAACGGCTGGCCCAGGCCATCGTGCGTGATGGCGAAGGTGCCACCAAGTTCATGAGCATCGAGGTTGCTGGGGGTGCCAGCCGCGACGAATGCCGCCAGGTCGCCTATGCGGTGGCGCATTCGCCCCTCGTCAAAACCGCCTTTTTCGCTTCCGACCCCAATCTTGGCCGCATCCTGGCAGCCATTGGCTATGCCGGCATAGCCGATCTGGACGTGAGTGCTCTGCGCGTCTGGCTGGCGAGCCCGACCGAAGAAACCCTGGTCGCTGAACGTGGCGGCCGCGCCGCCAGCTATGTCGAAGAAACCGGTGCGCGCATCATGAAAGATGCCGAGATCACCATCCGTGTCGATCTGGCGCGTGGCGACGCCCAAGCAACGGTGTGGACTTGCGATTTTTCCTACGACTACGTCAAGATCAACGCTGACTACCGCAGTTGATGGCAAGGGCGGCTTAGCCGCCCTTTTTTATTTCATCTTCTTCTCTTGCCTTGCGTCCCGGTGACGCTCTTCTGTCGTGCAACTCGATCATGTGTTTTCGGTGCCCCAGATATTCGGGTACCTCGCCTTCGTCATGGGGGTGGCCTCTTTTCTGCAAAAGAGCGATATGCGTTTCAAGGCGTTCATGGCGGCCGAATGCGTTAGCTATGTGATCCATTTCTGGATGCTGGGCAACTACACGGCGGTGGCGAGTTCAGCGGTGTCGGTGGGGCGCTCGCTGGCCGCCATCAAGACCCGTTCGGTATACGTGGCGCTTGCTTTCGTGGCCTTGAGCCTGGCGTTGGGTGCGTGGCTGGCCACCTCCTGGTTGTCGCTGCTGCCCATCGTGGCGTCGTGCATTGGCACCTTGTCGCTGTTCCTGCTGCAGGGGGTGCGCATGCGCTGCGCCATGCTCGTGGGGACTAGCCTGTGGTTGTTCAACAACATACTGTCCGGGTCGATCGGCGGGACGATGCTGGAGGCCACGGTCCTGGCGACCAATCTGCTCACCATCCGGCGCATGCTCAACGACCGAACGCGCGCGACTCCCCATTAGGGTGCATCGCCGGCTATAATCGCCGACTCTTCGACGGAGCCGGTCAGTCCGGCTCCGCTCCAGGAAGCGTGGCCGAGCGGTTTAAGGCACCGGTCTTGAAAACCGGCGACGGGCAACCGTCCGTGAGTTCGAATCTCACCGCTTCCGCCAAGGATCATAAAAAACCCGCAAGGCCATCGGCATTGCGGGTTTTTTTATTGGGGCGCGCGAGATCCCGCCGCCAACGGCCGGGGGGGCGGGAGTGTCGGGATGCGTTGGTGCTCAGCGTACGGCGTCGGCCCAGCAATTGGGCGTTTCGTACAGGCGGATGCGCTCCAGCGTGAGGCGCTTGTCGCAAAGTTCAGCAATGCGTGGGGCGAGGATGCGGAACGCCTCGGCCGCCAGATTTTCGGCGGTCGGCACGACCGGCAACACCACTGTGCGATGTTCGGGCAAGGCTTCGAGCATGGTGCGCACGACAGTATCGCCTTCGTACACCAGGAATGCGTGGTCCCAGACGCCGACGACATGCTGTTGCAGAATGCCTTTCACCTCGGAGAAATCAATCACCATGCCGTTGCGTGGATCGCCATCACGGCATGTGACGTCTCCCGCCACCGTCGCTTCCAGGACGTAGCGGTGACCGTGCATGTGCCGGCACAGGCTACGGTGGTCGGGAATTCGATGGCCGGCATCGAACTCTAGGCGTCGGGTGATCAGCACGGGGAAATTTTCAACAAGGTGGCGGTGCCAGGGGCGGCTATTTTAGCTGCCTGGCGAGGCGCGCGGTCAGGCCTGTTGGCGAACGATTGTGAGCGAAAGTGTCGCCCCAAGCGCAAACGGCCCCGGGAGCTTGGCTTCCGGGGCCATCAACAAGCGACGAGTCGCTTATTTTTCTTTCTTTTTGGCCTTGGCTTCTTTCTTCAGGCTGCGATAGAGCTCGGCATTGTGGCTCTTGAGGTAATCGATGACTTCGAAGTCATCTTTGCGCAGCTTGGAGATATCGATCTGCTCGACGTGGACCAGGCGTAGTAGTGCCTGGACCGGGCGCGGAATATTGCGGCCACTTTCGTAGCGCGAGCCACCGCTCTGCGTCACACCAATTTTCGACCAGAACTGGGATTGGTTCATACCCAGCTTACGACGGATCTCGCGAACATCCACGTCGACAGTTTTCATGATTGTCTGTCCTTTTCAACTTTCCATCTATGCGTTGACGACTCATCGCGTTGCACATGCCAAGTCTGAAAATTCCTGCATATCAAAACCTGGCTGCGGTCATTCGAACGGCATGCGTCGTCTGACACGAGATTCTATAACTTTAGTTATAGGCCAACCCAGTATAGATCAATATTTCTGCAACATACAAGCTTGTGGCATGCCAGCATCCTGATCGCTGATCTTGCATGACAAATGCCGTCGTGCTTGTGGTCGGACGCCTGTCTGCGTGGCGCATTGTGCCAGCAGACATGTTATTTGTCATATCCCGATTAGCATAATCCGTAGCATCTTTCATGCCGTTGGCACGAAGGCGCCGTGCGCCACATCGAATCCCGGGGCTTGGCAAGCGCGTCGGCAGAAACATCCCTTTGCAATTCAGGGCTGGCGCAGTTGGCCTCTCCGCCCGGTAGCGGGCCGAAAACAGGCCTGGAATGCGCTAAAATCGCGCTCTTGTCCAACCTAGATGTAAGCGAACGCAAGATGGCGCTGATAGTTCAGAAGTATGGCGGCACCTCGGTTGGCAACCCTGAGCGCATCAAGAATGTCGCCCGGCGCGTTGCCCAGGCCCGTGCCCAAGGCCACCAACTGGTCATCGTCGTCTCCGCCATGAGCGGCGAGACGAACCGACTGATCGCGCTGGCCAAAGAGATCCAAACCCAGCCGGACCCTCGCGAGCTGGACGTGGTGATTTCCACGGGCGAGCAGGTCACCATTGGCCTCTTGTGCATGGCGCTCAAAGAGCAGGGTGTTGAGGCGCGCAGCTATACCGGTTCGCAGGTGCGCATCCTGACCGACAGCGCTTTTACGCGCGCGCGCATTCTGAAGATCGATGAAGAGCGCATGCGCAAGGATCTCGACGACGGTTGCGTCGTCGTCGTCGCGGGCTTTCAGGGGGTGGATGAAGCCGGCAACATCACCACGCTGGGGCGCGGGGGGTCCGATACCACCGGCGTCGCCTTGGCGGCCGCGCTGCACGCGGACGAGTGTCAGATTTACACGGATGTGGACGGCGTATATACGACCGACCCGCGCGTCGTGCCCGAGGCACGCAAGCTGGACTACATCACGTTTGAAGAAATGCTCGAGATGGCGAGCCTGGGGTCCAAGGTGCTCCAGATTCGTTCCGTCGAGTTCGCCGGCAAGTACAAAGTCAGGCTGCGCGTGCTCTCCAGCTTCCAAGAAGGGGGCGAAGGTACGCTGATCACTTTTGAGGATGACATCAAGATGGAACAACCGATCATTTCGGGCATCGCATTCAATCGCGATGAAGCCAAGCTGACCGTGCTTGGCGTGCCCGATCGCCCTGGCATCGCATATCAGATTCTCGGCCCGGTGGCCGAGGCCAATATCGACGTGGATATGATTATCCAGAACGTCAGTTTTGACGGTTCGACGGATTTTTCCTTCACCGTTAACCGTAATGACATGGAACGTGCGCTGGCGATTCTCGATAACGTCAAGACGCACGTGGGCGCGCGTGAAATCCGCAGCGACCGTTCCATGGCCAAGGTATCGGTCGTCGGCGTCGGTATGCGCTCGCATTCGGGCATCGCCAGCAAGATGTTCCGTACGCTGGCGGAAGAAGGCATCAATATTCAGATGATTTCGACTTCGGAAATCAAGATTTCCGTTGCCATCGATGAAAAGTATCTCGAGTTGGCTGTGCGCGTTCTGCACAAGGCATTCGAACTCGATCACATTGCCGGTTAATTGGCATTGACGATAGGGCGCGCTGCGGCTAACATGCGCGCTCTTTTGGAGAGATGGCCGAGAGGTCGAAGGCACTCCCCTGCTAAGGGAGCATACGGGCTAAAACTCGTATCGAGGGTTCGAATCCCTCTCTCTCCGCCAAAGAAAACAAGAAGAACGGTGTCAGATTGACTCTGACCCCATTTGCGATATAATCGCAAATCTGCACTCGTAGCTCAGCTGGATAGAGTACCCGGCTACGAACCGGGCGGTCGGGCGTTCGAATCGCTCCGAGTGCGCCATATTCAAGGCCCAGTCGAAAGACTGGGCCTTTTGCTTTTGTGCGTGCCGATCGTGCGCCGGTGTCCAGTGTTGTTGAGCCCCAACCGACGTCATTTGCTCAGGGGCGTGACGGCATGTGATCGACACACTATTTCTTGCAGAGGGCTTGCGCAGACGGGTGTGTCTACGTATAATCTTTTGCTCTGCACTCGTAGCTCAGCTGGATAGAGTACCCGGCTACGAACCGGGCGGTCGGGCGTTCGAATCGCTCCGAGTGCGCCAATACCGCAAAAGGCCAAGTCTTCGGACTTGGCCTTTTGTCTTTTTAGCGCGCCTTCTTTTTAGCGCCGCGCCTCTTCCAATGCGTCGAGCAGGGCCGGGAGCTCGCTCATGTGCGAGACGCTCAGCACATCGTCGGTATGCTCGGCGCCATTGGTGTAGAAAATACCAATCATGCCGGCTGCGTGAGCCGCCGCCAGTCCAGTGGGGCTGTCCTCGATCACCACGCACTGTTCCGGCGCGAACCCCATGGCATGCGCAGCGTGCAGAAACAGCCCCGGATCCGGCTTCCAGTAGCCGATGTCGTAGGCACTGAACAGCCTGTCGCCAAAATAAGGCGCCAGTCCGGTGGCTTCGAGTGTCTGCCGGATCTTGATCAAAGGTCCGTTGGACGCCAGGCAAAACGGTTGGCGCAGGCGGGGCAGCATGGCGGGTACGCCTGGCATGGGTTCCAGGCAGGACGCGAACAGTTCGGCCGAGCGGGCGCGGAAGGGCGGGCTGAAGGCTTCGATATCTATGGTGCGCCCGATACGTTGGCCGATGTCGTCCAGAACGATCGCCAGCTTTTTGCCGCGGTAGCGCTCCACCAGCACATCCACCGGCTCACCCAATTCGGGGATCAGCTCGGCGAACACCTGACAGCCCAGGCGCTCGCTATCCACGAGCGTGCCGTCATTGTCGAAAATAACGCAGAGAGTCATGGCCGATACCTTAGCCGAAACGCCATGAATGCGTGCTGTGTCGGTCATCGGCCTACGGGATTGTCGCGTCCGCAGGTGCAGAATTTGCTCCCGATCAACAAAAAATGCCGCACTGCGCAATGAGCGACTATGCTCTAGTGACGCACTGCAACAAAAAAAGAAGCGAGAACGGAAGACCGTCCTATACGTTACCCACGAGAGGCTGCAATGAGAAGAAAACTCCTGGTTGCCAACTGGAAGATGAACGGTTCGCTGGATCTGTGTCGGCGCATGTTTCCTGCGCTGATCGACGTAGCCCGCAATCAACCCGAGATGGTGATCTGCCCGCCGACGCTGCACATCGCCGAAACAGTGCGCCATGCCAGCGGGACACGCGTGCGTTGGGGCGTGCAGAACGTATCGGAAAAAGCAGCGGGGGCCATCACAGGTGAGGTCTCCGTCCCCATGGCGCACGAAATGGGGTGTGCATACGCCATCGTTGGGCATTCCGAACGACGCGCCTTGTTCGGTGAGAGCGACGCGTTGGTGGCGGAAAAAGTGCAGGCTTGCCTTTTCCACCACATCACGGCCATCACCTGCGTGGGCGAAACACTCGCCGAGCGCCAGGCGGGCCAGACCTTTTCAGTGCTGTCGCGCCAATTGCGCCCGCTGCTCGAGCGCTTCGACAACGATGCCTGGCGTCATATCGTGATTGCCTATGAGCCCGTCTGGGCAATTGGTACGGGCGAGAGTGCCCAGCCCGAGCAGATCGCACAGGTGATGCGCTTCATCCGGCATTTTTCGGATGCTGCACATGCCGGCCTGGGCCAGAGCATGAGTCTGCTCTATGGGGGAAGCGTCCGACCGGACGGCGCTGAACATATCTTCCAGTCGGAGGACGTCGATGGTGCGCTGGTCGGCGGGGCGTCACTCGACGTCGAAAGCTGGCTGGCGATCTATCAGGCGGCCTGCCGATCGTATGACCTGGATGGTCTGCAGCAGGCGGCCTGATCGCGCACGCTCAGAAGGATTCATCCTCGCCGAGGTAACGCCACTGGCCCAACGGTAGGGCGGCCAGTGGGATGCGCCCGATGCGCACGCGCTTGAGACCCGTGACGCGCAGGCCCACCAGTTCGCACATGCGGCGGATCTGGCGCTTGCGCCCTTCACGCAGCACAAAGCGCAGTTGGTCCTCGTTCGACCAACTTACCTTGGCGGGCCTCAGTTGTACGCCGTCGAGCGACAAGCCGTGGTTGAGCAGCCGCAGGCCTTCGTCGCTGAGGTGGCCTTCCACGCGGACGAGGTATTCCTTTTCGACTTCGCTGTACTCACCAATCAGTTTTTTGGCGATGCGGCCATCCTGCGTCAGCACCAGCAATCCGGTCGAATCGATATCGAGGCGCCCGGCCGGCGCCAGACCGATGAGCTGCGATGCGCTCAACTGCCGATTGACCGGATCCTTGCCCCAATGATTTTCCACGCTGATCAGCACGCTGGCTGGCTGGTAGCCATCTTCGGCCTGGCCGGACACATAGCCGATCGGCTTGTGGATGAGGACTGTAACGCGGCGGTTCTGCACCGTCGTCGCTTCGCGCGCCAGGACCACCTTCTGCGTCGGCAGGACTTTGCTGCCGAGTTCATTGACAACCACGCCATCGACCGTCACCCAGCCACGTGCGATGTAGTCGTCAGCTTCGCGGCGCGAGCATAAGCCGAGCTCGGCCATTCGCTTGGACAGGCGCAGGGGGGTGTCGGGCGATTCGATCGACGGGCGCGGCGGCGCTGTCGGCGTGCGGCGAGGCGGTTGTGCCGGCGCCGGACGCGGCGCGGCGGCAGGTTGCGGCTTGCTGCGGCTGCGCAGTTCCGCCTCTTTGAGTACCGGATTCACGCGTGTTGCGCGACGGGGCTGGCGCACTTGATCATCATCCGACTGGGCGCGCTGGCGCGGTAGCGAGAGTGTCGGGCGCTTGGGTTGGGTCATGGTTGGCCCTTGTCGGTCGTTACGGCGTAGCCCAAGAGTGCCAGATGCCGCTCATTGAGGTAGCACCAGTCTTCCCCATCCAGTTGCGGCAGTACGCCGGATTCGAGTGACAGATCGCCGACCGCGAAGCGATGCAGCGCTTCGACGCGGTTGCCGGCTGCCGCGACCATGCGACGGACCAGGTGGTACTTGCCCTGGTCGACGGTCAGTTCGAGCGTGTTGTCATCGACGCGCTGGGCCGATAGGGCGCAAACAGGTTCGGGCTCATCGAGCAATTGCACGCCGTCGAGCAACTTGGCGATCAGTTCGTCGTCGATCGCGTGCTTGATGGTGGCACGGTAGCTCTTGGTGACATGCCGCTTGGGCGAAGACAGCGCATGGATGAACTGGCCGTCGTCCGAAAACAGCAAGAGGCCGGTGGTGTCGACGTCGAGACGGCCGACACTCTGAACGTCGCGTGCAACCACGGGCTCGGGCAGCAAGTTATAGACGCTCGGGTTGTGCTTGGGCTTGCGCGAGCACTCGACGTCGAGCGGCTTGTTCAGCGCGATGTATACGTGCTCGGCGTATTGCCAGGTCCAGTCGCCGATCTCAAAGCTGAAATCGGCGACGTCAAAGTCAGCGAAGGGGTCGGTGACCGTCAGGCCATTGACCTTGACTTCACCTTGTCGCACAAGCGCGCGGCATTCGCGGCGCGAGCCAAAGCCTTGGGTTTGAAGAATACGGTCCAGTTGCATAGTGCGGGCGCCCGTGCGGGCGCAAAGATCATGAGAAGGTCGGCCTTGTGGCCGGCCACGAAAAGGCGCCGATTATTGGCCGCGCATGAACAGCTTGTCGAGATCGCCCATCGACAATTGCACCCAGGTGGGGCGGCCGTGGTTGCACTGGTCCGCGCGTTCGGTCGCTTCCATGTCACGTAGCAGGCCGTTCATTTCCGGCAGCGTGAGTTGGCGATTGGCGCGCACCGCGCCATGGCAGGCCATGGTCGCCAGCAGTTCGTTGCGGCGTGCCGCCACGACGTCCGAGGCCGGGAAGTCGCGCAATTCCGCCAGCAGCGCACGCAACAGATCGGCAACCGAGGCCCGTGCGAGCAGCGCCGGGACACTGCGTACGGCCAGTTCGCTGGGGCCGGCCGCCGCCACATCGAAGCCCATCCGTTGAAGCGTGTCTGCGTGTTCTTCGGCGCACGCCATTTCGATCTTGCTGGCATTGAAGACGGCAGGAATCAACAGGCGCTGAATGCCCGGGTTGCCATCCAGCACATGCTTGAGCTGCTCATAAAGAATGCGCTCGTGTGCCGCGTGCATGTCCACCAGCACGAGCCCGATTTCATTCTGGGCGAGTACGTATACACCATGCAGTTGTGCCACGGCATAGCCGAGCGGAGCGCCCTGGATGGTGGTGGGCAGCGGTGTCGGCCGGCCAGGCTCGGCCAGCGGGGTCAGCAATTCGGGATTGAACGGCCGCGGCGCCGGAGCCATCTGCGGTCGACCGGGGGGCGCCCAATAAGGGGCAGCGCGCGGCTCTTCCACTGCCAGTGCCACCTGTTCATGCGGGCTGGGCGCAACGTACGGCAACGGCGTCGCAGCAAAGGCGGGGGATCCCACCGCGCCGGCAATGGCCTGCGGGGCGCTTTGAATCGGTACCGCCAACGCGCGATTCACACCGTGATAGACAAACTGGTGGATGGCGCGTGCTTCGCGGAAGCGGACTTCTGTTTTGGCCGGATGCACGTTGACATCGACGCCGATGGGGTCGAGTTCCAGAAACAGGGCGAAGACGGGGTGACGGCTGCCATGCAGGATGTCCGCGTACGATTCGCGCAGCGCGTGCTGGATCAGCTTGTCGCGCACGAAGCGGCCGTTGACGTAAAAGTACTGCGCGTCGCGTGTGGCGCGCGCGTAGGCCGGCAATGCCGCAAAGCCACGCAGGCGCAGGTTGCCGGAACTGACATCGACATCGCGCGCGTGGGCCATGAAATCGTCGCCGAGCAATTCGCGCGTGCGCCGTTCGGCGTCACCGGCCGCCAGGCGCAATGTGACGCGGCCATTGTGCGTGAGCAGAAAGCCCACATCCGGGCGGGCCAGCGCGATGCGCCGGAAAACGTCGTCGCAATGGCCGAATTCGGTGCTGTCGGATTTCAGAAATTTTCGGCGCGCCGGTGTGTTGTAGTAGAGGTCTTCGACCTCGATCACCGTGCCGTGGTTGAGCGCCGCCGGGGCTGGCTCGCGCTCCCGCTCGTTGACCCGCCAAGCGTGAGCGGCACCCCGCGCGCGGCTGGTGATGCGCGTGCGGGCCACGGAGGCGATGGCGGCCAGCGCTTCACCGCGGAATCCCATGGTCGCGACGGCTTCGAGGTCTTCGAGCGAGCCGATCTTGCTGGTGGCGTGGCGTTCCAGCGCCATGGCCAGATCGTCTTTGTCGATGCCGCAGCCGTCGTCGACGATGCGGATCTGTTTGACGCCGCCTTGCAGCAGATGGACTTCGATGGCCTGGCTGCCCGCGTCCAGGCTGTTTTCCATCAGTTCCTTGAGCACCGATGCGGGGCGCTCGACCACCTCGCCGGCGGCGATCTGGTTGATGAGGACTTCAGGGAGGCGATGGATGACTGGCATGGCGTTGGCTTTCGGATTGCCCGCCATTATCGCCAATCGCGCGGCGCATTGCAGCGCCTGCGGAAAATGCTTGGGGCGATAGCCCTGACTCAGAATGCCGCTTCGCGCGTGTGCTGGATAAGCGAGTCGATGTCCTGGCGATCGATGCCGCCCCACAGACGTTCCTGCAGCGGCCGCAGGGGCGAGGGGTTTTCGGTGGCCAGCGTTACCGTGACATGCTGGCCGGCCGCTTCCAACTGCTTTCGCCACGGGGCGGGCAGGTCGGTCAGCGGAATATGTTCGAGCGTAAGAGTCGTCATGGCAGGGGGGGGCGTGCAGGCTTGTGTGCGTGAACGCGCAAGTTTACTGCCTAAGACTTTTCTGGCCGACGCCTGGCCCTTGAGCGAGATCAGACAAATGCTCCGCCGTTCAGCGGTCGAGCATCGCCATCTTCGATTTCGACAAGGGCGGATTCTTGGCGAAATACTGCTTGATGCCACGCAGCAGCGCATCAGCCATTTTGTTCTGGTAGGCGTCGTCGATGAGTCGCTTTTCTTCCTCTGGATTGGAGATGAAGGCTGTTTCGACGAGGATCGAGGGGATATCCGGCGCCTTCAGCACAGCGAAGCCAGCTTGTTCGACGTCGCCCTTGTGAAGCTTGTTGATCGAGCCCACTTCGGACAGCACCGCTTTGGCCAGCTTGGTGCTGTCGTTGAGCGTTGCGGTCTGCGACAGATCGAGCAGCGTTTTGGCCAGGTGGGTGTCCTTGACGCCAAGGTTGACCCCGCCGATGAGGTCGGAGGCGTTTTCCTTGGCGGCCAACCATTTGGCGGCGGTGCTCGATGCGCCGCGTTCGGACAGCACGAACACCGAACTGCCCCGCGCTTCGGGGCGGATGAACGCATCGGCGTGGATCGACATAAAAAGGTCAGCCTGGACGCGCCGTGCTTTTTGCACGCGTGTGCCCAACGGCACAAAGAAATCGGCGTCGCGCGTAAGCATGCAGCGCATGTTCGGCTCGGCATCGATCTTGGCCTTGAGGCGCTTGGCGATCTGCAGCGTCACGTGTTTTTCGTAGCTGCCCCCTGCGCCGATGGCGCCCGGGTCTTCACCGCCGTGGCCGGGATCGACGGCAATGGTGATCAGGCGTTCGATATTGCCCTTGCTGCCCGGCGGTTTAGCCGTTGGGGTGTCAGCTACCGTCTTGGGTTGCTCGGCGAAGTCGGGTACCTGCCGATTGGGCTGAGGCTGGGGATTGGTGACGTCCACCTTCTTGTCGTGCGGTGACACCTCGCCGGATGCGGCGGCCTGCGGGCTGGTCTTTTCGATGAGCGCCAGCAGGGGGTCGACCGGTTCGGACGGATACAGGTCGACCACCAGGCGGTTGCCGTATTCGCCTACGGGCGGCAGCGTGAATGTCTGCGGCTTGATCTCGGCCTTCAGCTCCACCACCAGCCGTACGATGCCCGGCCGATTGCGGCCTGCGCGGATCAGCTTGATGTAGGGATCGTCGGCGGTGATCTTGGAGGGCAGGCTTTCGATCACGCTGTTCAGCTCGACGCCTTCGAGATCAATGACCAGGCGCTCCGGGTCCTTGACGATCTGTTGCGTGTAACGCAGGGCTTCCTTGCCTTCGAGGGTGATGCGCGTGTAATCCTGCGCCGGCCACACACGGACGGCCAGGATGCGCGCTTCGGCGCCATACGCCAGCGGCGTGACCATCAACGTCATGGCCGCACCGCTGGCCTTCAGGAAGGCTCGGCGCGAATAGAGGCAGGGATTGAACTGCTTGATCGGATCAGACATGCACGTCCTCGTTCGGATACTCCACGACAGACGGCTCGGCGCCCATCTCCATCGACTTGCAGCGAAATTTCGATATCCGCCGGCGGCACGAAACGCCCGGCTTTTTCGGCCCATTCGACCAAGCACACGGCGTCTTCGGCGAAATACTCTTCCAGCCCGGCATCGAGAAATTCTTCTGGTTCGCTGAATCGATAAAAATCAAAGTGATACAGCGCCATTTTAGAAACTACATAAGGTTCGAGCAAGGTGTAGGTTGGACTTTTCACTGCGCCGGTGTGGCCCAGGGCGCGCAACAGGCCGCGCGTCAGCGTGGTCTTGCCGGCGCCCAGGTCGCCGACAAGCCAGATGACCAGGCCCGGTTCCAGTCTGCCGGCAACCCAGGCCCCCAGAGTTTCCGTCGCCGATTGGTCCGCCAGGAAAAACGTCTTGGCACTATCATCCGGGGCGTGACTGGAAGGCATGAACTCTCTCTGGATGGCGCGACGCTGGTGGCAGACATTCGCCGGTGGGGTGCGGAACTGGGCTTCGACGCGATCGGAATCGCGGGAATCGAACTGCCTGAAGAAGAACGCGCGCTGCAAGCCTGGCTGGAAGCGGGTTTTCACGGCGAGATGGATTATATGGCGCGCCACGGCACCAAGCGCACCCGCCCGGCGGAACTTGTGCCGGGAACTGTGAGCGTGATCACCGCCCGCATGAATTACTGGCCCGAAGAAGGGCAGGCGCATGCCGAAGCGATCCTGGCGGACGCGACGCGCCCTTATGTGGCGCGTTATGCCCTGGGGCGGGACTATCACAAGGTCTTGCGCGCGCGCTTGCAGAAACTCGCCGATCGCATCGCCGAAGTGGCGGGGCCGTTCGGCCACCGGGTATTCGTCGACTCGGCGCCGGTGATGGAGGCCGCCCTGGCGGCGCGCTCGGGCATCGGCTGGCGCGGCAAGCACACGCTGCTGCTGCATCGTGAAGCGGGTTCGTACTTTTTTCTTGGCGAGATCTACGTCGATCTGCCGCTCCCGGTCGAAACCCCCATCGCGGAGCACTGCGGCACCTGCACGCGTTGCATCACCGCCTGCCCGACCGGGGCCATCGTGGCGCCAGGCAAGCTGGACGCCCGGCGGTGCATTTCTTATCTGACGATCGAATTGCAAGGGGCGATTCCGGAGCCACTTCGCCCATTGTTGGGAAACCGCATCTACGGCTGCGACGACTGCCAACTCGTGTGTCCGTGGAATCGCTTTGCCCGCAAGGCGGCAGAGGCGGACTTTTCAATCCGTAATGGCTTGGATGGAACCGCTGATCTGATCGAGCTGTTTGCGTGGTCCGAGGAAACATTCAACGTCCGCATGGCGGGCTCCCCGATCCTGCGCATCGGGCATGAACGCTGGCTGCGCAATATCGCAGTGGCATTGGGCAATGCGCCACAATCGTCTGCCGTCACGGCTGCGCTGCGTACCCGTGAGGACGATGCGTCGGCGTTGGTGCGTGAGCACGTGACGTGGGCCTTGGCTCGGCAGGGGGCGGATCCGACTGAGGGAATGCGAGTGGCGCTGCCGTAGAATGGCCGGCTCCGATCCAAATATCCGACAATCATGGCCTTCGCAGAGAACCTCAAACAACTTCCCGGCGTATCGCACCTGGCGGCGCTCCAATTGCTCGACGAACAGGGCGAGGTCGTTGCCACCATCGAAAACAAGCCAGGGCAGGCGGGCTCGCTGGCGGTGTACAACCATTTGGGGCAGTTGTTCGGCGCCATTACGCCCGAAGCGGCTGCCAAGGGGCTTGAAGTGTATGCCGAGCATACCGAGGACGCGCGCGCCAATGCCGGCAAGCATCCGAACATCGACCGCCTCGTCGGGCTCATCGAGCGCGGGCAGACGCTGCGTGTGAAACACATTTTTGCCGAATAGCGCCGGGCATGGAAAGCAGCCTCTACATCCTCGTGCCGCTTTCCATCGTATTGGTGTTCGTGATCGCCGCCATCTTCTGGTGGTCCGTGCGCAGCGGCCAATTCGATGATCTCGAAGGGCCTGCCTGGAAGATGTTGCTGGACGATGAAAAGCAGCCTCCCGATGACGCAGCCACCGCGAAGAACGCGGAGGCGGCCGGGAGACCGGCAGGTCGTGAAGGCGAGGCGCCCGAAAAGCGCTGATGTGCGTAAACAATTGACGGCAGTCAATGTGACTCAACCCTGATACGGGAATACTACGACCCATGCCAACGACAGCGTTGGCGCCGGCGACAGCTGCAGGATCTTCATTCGCGCTTGAGCCGTTAAGTCTCTCTGTTGGGGTTGGGGGTGCGCTTGCCGCACCCTTTTTTTTGCCCCTCGCCAGGCCCGCTGGTACACTCCGCCCGCATCAACAACCCCGCAAGTTCCCTCTGCAAGCTTTAGACTTGATCTAAATCAAGCGGTAGCTCATACGGTTCATTAACTTCCGCGTATCGTGCTGGTTCTCGACAGTTCATTCCTCATGACGGTCGCGGCAGGCGCTTCGCCGTAGTACAGCCTGTGAGATGGTGCTATGACACAGGTGTAACCATGCGGAATAACTATTCCATCTTTCTCCAATGACGAGGTAGCACATGCAAACCCAGGCGACTTATGACGATAAAGTCGTGCGGCAGTTCGCGGTGATGACAGTCGTGTGGGGCATTGTCGGCATGCTGGTCGGTGTCGTCATTGCCGCGCAACTGGTCTGGCCACAGCTGGATTTCGCGGAGTGGTTCCACTTCGGCCGGCTGCGTCCGCTGCACACGAATGCCGTGATCTTCGCGTTCGGAGGCTGCGCCCTCATGAGCACCTCGTTGTACGTCGTACAACGCACCTGCCATACCGGACTGTTCGCTCCCGCCCTGGCTTCTTTCGTGTTCTGGGGCTGGCAAATCGTGATCGTTGCAGCGGCCATCACCTTGCCGCTGGGGATCACCTCGGGCAAGGAGTACGCTGAACTCGAATGGCCGATCGACATCCTGATCGCTGTCGTCTGGGTAGCGTATGCGGTCGTTTTCTTCGGCACCTTGGTCAAGCGCAAGACTCCGTACATCTACGTCGCCAATTGGTTCTACGGTGCCTTCATCCTGGCCGTGGCCTTGCTCCACATCGTGAATTCGGCCGAAGTGCCGGTTACGCTCTGGAAATCCTACTCGGCCTACTCGGGCGTGCAGGACGCCATGGTGCAATGGTGGTACGGCCACAATGCCGTGGGCTTCTTCCTGACGGCGGGGTTCCTGGGCATGATGTATTACTTCGTGCCGAAGCAGGCTGGTCGGCCGGTGTACTCGTATCGCCTGTCGGTGGTGCACTTCTGGGCGCTGATCTTCACGTACATGTGGGCGGGCCCGCACCATTTGCACTACACCGCGCTGCCCGACTGGGCGCAGTCGCTGGGCATGGTGTTCTCGCTGATCCTGCTGGCACCGAGCTGGGGGGGCATGATCAACGGCATCATGACGCTGTCGGGGGCCTGGCATAAGCTGCGTACCGACCCGATCCTGAAGTTCCTCATCACCTCGCTGTCGTTCTATGGCATGTCGACCTTCGAAGGTCCGATGATGTCCATCAAGACCGTCAACGCGCTGTCTCACTACACCGACTGGACCATCGGCCACGTGCACTCGGGTGCACTGGGTTGGGTGGCGATGATTTCGATCGGTTCGGTGTATTACCTGCTGCCGCGTCTGTGGGGCCGTTCCGAGATGTACTCCACGCGTCTGGTCACCGCCCACTTCTGGATCGCCACTATCGGCGTGGTGCTGTACATCGCTTCGATGTGGATCGCCGGTGTGATGCAGGGGCTCATGTGGCGCGCCACCAATGTGGACGGCACGCTGACGTACTCCTTCGTCGAAAGCGTCAAGGCCAGCTATCCGTTCTGGACGATCCGCCTGGTCGGGGGTGTTCTGTTCCTTGGTGGCATGTTCCTGATGTTCTACAACATGGTGCGTACGATCGCCGGCCACAAGGCGGCGGAAGTGCCCGTGATGGCGCCTGTTGCGACCGCGCATTGATAGGACTGACGACATGAAGATGAGCAACGAATTCATTGAAAAGAGTGTCACCTGGCTGATCGTCCTGACGCTGGTCGTCATCAGCGTCGGCGGCTTGGTGGAGATCGTGCCGCTGTTCTTCCAGCGCTCGACGACCACGCCGGTGGCAGGGCTCAAGCCGTACGATCCGGTCCGCCTGGTGGGGCGCGACATCTACCTGCGCGAAGGCTGCTTCAATTGCCACTCGCAGATGATCCGCCCGTTCCGCGCCGAGACCGAGCGGTACGGCCATTACTCGGTGGCCGGCGAGTTTGTCTACGACCATCCGTTCCAGTGGGGATCGAAGCGCACCGGCCCCGATCTGGCGCGCGTGGGCGGCCGTTACTCCGACCTGTGGCATCGCACGCACTTGCTGAACCCGCGTGACGTGGTGCCCGAGTCGAACATGCCGGCCTTCCCGTGGCTGGATCGCCCGGTGGCGTCCGACGACATCGAGAAGAAAATGCGTGCGCTGGCTGTGGTGGGCGTGCCCTACACCGAAGCTGAAATCGCCGGTGCCCGCAAGCAGCTCGAAGGCAAGACAGAGCTCGACGCCCTGGTCGCTTATCTGCAGGGCTTGGGAACGACCATCAAAGGCATTCGATAAGAGCGCGCCGTCATGGATCTGGATTTTTTCCGCTCCGCGCTGACGTTGCTGGGTTTGCTGTGTTTCATCGGCATCGCCGTGTGGGCCTACAGCAAATCCGCCAAGCGCGGCTTCGATGAAGCCGCCAACGCGCCTTTTACCGAAGACGATGCCCCGGCGCAGGACGATGCCGGGCGGGACAACCGTGGATGACCCATCATGAGTGACTTTGTCAGCGATTTTTGGCTGTATTACGTGGCGGGCCTTGTAACGCTGAGCCTGCTTTTCTGTGCCGTGATCCTGGCGGCCAACAACACCAAGCGCAAGGCAGGCCCGGTTGAGCTGCAGGATCACATCTGGGATGGCGACCTGCAGGAGTACAACAATCCGCTGCCGCGCTGGTGGATGTACCTGTTCTGGATGACCATCTTCTTCAGCGTCGGCTATCTGGCGCTGTATGGCCTGGGGGGCTACCAGGGCAAGCTGGGCTGGAGCGCCACTGGTCAATATGACAACGAAATGAATCTGGCGCGCGAACGCTTCGACCCGATCTTCGACAAATACGCCAAGCAGGACCTGATGGCGGTGGCGAACGATCCGGAAGCGAACGCCATGGGACAGCGCCTGTTTCTGACCTACTGTGCGCAGTGTCACGGGGCCGACGCGCGTGGCGCCAAGGGCTTTCCGAACCTGACCGACAATGACTGGATCCACGGTGGCGAGCCGCAGACCATTCAGACCACCATCCTGGGCGGCCGCCACGGCATCATGCCGCCCTGGGGGACGGTGCTCGGCGGCGATGGCGTCAAGGACGTGGCCAACTATGTGCGCTCATTGTCCGGTCTGGCCAACGACTCGGTGCGCTCCGCGCGCGGTCGGCAGTCTTTCCAGACTTATTGCGCGGCCTGTCATGCAGCCGATGGCAAGGGCAATACCGCTCTTGGCGCGCCGAACCTGACTGACAAGGTGTGGCTGTACGGCTCGTCGGAGGCCACCATCATGGAAACCGTGAGCAAGGGGCGCGACAACCAGATGCCGGCCTTCAAGGATCTGCTCGGCGAAAGCAAGGTCCACCTGCTCGCCGCCTACGTGCTGAGTCTGTCAAAAAAGCAGTAGCGCTCTGCAGGGCTCGCCAAGCCCACTACAATAGGCGAGCCCCATTCATATCGCGAGAGCCGGTCGCGCCAGCGCACCGGCTCTTTCCCTTCGCGGCCGCCTTGCGCCTGGACGACCTCGATAGAGCCGCGAAGGATCTATAAGGCCAGCCTAATGCCCGCTACAGAAGATCCGTCCTCGTCATTCAATGCCGTCGGCAAGCCGAAGATTCGCGCCAAGGCGGCCGTCATTCCCATCCAACTCGTCGACGACGGCCTGTATGAGGTTCGCCGCAAGGTCTATCCGCGTGCCGTGACGGGCCGCTTCGCCAATTGGCGCTGGGCCATGGTGTGGCTGACGCAATTGGTGTTCTACGGGCTGTGCTGGATCCCGTGGAACGGGCGCCAGTCGGTACTGTTCGATCTGGTTGAACGCAAGTTCTACATCTTCGGTTGGGTGTTCTGGCCCCAGGACGTGTTCTACCTGGCGGTGCTGCTCATCATCAGTGCGCTGTCGCTGTTCTTGTTTACCGCGGTGGCAGGGCGCCTGTGGTGCGGTTTCGCCTGCCCGCAGACGGTGTACACCGAGATCTTCATGTGGATCGAACAGAAGATCGAAGGCAGCCGCCAGCGCCAGATGAAGCTCGACGAAATGCCATGGGGCGGCCGCAAGCTGTTGATCAAGGGCGCCAAATACCTGGCGTGGATCGCGGTCTCCGCATGGACGGGCATCACCTTCGTCGGTTACTTCACCCCGATGACCGAATTGGTCGGCGACATCGGACGCTTCAACGTCAGCGGTTGGGCGGCGTTCTGGATTCTGTTCTACGGATCGTTCACCTATCTGATGGCAGGCGTGATGCGCGAGCAGGTGTGCAAGTACATGTGCCCCTACGCGCGCTTCCAAAGCGTGATGTTCGATCCCGACACGCTGGTGATTACGTACGACGTGGCTCGTGGCGAGCCGCGCGGCTCGCGCAAGCGCGGGGTGGAACCACGCAGCATCGGCAAGGGCGATTGCGTGGATTGTGGTATCTGCGTGCAGGTGTGCCCGACCGGCATCGATATCCGTCAGGGGCTGCAGTACGAATGCATCGGTTGCGCCGCCTGCATCGACGCCTGCGATCAGGTGATGGACAAGATGGGCTATCCGCCCGGCCTGATCCGCTACTCCACCGAAAACGCGCTGGAAAAGAAGTGGGGGGCCAAGGACATCCTGGCGCATGTCCTGCGGCCACGCGTGCTTATCTACGCGGCCGTGCTGTGGGCGATCGTGATTGCCTTCGCCTGGGGCCTGGCGACGCGCGAAATCATCCGCGTCGACGTCATCAAGGACCGCACGACGCTGGCGCGGGAGGTGGAAGACGGTCAGATCGAAAACGTCTACATTCTCCACCTGATGAACATGGCGGAGTCTTCACGCGTGGTCACCGTGAGTGCGACGGGCATGGAAGGTATCCGCGTCGACGGCGCCAGCCGTTTTGTCATGGATCCCGCCCAGAACAGCACCGGTACGCTGCGTGTGCGCGTGCCCGTCGAAAGTGCCACCAAGGGTTCGCACACCATTTATTTCGAGGTCCGGGCACAGGACCACGCGGACGAGTTTGTCCGCGAAAAAGCCGTTTTCATCATGCCCTGAGAGAGCACGATCATGTCATCTTCTTCTGTGTTGAAACCTGCGCGGCAGGCAAGCGCTCCGTGGTATCGCGAGCCTTGGCCGTGGATCCTGATGGGCTTGCCCATGACTGCCGTGGTGGCAGGCATCGCTACCCTGGTGCTGGCAGTCAAGAGCGATGACGGCGTGGTTGCAGCTGACTACTACAAGCGCGGGTTGGCGATCAACGAGACCCTGGCGCGAGAGAATATGGCCCGTCATCTGGGTTTGCGAGGCGAGATCACCACCGTCGGTAACGAGCTGACGCTACATCTGAGCGCGCGCGAGGGTATTAGTCTGCCGGAGCGACTGCGCCTGACCTTCCTGCATCCGACCAAGGAAGGGGAAGATCAAGTGCTGGCGCTGAGCGGGCAGGGCGGGGTTTATCGCGCCACCATGGCGCCGCTGCAGGCGGGGAGTTGGGATGTCAGCCTCGAAGACGAAGGCGGTAGCTGGCGGTTTGTGCAGGAGGTGAAGATGCCGGCTGCCAAGCCCGTCAGCCTGGAGGCTCCGCCAGTCTGACGCGGTTGTTGGCGCCGCCCCCATGGGGCGTGTGGGCTGAAGGAAGATCGACTCAAATCTGAGGAGGTTCGATGAGCAAGTGGATCCTCGTTCTGTGGCCGTCGTTCCTGACGGCGGCTGTCGCCGAGATCGTGTTCTTTACGGTGGTCGACCCGCAGGCGCTGTTTCTGTTCGGACGCCCGGTGAGCTACTCGTCCATGGCAACGTACACCATCGGTTTCTTCGGTTTCTGGCTGATCTGCATCGCATCGAGCTTCACGACGCTGTTCTTCCAGCGCGGCCGGCAGGAAATCAATCACCACTGAACAGGCGCGGGCAAGAAAAAGCCCCTTGGGCGGGATGCGCAAGGGGCTTGTCGGAGCAAGGGAAATCAGCCTTCGCGATAGACCAGCACCGGCATCTTGCTGTGCGTCAGCACCTTGTGGGTTTCCGAACCGATCAACAGGCCGGCCAAGCCCTTGCGGCCATGCGAGGCCATAAAGATCAGGTCGCATTTTTCGCGTTCGGCCGTGTCGATGATGACCTGGTAAGGCACATCGCTCACTTCGGTGTAGCTCACGGCGGTGACGCCTTCGGTGCGAGCGGCAGCCTGGGCATTGGCCAGGATGCCGTTGGCTTGCTTGGCGGTTTCTTCGAGGAATTCCTCCCGGTTTTCGGGCGCGATCAGAGCGCCTTCGCCCACAATCGGGCGGGGGTAGTCCGGTTGTACGTACAGCAGGGTGATGCGGGCTCCGATGGACTTGGCGAACCTGATCGCGCTGTTAACTGCTCGCGCGGAGAGTTCGGAGCCGTCGGTCGGTACAAGGATGTGCTCATACATGGTTGAGTCCTCCTGTGGTCACGATAAGAGACACTATATCGCTGACGCCCTTCGTGCTGCACCTGGGGCGTTGATTTGCGTCAATCAGAGCCGCACGGCGCCTCGACAAAAAGGTATTTGTCGGCGCCGAAATAAATACGCCGGAGTGCAGGGGAATATCCTCTGCTTTCACTCCGGCGAAATAGTCTTGAAATAAGATTATTAAATCTCGTCGATGAGAATATGGGATTTTCTCGTAAGAAAAATCCCATGCGCTATATCAACAAGAAGTGTGATTCAACAAGGCGCGCAGCCCATCAGCGTCAAGGATACGGATGTGCTTCTGCTGTACGCTAATCAATCCTTCGTCGTGGAACTTGGAGAACGTCCGGCTGACGGTTTCCAGTTTCAGGCCCAGGTAGGAGCCGATCTCTTCGCGGGTCATGCGCAGGTGAAATTCATACGCAGAATAGCCGCGTGCCTTCATCCGCTGCGACAGGTTGATGAGGAAGGCGGCGATACGCTCTTCGGCACGCATTGAGCCCAACAGGATCATGAGTCCTTGATCGCGAACGATTTCCCGGCTCATGAAACGATGGAACTGCTTCTGTAGCGAGGGTACGACCCGGGTGATTTCTTCGAGTTGGGCGTACGGCATGACGCAGACTTCGCTGTCTTCGAGCGCCGTCGCGTTGCACACGTGGTGATCCGTGTTGATGCCATCGAGCCCGAGGATTTCGCCCGCCATATGAAAGCCGGTGACTTGTTCCAAACCCTCTTCTGTCAGGATGTCTGTTTTGAAGAAGCCAGTGCGGACCGCATAGATGGCTTCAAACGGATCGCCGGCACGGAACATCTGATGTTGACGCTTGATCTTGCGACGCTGGACGACTTCGTCGAGCTTGTGCAGATCGGCGTCATCAAGGCCGCCAGCCAGGCACAGTTCGCGCAGGCTGCATTGAGAGCACGCGGCACGCGTAGCCGCGAGCGTCAGCGGAGTTGTAACGATCTGATCCACGATACGATTCCCTGCATTTGAGTGCCGTCAAGCTATATTAAGATTGTTCTGACAAACTAATTCATCAGCGACTATCATTCAATGAGCGTGACTCAGACTAATCTGATAAATTCGGCACTGATTAACCAATACGATATACCCGGTCCGCGTTATACATCGTATCCCACCGCCGACCGCTTCGTTGAAGCGACCGACCTAGCTCACGTTCCGCACCTGGGGTTCATGGCCGAGGCGCGTGCGGACGGTTGTTCGCTATCATTATATTTCCATATTCCTTTTTGCGACACCGTTTGTTTTTATTGTGCCTGCAACAAGATAGCGACCAAGAATCGTGAGCTGGGCTCGCGCTACGTCGATTATCTGCTGCGGGAAATGTCGCTAAAAGCCCGGCAATTCCAGCGAAAACCGCGTGTCGTGCAGATGCACTGGGGGGGCGGTACGCCCACCTTCCTGAGCAGCGAGGACACCCAGCGGCTGGTCGACGGCATTTGTGAATTTTTCGACCTCGATCCCGCTGGCGAGCATTCTATCGAGATCGACCCCCGTCGTGCCGACGCCGATCGCATCATCCAGCTTGCCAGGGCCGGCTTCAACCGCATCAGCGTGGGTGTGCAGGACTTCGATCCCGAGGTGCAGGCTGCCGTCAACCGCCGCCAGAGCGTCGAAGAGACCGCCGAGGTCATCCGGGCTGCTCGCCGCAACGGCTTCCGCTCGGTCAGCATGGATCTGATCTACGGCTTGCCGCACCAGAGCCCGGCCCGTTTCGACAATACGCTCGATACCGTGCTGGCGCTGGCGCCCGATCGCCTGTCCCTTTACAGCTACGCCCACTTGCCGTTGCGCTTCATGCCGCAGCGGCGCATCCAGTCCGAGCATCTGCCGACGCCCGCCGACAAGCTGGGCATCCTCGAACGCGCCGTCGAACGCCTGCTCGAAGCCGGCTATGTCTACATCGGTATGGACCACTTCGCGCGCCCGGACGACGAACTGGCCATCGCACAACGCCAGGGGACCTTGCATCGCAACTTCCAGGGGTATTCCACCCATGCCGATTGCGATCTGCTGGCGTTCGGCGTGTCGTCGATCGGCATGATCGACAACGTGTATGTGCAGAATCACAAGTCGCTGGACGACTATTACGCCGCGCTCGACCGCGATGAGCTGCCCACGGCGCGTGGCTGGGCGATGTCCGACGATGACCGTCTGCGGCGGCACATCATTCAGTCACTGATGTGTCACTTCGAATTGTCGTTTGCGGATCTTGAAACGGCTTTCCCGGGTGATTTTGCGAGCATGCACGGTGCCACGTTCGGCGCCCGTTTCGGCGAACGCTTCGAAGCCGAAATGACCGATCTGGCGCGACTGGAGGCCGCCGGCCTGGTGCGTATCCAGCCGGATCGGCTGGTCGTCACCGAGGCAGGGCGGTTCCTGGTGCGCGTGGTGGCGATGGCGTTCGATGCCCATCTGCGTGCCAGCAGCGAAGCCAAGCGTTATTCGCGCGTGATCTGAGCGGCCGGGGGCGAAAACTTTCGCGGCGCGCGGCAAGGCTCGGGCCGTCGCGCTGTAAGATAAGGCTCCCGTTCTCTCTTCCACGGGGGCGTTCGCGCCCATGCCTGAAACCGGTTATCTCGCTGTTTTTCTGATTGGCCTGTTGGGCGGCGTGCACTGCATCGGCATGTGTGGCGGTGTCGTGGGCGCCTTGTCCATGCCCATGCCGGGCCAGGCCCGTCTGCGCACGTGGCCGGTGCATCTGGCCTACAACCTCGGCCGTGTGGCCAGTTACACCCTGATCGGCACACTGGTGGGGGCGATCGGCTCGGCAACCTTGCTCTTCAATCGCTGGTTGCCGGTACAGATGGCCTTGTATGTGCTGGCCAACGTGATGCTGCTGGCCCTGGGGCTATATCTGACCGGCTTCACCAAGGTGCTGTCGCCGGTCGAGCGACTCGGGCACCACCTGTGGGCCAGGGTTCAGCCGGTGTCGTCCCGCTTTTTGCCGGCCCGCTCGTGGCGTCGCGCATTGCCGCTTGGTCTGGTGTGGGGGTTGCTGCCCTGTGGCCTGACCTACAGCATTCTGAGTACGGCGCTGGTCAGTGGCTCGGGGATGCGGGGTGGTGCGTTGATGCTTGCCTTTGGGTTAGGCACCTTGCCGAATCTGTTTTTGGCGGGCGTCTTGTTGGCGAAATTCCGTGATTTCACGCGCCGGACGGCGGTGCGGATGTTCAGCGGCGCCGTCGTCATCGGTTTTGCTCTGTTCGGCCTGTTCCACGCGCCCCAACTGGGTGGGCAGCTGTGGGAGGGCGTCATCTGTTGAAAGGATCGATTACATGGAAGCTGTGACGCTTAATGTGCGTGGCATGACCTGTGGTGGCTGCGCCAGTTCCGTGACCCGTGTGCTGTCGTCGATCGACGGCGTGCAGGGCGTGGTCGTGCAGTTGGCCGAAGGCAAGGCCAGCATGCAGATCGATCCGGCCAAGGTGTCGACCTCGCAATTGAAACAGGCTATCAACGACGCGGGCTTCGAGGCCCCATAAGGGCACTTTGCCCCCTCTCTGCCTGCGGATATCCCCTATCGAAAGGTTTTCGTCAGGAGCCCCTGTCATAATAATGGGTACCCGAAAAACAGACAGAGAGAGTTCATGAGCTTCAAAAGCGTCTCGCCTGGGCTGGATGTCCCCAATGACATCAATGTGATCGTTGAGATCCCCGCCAACGCCGACCCCATCAAGTATGAGATCGACAAGGACAGCGGCGCCGTGTTCGTCGACCGCTTCATGGGCACGTCCATGTCGTATCCGTGCAATTACGGCTACGTGCCGCATTCCGTGGCGGGCGACGGCGACCCGGTCGACGTGCTGGTGGTGGCGCCGTTCGCGCTCATCCCGGGCGTGGTGATCCGCTGCCGTCCGGTTGGCGTGTTGTGCATGCAGGACGAAGCCGGCGACGATTCCAAGGTTCTGGCGGTGCCGGTGCCCAAGATTTCGCCGCTCTATGACCGCGTGTTCACTTATGAAGACCTGCCCGGTCTGCTGCTGCGCCAGATCGAGCACTTTTTCCAGCACTACAAGGATCTCGAAGTCGGTAAGTGGGTCAAGGTGCTGGGATGGGATGGTCCCGACGCTGCTCGCCAGGAAATCTATGCCGGGGTGCAGGCCTATCGTGCCGTGGCGGGGGCGTCTACCGACTGATTTGCTAGCGCCATTTTGCGTTATCGCAATTTGATAAAACGCAATATCTCTGGCTTTTCGGGGGCGGCTCGGCTATACTCGCTGCCCAGGCCGGGTAGCAAACCCCGCCGGATATAAAAGTACATCGCCCCCGACCCCCCGCCGCACTTTCCGTTCATTTCGGAAGCTTCGTGTCCCGACAGGTTTGGCGCCGATGCTCGCGCTGAATCGCGCTCACTGCGCAGCGGTACCGCTTTGCCTCGCTCCCCCTGAGGCTGCTGTCTGCGCTCGTCTTTGGAAAGAAGATCAATACATGTCTTTTGACGCCCTCGGACTGCACGACGTCCTCCTCAAGTCGATCCGCCAGGCTGGCTACACCGAGCCCACCCCCGTTCAGGCGCAAGCTATTCCGGCCGCGCTGACCGGCCAGGACCTGATGGTGTCGGCCGCCACCGGCAGCGGCAAGACCGCAGCCTTCATGCTGCCGGCACTGCATCGCTTGACCATGGAATCGCCGGTACGCAGCATCGGCCCCCGCATTCTGGTGCTGACGCCGACGCGCGAACTGGCCCTGCAAGTGACCAAGGCGGCCGAAACCTATGGCCGCAGCATGCGCCGCGTGCGCGTTGTGTCGGTGGTGGGTGGCATGCCCTATCCGGCGCAGATCCGCCTGCTGCGCCAACACGTGGATGTGCTGGTGGCCACGCCGGGCCGCCTCCTTGATTACATCGAACGCGGCCGCATCGATTTCTCGCGCCTCGAAATGCTGGTGCTGGACGAAGCCGACCGCATGCTGGACATGGGCTTCATCGAGGACATCGAGCAGATCGCGGCGGCGCTGCCGCCGGAACGTCAAACGGTGATGTTCTCCGCCACCTTTGGTGGGCAGGTCGGCCGCCTGGCGGAGGAAATGCTCAACGAGCCCGCGCGCATCGAACTGGCCACGCACCGCGACACGCACGAGAACATCGAGCAGCGCCTGCATTTTGCCGACGACGATGCGCACAAGGGCCGTCTGCTCAACCATCTGCTGCGTGGCAGCGATATGCAGCAGGCCATCATTTTCGCCGCGACCAAGCGCGATACCGAATACCTGGCCGATCGCCTGGCAACCGACGGTTTTGCCGCCGCTCCTCTGCATGGCGACATGCCGCAAGCCAAGCGTAATCGCACGCTGACGGCCCTGCGTCGCGGCGAAGTGCGCGTACTGGTGGCAACCGACGTCGCCGCGCGCGGCATCGACGTGCCGACCATCAGCCACGTCATCAACTACGGCATGCCGATGCGCGCCGAAGACTATGTGCACCGTATCGGCCGTACGGGCCGTGCCGGCCGCAGCGGCGTCGCCATTACCTTGGCGGGGCCGGCCGAGCGCGGCAAGGTCCGCGCCATCGAGCGCTTCACCACGCAGAACATTCCGGTCCACGTCATCGAAGGCCTGGAACCCAAGTTCAAGTCGCAACCGCGTGATCCCAACCGCCGTTTCGACGGCGAGCGTCGCCACGGCCGTGGCCGTCCGCATGGCGAAGGCCGTCCGCACTGGGGCGGTGACCGTCCGGCGCGTACGGGAGCCGGCGCTGGCGCTGGCACCGGTGGCGGTGCGGGCGGCGCACGTCGCGACGACAACTGGGGCAATCGTGGCACCTATGGCGAAGCGCCTGCCGCGCATGTGCGTCGTGAAGGCGCCGGCAACGAACAGCGCCAGCGTCGTGAAGGTCAAGGCCAAGGTCGTTGGGATGGCGAGCGCCGTGGTAACGGTGGCAACGGTGGCAACCGTTTCAACAGCGGCTCTGGCGATCAACGTCGCGGTGGCAACCGCTTCGGGCGCGACTGATCCCGCGTTTGCAGGAACAAAAAAAACGGCGCCAGATGGCGCCGTTTTTTTTGCCTGCCGCCAACAAGGCTCAGGTCGCGGCGTGCGCGTTCAGCACGGCGGTACGCGTGGCCTCGGCGAGCAAAGTGATGTCTTCGTGCGTCAGTACATAGGGTGGCATCCAGTACACCGTATTGCCGATCGGTCGTAGTAAAACGCCCGCATCCAGTGCGTGGCGATGAATTGCCAGGCCGGTACCGGCCGGTGCGTCAGGCAGATCGAAGGCGAGGATCATGCCCTGTTGGCGCACGTGGGCGATGCCTGGCAGATCCTGCAGTCCTGCCATCGCATTGCCCAATACCTGTGCGCGCTGCCGGTTGGCCGCAATGACGTCGTGCTGAGTAAACAGATCGAGCGTGGCCAGCGCGGCCGTGCAGGCCAGCGCGTTGCCGGTGTATGAATGCGAATGCAGGAAGCCGCGTGCCACGTCGTCGTCATAGAACGCCGCGAACACGGCATCGGTGCTCATCACCAGCGACAGCGGCAGATATCCCCCCGAAATGCCCTTCGACAGACACAGGAAATCCGGCCAGATACCCGCCTGTTCGACTGCGAAGAAGCTGCCTGTACGCCCGCAGCCGACGGCGATTTCGTCGGCGATCAGATGAACGTCGTAGGTATCGCATAACGCCCGAGCACGGCGCAGGTACTCGGCGTCATGCATCGCCATGCCGGTGGCGCATTGCACCAGTGGTTCGACGATGAGGGCGGCCACGTGTTCGTGATGTGCCTGCAGATAGGCTTCGAGCGCAGCCGCCGCGCGCAGCGCCACGTCGCGCGCCGATTCGCCGGCCTGGGCCTGGCGTGCATCGGGCGACGGGACGATGGCGCCGGTGCGCACCAGCGGAGCATAGGCTTCGCGAAACAAAGCGATGTCCGTTACCGCCAGGGCGCCGACGGTCTCGCCGTGATAACTGCCGGCCAGGCTGATGAAGGTGTTCTTTTCTGCGCGGCCCTGGTTGCGCCAGTAGTGGGCGCTCATCTTGAGCGCGATCTCGGTGGCCGACGCGCCGTCCGAAGCGTAGAAGACGTGCCCCAGCGCATCGCCGGTGAGGGCGGCGAGCCGTTCGGACAGGCGTACCACGGGCTCGTGCGTGAAGCCGGCCAGCATGACGTGTTCGAGCTGGCCCAGTTGCGCCTGCAAGGCGTCATTGATGTACGGATGGCAGTGACCGAAAAGGTTCACCCACCAACTGCTGATGGCATCGAGGTAGCGACGGCCATCGGCGTCGATCAGCCACGGGCCCTCGCCACGCGCGATAGGGATAAGGGGCAGATGTTCGTGACGCTTCATTTGCGTACACGGATGCCAGACCGCCGCATGGGATCGGGCCAGGAGATCTCTGTTGCTCATGGGGTGGGGGCCGGCGCCAAACCGGCTATCATTGCTCGGACGCGTTTGACGGGATTTTCTCATGCTGATGGTCGTTTCCCCCGCGAAATCGCTCGATTTCGCGACCCCACCCACGACGCGCACGGCAACGCAGCCGGATTTTCTCGATGCGGCGGAATCGCTGATCGGTGTGCTGCGCGACTACAGCCCGGCACAATTGGCGCAGCTCATGGGCATCAGTGATGCGTTGGCGACGCTCAACGTGACGCGCTTCGCCGAATGGTCGCGCCCCTTTAGTGCCAAGAACGCCAAGCAGGCCGTGCTGGCTTTCAATGGCGATGTATACGAAGGCCTGGACGCGCCCAGCCTGGCGGCCGCCGATCTGAGTTTCGCCCAGAAACACCTGCGCATCCTGTCGGGGCTGTACGGGGTGCTGCGCCCGCTCGATCTGATGCAGGCGTACCGGCTCGAAATGGGTACGCGCCTGGCAACGCCGGCGGGCAAGGATCTCTACACCTTCTGGGGCGATCGCATCACCGAAGCCCTGAATGCGGAATTCGCCGCGCACAAGCGGCAGGCGCCTGTGCTGGTCAATCTTGCTTCGGACGAGTATTTCAAATCGGTGCGCCCCAAAAAGCTCGCGGCACGCATCGTGCAGCCGGTGTTCCAGGACTGGAAGGGCGGCCAATACAAGATCATCAGCTTCTATGCCAAACGCGCGCGCGGGCTGATGAGCCGTTATGCCATCGTCAATCGCGTGGACGAGGCCGAGGCCCTCAAGGGCTTCGACTATGAAGGCTATGCCTTCGCACCCGAAGTCTCAGACGCCACCCATTGGATCTTCCGTCGCAAGCAGGCTTGAGCCCATGAGCATCCACATCACCAGCCAGTTCGACAGCGGCAACATCGAAGTCATTTCGGCTTACAGCGCCGCCGACATCCATCTGGCCATCCGCCCCGATACCCAGTGCGCATTCATGCAGTGGTTCCACTTTCGTGTCCATGGGGTGGCAGGCACGCCGCTGAGGATATCCATCGACAACGCCGGCGACTGTAGCTATGCCGACGGCTGGTACGGCTACCAATGCGTGGCCAGCTATGATCGCCGCGACTGGTTTCGCGTGCCGGCCACCCGCTACGATGGCAAGCGTCTGGTGATCGAACTCACGCCCGAGCATGACACCGTCTGGCTGGCTTACTTCGAGCCGTACTCCTTCGAGCGCCATCTCGATCTGATCGGCGCCTGCGCGCTGTCGCCCGATGCCCACATCGAACGCCTGGGGGCCACGGTGCAGGGGCGCGACATCGATCTGGTGCGCGTGGGTGAGCCGGCCTTCGGCCGCAAGAACATCTGGATGGTGGCGCGCCAGCACCCGGGCGAGGCGATGGCCGAGTGGTTCGTCGAAGGCTTTTTGCAGCGTCTGCTCGATCCCTTCGACGCCGTCGCGCGCGAGATCCGCGAGCGTGCTTGTGTGTACGTCGTCCCCAACATCAATCCCGATGGCGCCATCAACGGCAATCTGCGCGCCAATGCCGCCGGTGCCAATCTCAATCGCGAATGGGCGTCACCGAGCGTCGAGCGCAGCCCGGAAGTGCTGCACGTGCAGCAGGCCATGCGTGCTTCGGGCGTGGATTTTTTCCTCGATATCCACGGTGACGAGACGCTGCCCTACGTCTTCATCGACGGCAGCCACATGGTGCCGGGCTATGGGGAGCGCAATCTGGCCAATCAGAAGACGTTTCTCGCCGATCTGGCCAGCGCAGCCCCCGACTTTCAACTGGAACATGGCTACAGCGACGACCGCTTCGATGACGAACTGCTGACGCTGGCGTCCAAGTGGGTCGCACACACCTTCAATTGCACCGGGCTGACGCTCGAAATGCCCTTCAAGGACAACGCCAACGCGCCGGATACGCGGCATGGCTGGAACGGTGAACGCAGCCGGCAGATCGGCGCAGCCATGTTGTTGCCGCTGCTGCAATACCTGCGGCGCAACCAGGTGGACAAGACCGTTCAGCCTGCCAATGCCGAGGCCGCCGGCAACGCAGAGAGTCAAACGAACTGATCGCACAGCGCGGGCGATGACGCCGCGCCGGCCGGCGTGGGAGGGCGCCTGGGTCGTTGCCGGCGGGGCGCCGGCCCGATTCGGCCTTATACGGCGCGGTGGTTCTGGACGACGGCGTCGATGATGGTACGAAAGACGCGCTGCGCCAGTTCAGGGTCGAGGCCCGCGCCGCGGGCCAGTTCCGCGATGCGCACCATCTGCTGGGCTTCACGCGTCGGATCCTGTGCCGGCAGCGCGTGTGTCTTCTTGAGCTTGCCGACTTCGGCGGTCAGCCCGAAGCGTTGCCCCAGGATGCCGATCAATTGCGCGTCGAGCACGTCGATGCCGTGCCGGAGTTCGGCCAAGCGGGCCAGTGCCTGTTCTTGCGAGTGACTCATGATGCGATCTGCAAGTCTTTGGGAATCGGGAAGGTAACGTTTTCGGTGACGCCATCGAGCGTGCGCACGCTCCTGGCACCGAGCGCACGCAGGCGCTCGACCACTTCCGCCACCAGTACTTCGGGGGCCGACGCGCCGGCGCTCACGCCAAAACGGCGCTTGCCTTCCATCCACGCCGGATCGATTGCACTGGCGTTGTCCACCAGATAGGCCGGCACGCCACGGATGGCCGCTACTTCGCGCAGGCGGTTGGAATTCGAACTGTTGCGTGAGCCCACGACAATCACCACATCCACCTGCGGCGCCATGAACTTGATGGCGTCCTGGCGATTCTGCGTGGCGTAGCAGATGTCGTCCTTCTTGGGGCCCTGGATGGACGGGAAACGCGCGCGCAGCGCGTCGACCACCGTTTGCGCGTCGTCGACCGACAGCGTGGTTTGCGTCACATAGGCCAGCATGTCGGCGTTACGCACTGTCAGTTCGGCCACGTCGGCGGCCGTTTCGACCAGATACATGCCGCTGTCCGACTGGCCCATGGTGCCTTCGACTTCCGGGTGGCCCTTATGGCCGATCATGACGATCTCACGGCCAGCGTCGCGCATCTTCTGCACCTCGACGTGGACCTTGGTGACCAGCGGGCAGGTGGCGTCGAACACGCGCAGGCCGCGCTCGGCCGCCTCGCGACGTACCTCTTGCGACACGCCGTGCGCGCTGAAGATGACGGTGGCGCCAGCAGGCGCTTCATCGAGTTCTTCGATGAAGACAGCGCCCTTGGCGCGCAGATCGTCGACCACGAACTTGTTGTGCACCACTTCGTGGCGAACGTAGATGGGCGCGCCGTGAATCAGGATGGCCCGTTCGACAATGGCGATGGCGCGTTCCACGCCGGCGCAAAAGCCGCGCGGATTGGCAAGGATGACTTCGGCTTCGTTCATGTTGGGAGGCCTGTTGCTGGCGAATCGATGGGCAGATGAATGCGGGTACGCGCTAGCCGGAGGTCAGATGACCCCGATGACCTGCACTTCGAACTTTACCGCTCGGCCGGCGAGCGGGTGGTTAAAGTCGATGACCGCCTCGGCATCCGTCAATTCACGCACCAACCCGGGGTAGCTGCTGCCGTCCGGTGCCGGAAAGGACAGCACGGTGTCTTCTTCCAGGAACAGCTCGGGCGGGATGTCGCTGCGGCGTACGCGTTCGATCAACGCCGGATTGTACTGGCCGAAGGCTTCGCCCGCAGCCAGATCGAAGATCTGCCGGGCGCCGGGCGCCAAGCCCAGCAAGCGGGCTTCGAGCGACGGCGCCAGCTCGCCGGTGCCCATCTGCATGGTGGCGGGGGTGGCTTCGAAGGTAGAGATGAACACCGCGTTCGTCTCCGGATGCATCACGCGGAAGTTCAGCGTGACCAGGCTGTTGGGGCCGATGGCACCGATCATGTCGTGCTCGCTTTCTTTTGGGGGCCGGCATGGGGGGCGCGCAATTGCGCCAACACCATCAGGGCCACACCCACGCAAATGGCCGAATCGGCCACGTTGAACGCCGGCCAGCCGTAGCGGCCGGCGTGGAAATACAGAAAATCGACTACGGCGCCATGAGCCAGGCGGTCGATGACATTGCCGATGGCCCCGCCGATGACCAGCGTGAAGGCCAGCGGTTGCAGGGTTTCGTCCTGATGGCGGCGCAGCATGGCCAGCAGCCAGCCGCAGATCACCACGGCCAGGCCGACGAAGAACCAACGCTGCCAGCCCGAATGATTGGCCAGAAAGCTGAAGGCGGCGCCCCGGTTGTAGACGAACACCAGGTCGAAGAAGGATGTGACCGGAATGCCCTCGCCCAGCGCCAGTGCCTGCTGGACGAGCCATTTGGTGTACTGGTCGAGCACGATGACCAGGGCGGAAACGCCCAGCCACAGCGAAAAACGTTTGTTTGCAGTCATGGTCGGGTGTGTGTTCAAGTCGGGCAGGCCAGCCGGGCGAATAGTACGCGATCGACCAGCCGACCGTCCTTCTGCATGCTACGGCGCATCAGGCCTTCGCGTTCGAAGCCGTTCTTTTCGAGCACCCGCATCGAAGCCAGGTTCCATGAAAATACGGGCGCTTCCAGGCGCCCCAGGCCAAGCGTCTGGAAGGCGTGGTCGCTCACCAGCGCGACTGCCGCTGTGGCGATGCCGCGGCCCCAGAAGGGTTCCGCCAGCCAATAGCCGATCTCCGCCGAGTGCTCGAAGGGGGGCGGGCGCAGGATCAGGCCGATGCCACCGGCCAGCGTGCCGTCGATTTCCAGCGCGCGATCCAGATTGCCTGGAGAACTCGCGCAATAGCGCACCCATTGCGCGGCGTCGTCGTGTGTATACGGCGTCGGAAAGCGTGGATGCAGTGTGCTCGCAATGCGCGGGTTGTCGGCGATCGGGGGAAGGGCGGCGATGTCCGCTTCCCCCCATTCGCGAATGACGATTCCGCCCGCTTGCAGCCGCATCCGCCGCCCCGTCAGGCGTGATGGCGCGCTTCACCGGCGCCGTACAGGTTGCTCACGCAACGGCCGCACAGTTCCGGATGTGCCGCGTCGGCACCCACGTCGGCGCGATAGTGCCAGCAGCGTCCGCATTTTTCGTGCGCGGAGGGCTGCACATCGATGGCGTCTTCGGCGCCCTGTTCCAGCGTGACCTTCGAGGTGATGAACACAAACTTGAGGTCGTCGCCCAGGCTGGCCAGCGCGTCGAAGGTTTCGCCGGTGGCACGCACGGTAACTTCGGCCTGCAGGGACGACCCCACCTTGCCCTCGGTACGCACCGCCTCGATGGACTTCTGCACTTCGGCGCGCACGGCACGGATTTGGCTCCAGCGCGCCACCAGTGCGTCTTCGTCCTGGCCGGCGGGCAGTTCATGGAAGGTATGCAGCATGACGCTGTCGTTGGCGTCGCCGCTGAGCACCTGCCAGATTTCTTCCGCCGTGAACGACAGGATGGGCGCCATCAGCTTGACCACCGTTTGCGTGATGTGCCACAGCGCGGTCTGGGCCGAACGGCGGGCCAGCGATGCCGGTGCCGAGGTATACAGGCGGTCCTTGAGGATATCGAGGTAGAAGCTCCCCAGGTCATCCGAACAGAACAGTTGCAGCGCCTGCACGATGCGGTGGAAATCGTAGCTGTCGTAGTCGGCCTGGCACTGGGCCGACAGGCGGCGCGTCAGGGCCAGGGCGTAGCGGTCGATGTCCAGCCATTGTTCGACCGGCACGGCGTCCTGGGCGATGTCGAAGTCGACGGTGTTCGACAGCAGGAAGCGCAGGGTATTGCGCAGGCGGCGGTAGACCTCGACCACGCGATCGAGAATCTGCTTGGAGGCCGCCAGTTCGCCCGAGTAGTCGGTGCTGGCCACCCACAGGCGCAGGATCTCGGCGCCGAGCTTGTTGTTGATCTCGTCGGGCAGGATGGTGTTGCCCAGCGACTTGCTCATCTTGCGGCCCTTTTCATCCACCGTGAAACCGTGGGTGAGCAGCGCCTTGTACGGGGCATGGCCATCGATGGCGGCACCCGTGAGCAGTGACGAATGGAACCAGCCGCGGTGCTGGTCGGAGCCTTCCAGGTACAGATCGGCACGCGGGCCGCTGGCGTGGCCGCTCGGGTGCGAGCCGCGCAGCACGTGCCAGTGCGTGGTGCCCGAGTCGAACCACACATCCAGGGTGTCGTTGATCTTGTGGTACTGCGCCGCCTCCGCGCCGAGCAGTTCGGCCGCATCGAGCTTGAACCAGGCTTCGATGCCGGCCTTCTCGACGCGTTGCGCCACGTCTTCCATCAGCTCGACGGTACGCGGATGCAGTTCGCCGGTTTCCTTGTGCAGGAAAAACGGGATCGGCACACCCCAGTTGCGCTGGCGCGAGATGCACCAGTCCGGGCGGCCGGCGATCATGGCGTGCAAACGCGGTTTGCCCCAGGCCGGGTAGAACGCCGTCGCTTCGATGGCTTCGAGCGCGCGCTCGCGCAGCGGGGCGCCATGCTCGGGCTGCTTGTCCATGCCGATGAACCACTGCGCCGTGGCGCGGTAGATGATCGGCGTCTTGTGGCGCCAGCAATGCATGTAGCTGTGCGTGATGACTTCGTGCTTGAGCAGGTTGCCCACCTCGCGCAGCTTGTCGACGATGTGCGGGTTGGCCTTCCAGATCATCTGGCCGCCGAAGTATTCCAGGCTCGACGCATAGACGCCGTTGCCCTGCACGGGATTGAGGATGTCGTCGAAGCTGCGGCCGTAGGCGCGCCAGGTGTTGAAGTCGTCCGCGCCGTAGGCCGGTGCCGAGTGCACCAGGCCGGTGCCGGCATCCAGGCCGACATAGTCGGCCAGATAGACCGGCGAGAGGCGGTCGTACAGCGGATGACGGAAATTAATGCGATCCAGCGCGGCACCCTTGGCCTTGGCGAGCACCTTGCCTTGCACGCCATAGCGGCCGAGCGCGCTGTCGACCAGGTCGGCGGCCAGCACCAGCAGGCGATCGCCGACGTCGACCAACGCGTAGTCGAATTCGGGATGCAGGTTGAGCGCCTGGTTGGCGGGGATGGTCCATGGCGTGGTGGTCCAGATCACCGCGAAGGTGGGCTTGGGCAGCGCGGTCAGGCCGAACGCTGCGGCCAGCTTGTCGGCGTCGGCGATCGGAAAGGCGACGTCGATGGCGTCGGATTTCTTGTCTTCGTATTCGACCTCGGCCTCGGCCAGCGCCGAACCGCAGTCGAAGCACCAGTTCACCGGCTTGAGGCCCTTGAACACAAAGCCCGCCTTGACGATTTCGGCCAGCGCACGGATTTCGCCGGCTTCATTGGCGAAAGCCATGGTCAGGTACGGATTGTCCCAGTCGCCCAGCACCCCCAGGCGGATGAAGCCGTCCTTCTGGATCTGCACCTGTTCGGTGGCATAGGCGCGGCACAATTCGCGCACCTTGTCGGCGGGCAGATTCTTGCCGTGGGTGACCTCCACCTTGTGTTCGATGGGCAGACCATGGCAATCCCAGCCCGGTACATAGGGGGCGTCGAAACCTGCCAGCGTCTTGGAGCGGACGATGATGTCCTTGAGCACCTTGTTGAGGGCGTGGCCCAGGTGCAGGCTGCCGTTGGCGTACGGCGGGCCATCGTGCAGGATGAACTTGGGACGACCGGCGCTGACCGCACGAATCTTTTCGTACAGTTTGTTCTGTTGCCATTGTTGTACCCAGCCCGGTTCGCGGCGGGGCAGATCCCCCCGCATCGGGAACGGGGTGTCGGGCATGTTCAGCGTCTGTCGATATTCAGCCATGGTCTTTTAATGGTCCTGCTACAAGTCGCGGTCCGCGCCGGCCGGCGCGGTTTGGGCAATCAGTTCGGGCGCGCGGCGAAAAAACCGCGCACATCCTTGCAATCCTGTTCGATCGCAGCGGTCAGCTCGGCCAGCGATGAGAACTTGGCTTCGGAGCGGATCTTCTTGAGAAAACGCACCGACAGCCGCTGGTGATACAGATCACCGTCGAAATCCAATATGTACACCTCGAGGCGTAGCGCCAGCCGCTCGCCAATGGTGGGGCGTACACCGATACTGGCGGCGCCCATGGCCCCTTTCAAGGGGCCGCCGTCCACCGTGACGGCAAAGATGCCAGATAGCGGCATGCTCTTCTGGGTGAGCTGAATGTTGGCCGTCGGGAACCCGATGGTGCGGCCGATCTTGTCGCCGTGCATGACGCGGCCGATGACGTCGAACGGTTCGCCCAGCAGCCGGTTGGCGTGATCCATGTCGCCCGCCTGCATGGCGCTGCGCACGGCCGAGCTCGATACGCGCTCGCCGTCCAGTTCGACCGTGTGCATGGCTTCGACCTGGAAGCCGCGCAA
The DNA here is from genome assembly GCA_047605765.1 of Rhodocyclaceae bacterium. GTDB lineage: Bacteria > Pseudomonadota > Gammaproteobacteria > Burkholderiales > Rhodocyclaceae > JBGVSA01. Next base: position 41,565 of record JASGFB010000009.1, read on the forward strand.
GGCGCCGGCTGCCTGCAGCGTGGCGAAATTGCCCTGACGCCCCTGCCCGAAGCAGAAATCGTCGCCGATGATCAGATGGCGGGCGCGCAGGCCCTTGACCACCACGCCATCGACGAATTGCTCCGCCGTCAGCGCGGCAAAGCGCCGTGAAAAGCGTTGCACGTAGACATGGTCGATGCCTTCGCCCTCGAGCAGTTCAAGCTTGCGGCGCAGGCTGGTCAGGCGCGGCGGCGCAGAATCGGGTGCGAAGAATTCGCGCGGATGCGGCTCGAAGGTCAGCACGCTGGCCGGCAGCCCGAGCGCCCGCGCCCGGCTTTTCAGTTGCGAAAGCAAGGCCTTGTGGCCGAGGTGGACGCCATCGAAATTGCCGATGGTCAGCACGCACGGTGTGTCGCTGACGGGCGGAACGCCCCGATAAACCAGCATAACTGCCTGAGACAAAAGGACGAATTATAGCGTTTGCCGTGCCTTCCGGCGATTGGCATGCAAGGGCCATGGCGGACGGGCGCGGGCGCCATGCCGGAGGACGCTGCGCGCGGGCGGCCGATTGTCGTCGCCTTGTGCCAGAATCGCGCAGTCATGCGGCGCGCGGTGCGGCCCGCTCACAACAAAAAACATCGGGATCTCATGTCTGTCTTCAAGCGTGCATGCGTGGCCGCGGCAGCGGCCTGTGTCTGGACGGCCGTGCCGGCTGCCGAGCTGATCACCGTCGGTGGCGGCGCTTACCACTTCGAGCGTGATCTGGACCTCAACGAGTTCAACTACGGCCTGGGTTACGAGCGCGACATCAACGAAGAATGGTCGTGGTCGGCCGGCGTCTACAAAAACAGCATCCGCCGCGCGACCTTCTATCTGCTGGGCAATTACTACCCGTATGAACTCGGTGCCGGATTCCGCGTCGGACTGACCGGTGGGCTGGTGACGGGCTATCACAAATCGCCCGTTGTCCCGCTGCTGGCGCCGACCATCGAGTGGCGCGGCAAGTGGGTGGCGGCGCAGGCCTACGTCGTGCCCACCGTCAAGCCCTACGTGGATGGCGCTGTCATCTTTCAACTGAAGTTCATCATCAAGGACTGACGGCGCGTTGCGTCGTCACGCTGGCGCATGGACGAAATCACGTTTGCGCGCGCCCTGCATGCCCGGGCGCCCCACACCTGGGTGACGGTGCTGCTGGTGGCCGCCTGTGTCATTGCCTATGGCCTGCAGACGGCGGCGGCCGGCTTCAGTTTTTCGATGCCGACTGCGCAGTTGCGCGATTTCGGTGCCAACTTCGCCCCTCTTGTGCAGAGCGGCCAGCCCTGGCGGCTGGTGTCCTCGATGTTCCTGCATGGCAACCCGGCGCACATTCTGTTCAACATGATGGCGCTGTGGCAGTTGGGGCAGGTGGCTGAACGTCTGTTCGGCTCGTTCGCCTTTCTGCTCATTTACCTGGCGGCGGGCATCATCGGTTCGCTTGCCAGCAATTGGTGGAGCCCGGCCGTGGTCAGCGTGGGCGCGTCCGGGGCTATTTTCGGGCTGGCCGGTGCGCTGCTGGCGTATCTGTTCGTCTGCCGGGGGCAGATGCCGATGAGCGTGTTCAACCAGATGCGCGGCAGCATGTTGGCCTTCATTGGTTATTCACTGTTCGCCGGTGTGGCGTTGCCTGGCATCGACAATGCGGCGCACGTCGGTGGCCTGATCGGTGGCGCGCTCTGTGGTGGCGGCTTCGCGCGGTCCTTGAACGGACCCCGCACGGCCTGGCCGTGGGGGCGCATGGCGCTGGGCACGGTACTGGTTGTTGCTGTCGGGCTGGGCCTGTGGCGTACGGCGCCCCAGGTCGGCCAGATGTATTTGCGGCAATCGGCCCTGGCGGCCGATCTGCGCGCCACGGCAGAGGCCGATGCACGTTTGTCGCAGCGTCTGCAACAGATCCTGGGCGCGTATCAGGACAAAAAAATCGCCGAGGGCGAGGCCGTGACTCGTCTGCAGGGCCTGACGCGCGACTGGGAGGCCGAATTGGCCCGGCTGCGTGCCAGCGCCGCCAATGTCAGCGACATCGCACCGGTTATCGAATACGCACAACTGCGCCAGCAGGTGGCGGCCAACCTGGCGCGTGCGCTCGATACCCACGAGCAACGCTATGTCGAGGCCGCCGGCAGCGCGGGCCAGCGCGCCGACGCGCTGGCGCAGCGACTGAGCACGCCACGCGGCGGCGGTGCGAGCGCGCGCTGAATCCTGTCAGGATCAGGTGCGCGGCGCAGAACGTGCCGGTTCATCCGGCGCGGCGGCGAATCCCGGTTCGGGTTCGCCCAGCCAGGTGCGGGCTTCTTCTTCGGTTCCGAATACGCGCACGTCGGCCTTGCTGAACATCTGCGAGATGAAGGCGCCCCAGGTCAGCCACTGGTCTTCGGTGATGAAGGCCACGCGCCCAAAGTCATGCTTGTGGGCGCGGCTGAAACGGAACTCTTCGACCGCCACGTCGAGCGTCACGCCGGCGGCGTCGCGAAAATCCAGCAGCAGATCGATCGGACCATTGAAGCGGATACGGTAGTTGGCCAACTCTTCAAAGACCTTGTAATCGGCCAGGCTGACCTCGCCGAAGGCGCGCACCTCGATGCGGTTGGCAAAAACTTCCGTGGTGATCATGACACACCCCCTCGATAACGACGCGATACCGGAGTCGCCTGCGCAGCCGGTTGAACTGTCGGGGCGGCTGCTGGCGGCCGATTTCGCCGGGGACGCGGCGATTGGTGCACTTATCGAATGCGCCGCAATCGCCACGCCGCTTTCACTATAGAGCGTGGCAGTGTCGTATGCGTTCCGCGCTGTTTATTCAGTGCGGGTCGGAGAACTGTGCATTCTCGGTCGACCCGTGCAGCGCGGTGACGGACGAGCGGCCGCCTTCGATCACCTGGGTGACCGCGTCGAAATAGCCCGTGCCCACTTCGCGCTGGTGCTTGACGGCCGTAAAACCCTGTTCTGCCGCCGCGAACTCGGCCTGCTGCAGTTCGACGAATGCCGTCATATGGTGGCGCGCATAGCCCTGGGCCAGGTGAAACATGCCGTAGTTGAGGCTGTGAAAACCCGCCAGCGTAATGAACTGAAACTTGTACCCCATGGCGCCGAGTTCCTTCTGGAAGCGCGCGATGGTGGCGTCATCCAGATTGCGTTTCCAGTTGAACGAGGGCGAACAGTTGTAGGCGAGCATCTTGCCTGGATATTCGCGATGGATAGCCTCGGCGAAAGCCCTGGCATAGGCGAGGTCGGGTGTGCCGGTTTCGCACCACACCAGATCGGCATACGGGGCGTAGGCCAGTCCACGCGATATGGCCTGTTCGACGCCGGCACGCGTGCGGTAGAAGCCTTCGACCGTGCGCTCGCCCGTGCAGAAGGGGCGATCGTTATCGTCGACATCGGCGGTCAGCAGATCCGCCGCCTCGGCATCGGTGCGCGCCACCAGCAGCGTCGGTACGCCGAGCACGTCGGCGGCCAGGCGCGCGGCGACGAGCTTGGCGACTGCTTCGCGCGTCGGCACCAGCACCTTGCCACCCATATGGCCGCATTTCTTTACCGACGCCAATTGATCTTCAAAGTGCACGCCCGCCGCGCCCGCATCGATCATCGACTTCATCAACTCGAAGGCGTTGAGCACACCGCCGAAGCCTGCCTCCGCGTCGGCCACGATAGGCGCGAAATAATCGATGAAATCCGCATCTTCGGGCGTCTTGCCCTCGGCCCACTGGATCTGGTCGGCCCGCGCGAAAGTGTTGTTGATCCGCCGCACGACGGCGGGGACCGAATTGGCCGGATAGAGCGACTGATCCGGGTACATCTCGCCGGCCAGATTGGCGTCGCCCGCCACCTGCCAACCAGACAGGTAAATCGCTTTCAAACCGCCCTTGACCTGTTGCATGGCCTGATTGCCGGTCAACGCGCCCAGTGCGTTGACGAACGGCTCTTCACGCAATAGGCGCCACAGACGTTCGGCGCCACGGCGAGCCAGGGTGCATTCAGGTTGCACAGAGCCGCGCAGTCGCACGACGTCGGCGGCGTCGTATCCCCGGCGCACGCCTTGCCAGCGCGGGTTGCTGGCCCATTCTTTCTTGAGGGCTTCGATCTGCAGTTCGCGGGTCATCGTTTGTCTCCTGTGAAAAGCGGGTTCCGATGGATCCAGTATAGGAGCGATGTTGCAGCGCGAACGCATGTCTTATATAAGACCCAAGACTTTATTTTTCTTTTTCATATCAATGAATTGAAGGCTCGTTTTTATATCGTGAAAGAGAACCGTGGCCTGCGAAATGGGGTTCATGTTGCGCCGCGTTCAGGTGAGCGTTATCACGTCGCCATGATGCCAATAGTGTGCGGCGGCGGCGGCGCGCAGCCACCGCCGCTGTTTCAAACCAGCGCTCACATGGGTTCGAGTTTGGCCACTGACAGGGCGAGCCATTTCACGCCGCAGCCGGCGCCGAAGTTCACCTGTACGCGTGCGTCCTGGCCACTGCCTTCGGCCGACACGATGACGCCCGCGCCAAACTTGGCATGACGTACCTGTTGCCCGACACGCAGGCCACCGAGGTCGCGCGAATTGTTGCGTGGGGCGAGTGCGCGTGAGCCGGACGGCAGTTCGGTGGCGTGATCGCGCGGCGCGGCATAGCTGCCGAAATTCTGTTGCACACGGGGCGTGAGCCACTTGAGAAGCGCTGCCGGGATTTCGTCGAGGAAGCGCGATTTGATGGCGTAGCGCGTCTGGCCGTGAAGCATGCGGGTCTGCGCCAGGGACAGGTACAGGCGCTGGCGCGCCCGTGTGACGGCGACATACATGAGGCGCCGCTCTTCTTCCAGACCGTCCATCTCGGTAATGGAGTTCTCGTGCGGAAAGAGACCGTCTTCCAGGCCGGTCAGGAAGACCATGTTGAACTCCAGCCCCTTCGCCGCGTGGACGGTCATCATCTGCACCGCGTCCTGGCCGGCGTCGGCCTGGTGCTCCCCCGCTTCGAGCGAAGCGTGCGACAGGAAGCGCGACAGCGCGTCGCCCTCGGGTTGTGTGTCCGTTTCGCTGACGCTGCCGTCCTCGGCCGCAAAGTTGGCGGCGGCATTGATGAGTTCGTCGAGGTTGGCGAGGCGGTCTTCGCCTTCCTTCTCGTGCCGGTAGTGTTCGCGCAGGCCGGAAGCGTCCAGCACGTGATCGATCATCTCGGGCAGAGGCAGCTCGCGAGTGGTCTGGCGCATCTCTTCGATCATCCGCACGAAGGCCCCGATCGATTGCGCCGGCTTGCCGGCAATGTGCGCCACTGTTGCGTACAGACTGGTGCCGTAGACGCGCGCGGCGTCCGCCAGTTGTTCGATCGAACGCGCCCCGATGCCGCGCGTCGGGAAGTTCACGACGCGCGCAAAGGCCGTGTCGTCGTCGGCATTGGCGATCAGGCGGAGATAGGCCAGGGCATGCTTGATTTCCTGCCGCTCAAAGAAGCGCAGACCGCCGTACACACGGTACGGGATGCCGGTGGAAAACAGTTGGTGTTCGATCACGCGCGACTGCGCGTTGCTGCGGTAAAGAATGGCGATATCACTGCGGGCGGCGCCGTCGCGCACCAACTGCTGGATCTCCTCGACGATCCAGCGTGCTTCGTCCATGTCGGTAACTGCCTCGTACACGCGGATCGGCTCGCCACTGCCCTGGTCGGTCCAGAGGTTCTTGCCCAGGCGGTGCGCGTTGTTGGCGATGATGGCGTTGGCGGCGTCGAGGATGTTGCCGTGCGAGCGGTAGTTCTGCTCAAGCTTGATGACGTTGGCCACGCGGAACTCGCGTTCGAAGTCGCGCATGTTGCCGACCTCGGCGCCGCGGAAACCATAGATCGACTGATCGTCATCGCCGACAGCGAAAACGGCCGCCGGGCTCTCGGTGCCGTAACCGGCGAGCAGCTTGAGCCACTTGTACTGCAATGCGTTGGTGTCCTGGAATTCATCCACCAGAACGTGGCGAAAGCGCATCTGGTAATGGCGGCGGATCGGTTCGTTGCGTTCGAGCAGCTCGTAGCAGCGCAGCAGCAGTTCGGCGAAGTCCACCACGCCTTCGCGCTGGCACTGGTTTTCGTATTCGGCGTAGAGCTCGACCTTGCGGCGCGTGAAATCGTCCCAGGCTTCGACGTCCGGCGGACGGCGCCCGGCTTCCTTGTTGGCGCCGATGAAATACTGCAATTCGCGTGGCGGGAATTTCTCGTCGTCCACGTTCAGCGCCTTGAGCAGACGCTTGATGGCGGCCAACTGGTCGGCCGTATCGAGAATCTGGAAGGTCTGGGGGAGGGCGGCATCGCGATAGTGCGCGCGCAGCAGACGGTTGCACAGGCCGTGGAAGGTGCCGATCCACATGCCGCGCGTATTGATCGGCAGCGCCGCGCCCAGGCGCGTGAGCATCTCGCGCGCGGCCTTGTTGGTAAACGTGACGGCCAGGATGCCGCTCTGGCCCACCTGCCCGGTCTGCAACAGCCAGGCGATGCGGGTGGTGAGCACGCGTGTCTTGCCCGAGCCGGCGCCCGCCAGGATCAGGGCGGGCTGCGGTGGCAAGGTGACGGCGGCCAGTTGTTCGGGATTGAGGTTGTCGAGCAGGGTGGGCATGAGGAAGGCGGCGTGAATGCGCGGCGGAACAGCCGGCCATTATACCGGCCTGCGCGCGCCGGCCCCCGGCGGGCCGCGCCGGGCACGACGGGCTCTTTGTCCTCGCATGTCGGCGCCGCCTGCGCCCAACGGCCGTGAATAAGCCGCGAGCGAGACAGCCAGCCCTGCTAAAATGCGCGCTTTCGCCTTTCAATTTCGAGCTATTTCATGTCCGCGCAGCAGATTCCGGAGAAATTCGAACCCACCGCTATCGAAAAAGCGGCCCAGGCGTTCTGGGCGTCGTCTCAGGCTTTCAAGGCCAGCGAAGATCCTTCGCGCCCCAAGTACTACTGCCTGTCGATGTTCCCGTACCCCTCCGGCAAGCTGCACATGGGGCATGTGCGCAACTACACCATCGGTGATGTGCTCACGCGCTTTCACAAGATGCGCGGTTACAACGTGCTGCAGCCGATGGGCTGGGACGCCTTCGGCCTGCCCGCCGAGAACGCCGCCATCCAGAACAGCGTACCGCCGGCCAAATGGACGCGCGACAACATCGCATACATGAAAAAGCAGTTGCAGTCGCTCGGCTTTGCCATCGACTGGAGCCGCGAAGTCGCGACCTGCGACGCCGATTACTACAAGTGGAACCAATGGCTGTTCCTGCGCATGCTCGAAAAGGGCATTGCCTACAAGAAAACCCAGGTGGTGAATTGGGATCCGGTCGATCAGACCGTGTTGGCCAATGAACAAGTCATCGACGGCCGCGGCTGGCGCACCGGTGCGGTGGTCGAAAAGCGCGAGATCCCCGGGTACTACCTGGCGATTACGCAATACGCCGAAGAACTGTTGGGCGATCTCGATACGCTCGACCAGTGGCCCGAGCGCGTCAAGCTCATGCAGGCCAACTGGATCGGCAAGAGCACCGGCGTGCGCTTCGCCTTTCCGCACGACATCCGCGACGAGGCGGGGGCGCTGATCGGCGACGGCAAACTGTGGGTGTTCACCACCCGTGCCGACACCATCATGGGCGTGACCTTCTGCGCGGTGGCCGCCGAGCATCCGCTGGCGGCCCACGCTGCACGCAACAATCCGGAACTGGCCGCTTTCATCGACAAGTGCAAGCAGGGCTCGGTCATGGAAGCCGACATGGCGACCATGGAAAAGGAAGGCCTGCCGACCGGCCTCAAGGTCAAGCATCCGCTGACCGGTGCCGAGGTCGACGTGTGGGTCGGCAACTACGTGTTGATGAGCTACGGCGATGGTGCCGTGATGGCCGTGCCAGCGCACGATGAGCGCGATTTTCATTTTGCCCGCAAGTATTCGCTGCCGATCCGGCAGGTGATCGGCGAAAAAGACGCCGACGGCCACGACAAGGCGTATTCCACCGACGCCTGGCAAGAGTGGTACGGCAGCAAGGACGGTTTCTGCATCAACTCCGGCAAGTACGACGGCCTGGGCTATACGGCGGCGATCGATGCCGTCTCGGCCGATCTCAGGACGGCTGACTCGGGCGACAAGAAAGTTCAGTGGCGCCTGCGCGACTGGGGTATTTCGCGCCAGCGCTACTGGGGCTGCCCGATTCCCATCATCCACTGCGACGCCTGCGGCAGCGTGCCGGTGCCGGACGCGCAATTGCCGGTGGTGCTGCCCGAAGACTGCGTGCCGGACGGTTCGGGCAACCCGCTCAACAAGCGCGAGGATTTTCTGCGCGTCGACTGCCCGTGCTGCGGCAAGCCGGCGCGCCGCGAAACCGACACCATGGACACCTTCGTGGATTCGTCCTGGTATTACGCCCGCTTCGCCTGCCCCGACAACAACGAAGCGATGGTCGATGCGCGCGCCGATTACTGGATGCCGGTCGACCAATATATCGGCGGTATCGAACACGCCATCCTGCACCTGCTGTACTCGCGCTTCTGGAGCAAGGTCATGGGCGACCTCGGCCTGGTGAATTACCGCGAGCCGTTCAAGCGCCTGCTCACGCAGGGCATGGTGCTCAATCATTTGTTCTCGCGTCGCAGCGACAAGACCGGCATCGAGTGGTTTGCGCCCGAAGAAGTTGAACTGCAGCACGACGCGTCCGGCCGCGTCACCGGCGCCACCGCGCTGCGTGACGGCCAGCCCGTCGAGTACGGTGGCTTCGGCACGATGAGCAAGAGCAAGCGCAACGGCGTCGATCCGCAGTCGATGATCGACACCTATGGCGCTGACACCGCGCGCTTTTTCATGATGTTCGCCTCGCCGCCCGAGCAGACGCTGGAATGGTCGGACGCCGGCATCGAAGGCGCGCACCGTTTCCTCAAGCGCGTCTGGCACATGGGTCATGTCCTGAGCGCCGACGTGTTGCCGCGCCTGGGCGACGAGCCGCAACTGGGCCGCGTCAAGCTGCCGGACGATCTGGCCGGCCTGCGCCGCGACATCCACCTGTTGCTGCGTCAGGCCAACTACGACCTCGGCAAGCAGCAATTCAACACGGTGGCCTCGGCTGCCATGAAGATGCTCAACGCGCTCGAAAAGGCGCCGCGCGATTCGTCGCTGGCCGCCGAGGTACTGGTCGAATGCTTCGGCATCCTGCTGCGCGCGCTGTCGCCCATCACGCCGCACATTTCGCAGGCCCTGTGGGCGGGGCTCGGCTATGGCGAGGACATCCTCAAGGCCGAGTGGCCGGAACCGCTGGAAGCCGCGCTGGTGCAGGACGAGATCGAACTCGTGCTGCAGATATCCGGCAAGACGCGCGGAGCGGTGAAGGTCCCCGCCGCGGCCGATCGCGCCGCCATCGAAGCTGCCGCCGTGGCCTCCGAGGCCGCGCAGAAGTTCATGGAAGGCAAGCCGGCCAAGAAGGTGATCGTGGTGCCGGGCCGCCTCGTCAATATCGTCGTTTGATCGCCAGGCCCGGCGCCTTGGGCGTCCGGGCCGGCCCTAAGTCCGCAAGGAACAAGATGACCCGTCCCGCTTCCCTCCCGCTGCGCGCCCTGTGTCTGGTGCTCGCCTGCGCGCTGTTGGCCGCTTGTGGATTCCAGCTGCGCGGCCCGCGGCCGATGCCGTTCAAGAGCATCTATCTGTCGATGAACCCGTATTCGAGCCTGGCCGCCGACGTCAAGCGCCAGTTGCGCGCCAACGGCAACGTGATCATCGCCGACAGCGCCAAGGAAGCCGAGGTGCAGATGGTGGTGGTGAACGACACGCGCGAAAAGGCCATCCTGACGCTCAAGTCCGACGGTACGGTGCGTGAATATCAATTGCGTCAGCACTTCGGCTTTCGCCTGATGGATCGCAACGGCCTCGAAGTGATGCCGTACAACGACATCTACGTGTATCGCGACATCACCTTCAACGATTCCCAGGTGCTCGCCAAGGAACAGGAAGAAGGCCAGCTCTATCGCGACATGGAACGCGATGTCGTGCAGCAGTTGCTGCGCCGTCTGTCCGCCGCCAAGGTGGCGACGCCGGGCGCGCAATCCGCGCCGGTGGTGGCGCCCTGATTCCGTTCGCGCGTTAGCGATGCGTCCCGACCAACTCGCCCAGCACCTGGAGCGCAACCTGGCGCCTTTGTACGTGCTGCACGGTGACGAGCCTCTGCTCGTCATCGAAGCCGGTGACGCCATCCGCGCTGCCGCGCGCCGCCGTGGGGTGACCGAGCGCGAAGTGTTGGTGGTCACGCAAGGTTTCAAGTGGGATCAGCTCAATCTGGCGGCCGGCAATCTGTCGCTGTTTGGCGAAAGCAAGCTTGTCGACCTGCGCATTCCCACCGGCAAACCGGGGCGTGATGGCGGTGAGACGCTGGTGCGCTACGCCCGCGAACTCGATCCCCATGGTGGTGTGATCACGCTGGTGACGCTGCCGCAGCTCGATTGGGCGACACGCAAGGCAAGCTGGTTCGTGGCGCTGGTCGAAGCGGGCGAAGCGCTCGAATGCAATGCGCCGCAACTGGCGGAACTGCCCGCCTGGATCGCCGGGCGGTTGGGTGTTCAGAAGCAATCCGCGCCACGTGAAGCCTTGCAGTTCATTGCCGATCACGTCGAAGGCAATCTGCTGGCCGCCCATCAAGAGATCCAAAAGCTGGCCTTGCTGTACGAACCGGGGGCCCTGACCCTGGAGCAGGTCAGCGACGCCGTGTTGCACGTGGCGCGCTACGACACCGAAAAGCTGCGCACGGCACTGCTCGAAGGCGACGCCGCACGCTGCGCGCGCCTGATCGATGGCCTGAAAGGCGAGGGCGCTGCCACCCCTCTGGTGTTGTGGGCCATGACGAACGAATTGCGCACACTGGCCAACGTGCGCGTGGCGCTCGACGGCGGGGCATCGCCCGATGCCGCCCTCAAGGCCGAGCGCGTGTTCGGCCCGCGTCAGGCGCTGGTGCGGCGTGCCGCCCAACGCCTGCGGGGCAATGCCCTGCGGGCCGCGCTCATGCACGCGGCGCGCATCGACCGCATGGTCAAAGGTCTGGTCACCGGCGACGTGTGGGACGAATTCCTGCAACTGGCGCTGCGCGTACGCGTCTGACCGCCGTTGCCGCCCGGTTGGGCCCGCGCCGGCTTACTGCGATTTGGGTGCGCGGTCGATGCCGTTGATCTGCATGCCGGGTTTGATGTTCTTGCTCTTGAACCAGCCCAGGTTCATTTCGAGGGCGTAGCGGGCCGGCGCGCTGGCACAGTGCGAATCTTCCGTTTCGGGGGCCATGTCTTCGATGTTGATGATCTTGCCGGCATCGTCGATGAAGGCCACCGACAGCGGGATCAAGGTGTTCTTCATCCACATGCAGTGGCTTTGCGCCGCAGGGAACACGAACAGCATACCGGCCGACTGCGGCATGTTCTTGCGGAACATGAGCCCCTTCATGCGTGCCATATTGTCGGCTGCCACTTCGGTATCGATGCGGAACATGCCAATGGACAGCTCCATTTTGGGCATGGTCTGGGCCAGAGTGGTGCCAGTCGCCAGCAGCAGGGCGCCGGCGACGAAGATCGAACGAATCATCCAGGACTCCGAAATTGAAGGCGATGGGCGCAGGCCCTCGTGAACCTACGCGACTATACCGGGCTTATCGTTGCTGCCGGGCCGACTGGGTGAACTAACGGGGCCGGTGCGAGACAGGTTGACGCGCCGAATGCTCAGCCGATCTGGCGAGCGGGCGCGTCGCGCCAGGCGCCGGGGTCGAGCCCCTCCAGCGACCACGGGCCGATGGCCTGGCGGATCAGTCGCAGCGTGGGCAGGCCGACCTTGGCCGTCATGCGGCGCACCTGGCGGTTGCGCCCTTCCCGCAGCACGATGCGCAGCCAGCTCGTGGGGATCGCTCGCCGCTCGCGGATCGGCGGCGTGCGCGGCCACAGCCAGGCAGGTTCGGTCGCCGGGTCTGCCTGGCACGGCCGTGTGACGAAATCGCCCAGGTCTACACCGGTGCGCAGGTGCGCCAGCGCCGCATCGGAGGGGATGCCCTCGACTTGGGCGAGATACACCTTGGGCTGCTTGTGGCGCGGATCGGCCAGGCGATGCTGCAAGGCTCCGTCATCGGTGAGCAGCAGCAATCCTTCGCTGTCGGCGTCGAGGCGGCCGGCGGCGTAGACGTTCGGGACGGTAATGAAATCAGCCAGGGAGGCGTGGCCCGCTTCAGGTGTGAACTGACTCAGTACACCGAAGGGTTTGTTGAACAGGATGATGCGCGACATGGACCGACCTTACCAGATGTGGGGCACCGTCGCGGCGGTAAAAAACAACGCCGGCAGAGCCGGCGTTGCCCACGAGAGAGGTCAGGAACTACGTTGGATATTCGACGCTTGCTTCCCCTTCGGGCCTTGCAGCACGTCGAAGGAGACCTTGTCACCTTCCTTGAGCGTCTTGAAGCCGCTCATATTGATCGCGGAGAAGTGAGCGAACAGATCCTCGCTCCCGTCTTCCGGCGTGATAAAGCCGAAGCCCTTGGCGTCGTTGAACCACTTCACGGTACCGTTTGGCATTGCAGGTTTCCTTCTATTCCTTTGGTTACGTAGACTGCTTTTTGTTGTCCGCTCGATGGCGGCCTCTCCGTGGGGTTGTGGGCCACTTTTCTCTGATGAATCAGGCAACTGTGTCACAACCTGTCACACATTCGGCTTTTACGCTAAACCATTGGAATACGTCAACGGGTCTGAAGGGCTTGTGTTGTTGACGCCCGTCTCCATATACAACGACAAGGGTGGAAGCAGGACCGGCACACACGTTGCTAGAGGATCGGCGGGGCTGGATTCGTTCCGGTCGGGATAGGCTCGCAAGCGCGCCGGGCGCTGCGTTCCGGGGGCTCTTCCGCAGGTGGGAATGCCGTCCTTGAAGTCTCGTTTGAAGCGATTAGAATGGGCCGCATGGCAACCCGCAGGCAACAGGACTCCGTGCTGGAGGCAGAGCGAACGAAGCTGCAGCCTCCTAAGCTATACAAGGTGATCCTTCTCAACGACGACTTCACCCCCATGGATTTTGTGGTGGTGGTATTGCAACGATTCTTCTCGATGGACCGGGAACGCGCCACGCGTGTCATGCTCCAAGTACATCAAGACGGAATGGGAATTTGCGGCGTTTTCCCCCGTGATATCGCCGCGACGAAAGTCGAACAGGTCAGCGACTATGCTCGTCAGCATCAGCACCCGCTAGCCTGTGTGATGGAGGAAGAGTAAATGATCGCGCAAGAGCTTGAAGTCAGTCTGCACATGGCCTTCGTCGAGGCGCGGCAGAAGCGGCATGAGTTCATTACGGTTGAACACCTGCTGCTGGCGCTGCTCGACAATCCTTCGGCCGCCGAGGTGCTGCGTGCGTGCGCGGTCAACATCGAAGAACTGCGCCGCGAGCTGAACAACTTCATCAGCGAGCACACCCCGACCGTCTCCGGCAGCGACGACATCGATACCCAGCCGACGCTCGGTTTCCAGCGCGTGATCCAGCGCGCCATCCTGCACGTGCAATCGTCCGGCAAGAAAGAAGTCACCGGCGCCAACGTGCTGGTCGCCATCTTTGGTGAAAAGGACTCGCACGCCGTGTATTTCCTGCAGCGGCAGGGCATCACGCGGCTCGACGTCGTGAACTTCATCGCTCATGGCATCACCAAGGCGCCGCAGCAGCAGGGCGGCAACCCTAACAAGAATTCCGCCAACGAGTCGGGCGAGAACGAAGCCGGTGAAGGCGAGAGCGCCACGCCCGGCGGTGCGCTCGAAAACTTCACGCAGAACCTCAACCAGCAGGCGCTGGTGGGCAAGATCGACCCCCTCATCGGGCGCGACAAGGAACTGGAACGCGTCATCCAGACGCTGTGCCGTCGTCGCAAGAACAACCCGTTGCTGGTCGGCGAAGCCGGCGTGGGCAAGACCGCCATCGCGGAAGGCCTGGCCCGCCGCATCGTTGAAGGCCGGGTGCCCGAAATCCTCGAAGGCGCGCAGGTCTATGCGCTCGACATGGGCGCGCTGCTGGCCGGCACCAAGTACCGCGGCGATTTCGAACAACGCCTGAAGGCCGTGCTCAAGCAACTGGTCGAAAACCAGAACGCCATCCTGTTCATCGATGAGATCCACACGCTCATCGGCGCCGGGGCGGCCTCCGGCGGTACGCTGGATGCCTCCAACCTGCTCAAGCCGGCGCTGTCGTCCGGCCAGCTCAAGTGCATCGGCGCCACGACGTACACCGAATTCCGCAATATCTTCGAAAAAGACCACGCGCTGTCGCGCCGCTTCCAGAAGATCGATGTGCATGAGCCGTCGGTGCCGGAGACCATCGAGATCCTCAAAGGGCTCAAGTCGCGCTTCGAAGAGCACCATGGGGTGAAGTATTCCAGCGCGGCGATCACCAGCGCGGCCGAACTGGCGGCGCGCTACATCAATGACCGCCATCTGCCGGACAAGGCCATCGACGTCATCGACGAAGCCGGTGCCGCCCAGCGCGTGCTGCCGAAGTCGAAGCAGAAGAAGACCATCGGCAAGGGCGAGATCGAAGAAATCGTCGCCAAGATCGCGCGCATTCCGCCGCGCAGTGTGTCGTCCGACGATCGCACCGCGCTGCTGAACCTCGATCGCGATCTCAAGAACATGGTCTTTGGCCAGGATGCCGCCATCGACGCATTGGCCCGCGCCATCAAGATGTCGCGTTCGGGTCTGGGCAATCCGCAGAAGCCGATCGGCTCGTTCCTGTTCTCCGGCCCGACCGGCGTGGGCAAGACCGAAGTGGCGCGGCAACTGGCCTACACCCTGGGGATCGAACTGGTCCGCTTCGACATGTCCGAGTACATGGAGCGCCATGCCGTCAGCCGCCTGATCGGCGCGCCGCCGGGATACGTCGGCTTCGACCAGGGCGGCTTGCTCACCGAGGCCGTGACCAAGAAGCCGCATTGCGTGCTGCTGCTGGACGAAATCGAAAAAGCCCATCCGGACATCTACAACATCCTGTTGCAGGTGATGGACCACGGCAAGCTGACCGACAACAACGGGCGGCAGGCGGATTTCCGCAATGTGATCCTGATCATGACGACGAACGCCGGCCAGGAGACCTTGCAGAAGTCGACCATGGGCTTTACGCAAGTGCGCCAGGTGGGCGACGAAATGGGCGAGATCAAGCGTTTGTTCACGCCGGAATTCCGCAACCGCCTGGATGCCGTGATCTCGTTCAAGGCACTTGACCACGACATCATCATGCGCGTGGTGGACAAGTTCCTGATGCAGCTCGAAGGCCAACTGCAAGAGAAGAAGGTCGAGGTCACCTTTACCGACAAGCTCAAGGATTGGCTGGCGGGCAAGGGCTTCGATCCGTTGATGGGGGCACGGCCGATGGCGCGCCTGATCCAGGATACGATTCGTTCGGTGCTGGCTGACGAACTGCTGTTCGGTCGCCTTGCCAACGGCGGCCGCGTCACCATCGATGTGGATGAGGCCGGCGAGGTCAAGCTGGAATTCGAAGACCAATCGGCAGAGGCGATCGTCTGAACCCCGGCTTTCCCCGCATCTCAGGCAACATCGACAAGGCCCTTCATTGCGAAGGGCCTTTTTTGTGGGCGGCGCGCTACAGGTCGAGGCGCTTCTTGCAGGTCTGCAGCAGTTCGTCGGCGTGCTTGCCGTAGCGGAGCGCCATATAGGCGCGGTTGTCGAGCAGGAACGGCAGCGCTCGCTTCATGCCGGCTTTGGCCCAGGCCCCACTGAAACTGTCCGTCTTGGTTGCGAACGCGGCGCTCTTCAGCTCGTCATAGGCCGCATCGCAGATATCCGGTAGTGGAAACTTCTGTTTGGCCTCGTCGAAATCGTGCGCGGTTATTTCATCGGCATGATTCCACAGCGCCGCGCCAAAGGTGCAGTACTCGGCGAGCGATTGCGGGTCTGCGGCTTTCAGATGCAGCAGACGGGCGTCGCGTTGCGCGAGCGTCTGAGGCAGCTTGTTCTGATCGCCAAGGAACCGGGTTTCGACGGCTTCCTCGTAGGTTGCGCGGTACGCGTGACAAGGCTGCGGCAGCAGGCCATCGATCATTGCCGGGTATGTCTCGACCTGGTCTTGCAGCCGCCTCAATTGGTTGGACAGCCCGCGGCTGCACTGCTCTTCGCTTTCATTTCCTAGCATGGTCAGCAGCGTGGCATGCCATTGCTCGCTGGGTGCCGTCCGCAGCTCTTCCGGCATGGCTGTGGGCATGTGCTCTCGATACCACTGCGCCACGACCGGCGTGCTGAGCAGGTCTGCATAGGCGTGGCAGGCATTTGCAATCTCGGGCTGATCGGGCTGGGTTGTGGCATGGGCGCTGGAGAGCCCGCCGCCAAAGGCGACGAGCATGGCAGTGAGACAAATGGCCTTGGTGAACATGAATGGGTCCTGGCATGTGGGAGGATCAACTGCGCCTCGCATGCGATCCGGGGGTAATGCCCCCTGAAAACCGGGGGAATCAGAAGTAGAATTTTCTCGTTGAGGAGTTCTACAGATGAAGCGATCGA
>JASGFB010000010.1:0-57841 GCA_047605765.1 Rhodocyclaceae bacterium
CCGTAGCCCACCGCCCCCGGAAAGGCCACCGGCCCGCCAGCCTCGGCTGTGGCCGGGCGGCCATCGGCCATCCGTGGCGCGGGCGTTGCCGCCAGGCCACCACAGGCGCCCAGCATCCATACCGCCAGCAGCGCCGGCCCCCACTTCGAGATCCTCATACCGCCCCCCACTGTCCGGCCCACGCAAAAACGCCCGGGCGGTTTCCCGGCCGGGCGTCATGGTCACGCACACTGACGATCCGATCAGATGTCTTCGTCGATCTCGGCCGAGGTATAGACCTCTTGCACGTCGTCGAGCGATTCGAGCGCATCGAGCAGCTTATGCATCTTGAACGCGTCATCGCCAGTCAGCTCCGTCTGGTTCAGGGGCTTCATGGAGACTTCCGCGAACTCGGCCTTGAAACCGGCTTTCTGAAGCGCATCCTGCACGGCCGGCATTTCATAGGGCGCGGTAATGACTTCAATGGAGCCGTCGTCGTTGGTCACGACGTCTTCGGCACCCGCTTCGAGCGCGGCTTCCATCAGCGCGTCTTCGCTGGTGCCCGGCGCGAACAGCAACTGGCCGCAGTGCTTGAACTGAAAGGCCACGCAGCCGTCGGTACCCATGTTGCCGCCGAACTTGGAGAAGGCATGGCGCACGTCCGCCACGGTACGCGTCTTGTTGTCGGTGAGGCAGTCGACCATCACCGCCGCCCCGGCGATGCCGTAACCTTCATAGCGCACCTCTTCGTAGGTGACGCCATCGAGTTCACCGGTACCACGCTTGATGGCGCGGTCGATGTTCTCGCCCGGCATGTTCTCCGCCTTGGCCCTGTCGACGGCCAGGCGCAGGCGTGGGTTGAAGTTGGGATCGCCGCCCCCCATGCGGGCCGCCACGGTCACTTCCTTGATCAGTTTGGTGAATATCTTGCCCCGCTTGGCGTCCTGACGGCCTTTACGGTGCTGGATATTGGCCCATTTCGAATGCCCGGCCATGGTGTGTCCTCGTCGATTATTCGGTTCTAACAGCGCAGAGGGCGGCATTATACAGCCGCCGATCCGCCGTCCGGGCGCAAGCCACGCCGACCCTTGATAGAGTCCGCGCAAGTAATGACAGGAGAGGCGAAATGCATGCTTTGAAACGCTGGTTGTGCGCATCCTGCCTGGCGCTGACCGCGCCATGGAGCGTCGCGGCGGCGATCCACACCTATGACGGCTGTACCGACGCCAAGGGTCAGCCGGTGGCATCCATCGAAGACAACCACTGGCCGCAGGTAGCGGGCTCGGCGCTGACCGACGGCCAACCCACGGTTCACTACAACCCCACCCTGCTGCCGCGCCTGCTGCCCGAAACACGCCTGTTTCTCTATGCGCAGGCATGCTCCCGCCATACGCTGGGCCTGCCCATCACCGCCGCCCTGACCGCCGAACAGGCCCGTCGCGCCGACTGTGCCGCGCTCGCCACGCTGCGCCGGTCGCACCTGGTGCCGGCGAACATCGTCCAGGCATTGCAGGTCGACCTGGTCCTGGCGCCGGAAGAATGGGCACAGGTGGCCGGCCCGGTCCGCACCCTCGACCTGGCTTCATGCGATCTGCCTACGGGCACGGGGTCTGGCGCGGGCACGCTGAACGTGCCCCCCACCAAGGCGGCACCGAGCGAAAAATGGAACGCCTGCATCCAGTCGTGCGCGGCGCGCTCCTTCACCTGCGAGCAGCGGCAGGGCGCTCATGCGGCAGCATGTACCAGCGCCTATGATCAATGCAGCGCCCGCTGCAGCCCGTGACCACAGCGACCGGAATCTTCCGATTGCCAAGCGGCGGGGGCCTGGCTTAACTTTCGGCCTCCACGCGATGCGGAGCACACCATGAGTCAACCCCTTGTCATTGCCAAGGCCGGCGCAACCGAGCTGGCCCTGTTGCCAGCGCTGGCCAATCGGCACGGACTGATCGCCGGCGCCACGGGCACCGGCAAGACCGTCACGCTGCAGAAACTGGCCGAATCGTTCTCGCGCATCGGCGTACCGGTGTTCATGGCGGACGTCAAAGGCGACCTGGCCGGCATGGGCGCCCAGGGCAGCCCCAACCCCAAGATCACAGAACGGATCGCTGCGCTCGGCATCACCGACTGGGAGCCCGCAGCCTGTCCGGTCACGCTGTGGGATGTCTTCGGCAACGCCGGGCATCCAGTGCGGGCAACGGTGTCGGACATGGGCCCGCTGCTGCTGGCACGCCTGCTCAGTCTCAACGAGGTCCAGGCCGGCGTACTGCAACTGATCTTCCGCATCGCCGATGACAATGGCCTGCTGCTGCTCGACCTCAAGGACTTGCGCGCGATGGTGCAGTTCGCCGGGGACAATGCCAAACGCTTCACCACGCAATACGGCAATATCTCACCGGCATCGGTGGGGGCCATCCAGCGCGGTCTGCTGGCGCTCGAAGCCCAGGGCGGGGATAAATTCTTCGGTGAGCCGATGCTCGACATCGCGGACCTCATGCGCACCGACGCCCAGGGCCATGGCGTCGTCAACATCCTGGCGGCCGACAAGCTCTACAACGCGCCGACGCTGTATGCGACCTTTCTGCTGTGGCTGCTGGCCGAGCTGTTCGAACAATTGCCCGAGGTCGGCGATGTCGACAAGCCCAAGCTGGTGTTCTTCTTCGACGAAGCCCACCTGTTGTTCACGGACGCGCCGCCCGCCCTGCTGCAAAAGATCGAACAGGTGGTGCGTCTGATCCGTTCGAAGGGTGTCGGCGTGTACTTCGTGACGCAAAACCCGCTGGACATTCCCGACACCGTATTGGCGCAGTTGGGCAACCGCGTACAGCACGCGCTGCGCGCCTTCACGCCGCGCGATCAGAAAGCCGTCAAGACGGCGGCCGAGACCATGCGGCCCAACCCCGCCTTCAGCGCCGAAGCCGCCATCACCGAATTGGGCGTCGGCGAAGCGCTGGTGTCCTTCCTCGACGCGCGGGGCACGCCCGGCATCGTCGAGCGCGCCTTCGTGATCCCGCCGGCATCGCGTATCGGTCCCATGAGCGCCGAGGAGCGCAACGGGGCCATCAACCGATCCTCCGTCTACGGTCGCTATGAAGATTCGCTGGATCGCGAATCGGCCTACGAAAAGCTCACCGCCGAGGTCACGCAGTCCACCACCGCCACCGGTACCAGCGTCAAGACGCCGGCGCCGCCCGCCGCCGATGACCAGGGCGGCCTGCTGGATGGCGCGCTGGGCGACATCCTCTTCGGCAGCACCGGTCCGCGCGGCGGCCATCGCGACGGCATCGTGCAGACCGCCGCCAAGAGCATGGCGCGCAGCGTCGGCAGCCAGGTGGGCCGCCAGATTCTGCGCGGCGTGCTCGGCTCCATCTTCGGCGGCCGCCGCTGAAAACCGGCGGGCGGGCAATGTGTTGCCCGCCCGCCACCACACACCTTCCCTGAAGTCGGCATGCGGCAGTAAGTTGTCCTGCATCAAAGATATGCGAATACGAAACGGGAACCATTCTCAGGCAGCTTTCGCAGCTCGCTGTTTCCGTCAACGCCGGCCGAACGAAAGCGCTCAATAACATTTTCGGGGAAGAATCACATGCGTTATTTCGCCTGCGCGGCCATGGCCGCCTTATGCGTGCCACTCGCCCATGCCGGTCGGCCGCTCACCACCGATGATGCCGGCGTACTCGATCGCGGCACGTTCGAACTCGAAACCTACATGTTCCGCTCGACCGAGCGCGAAACGCCGCGCACCGATGGCTGGCACATCCACCCGGCCGTCGGCCTCGGCTTCAATTCGCAGATCGGCGTGGGCTACGGCAGCGATCGCTCCGACGGCGAGACGTCTCGCGGCTTCGAACTGGACGGCAAGACCTTCATCAAGGAACTGACCGACGACAGCTATGGGGTGGCCGTGTCGTACGGCATCGGCGAAGCCAAGGCGGCGGGCGACAACAAATATCGCTATGACACCGCCAACGTGACGGCCATCGTCACGGTGCCGGTCAGCGACTGGCTGCTGCACGGCAACCTGGGCTGGGGCCGTTCGCGTCTCGAAGGCACCACCGCCACCAATTGGGCGCTCGCCGCCGAGCGTCCGGGCGCCTTCGGCCCGGTCGACCTCGCCTTCGAAGTCTGGGGCGACGACCACGCCGCCGCCTGGGGGCAGATCGATGCGCGCTGGAACGTGATCCCCGAGCGCCTGTCGCTGGATTGCTCGTTTGCGCAACAAGCCGACAGCCAGCACGCCAAGATGATCACCGTCGGCCTGAAGTTCACCTACTGATCCATCGCTACCGGCATCCCCACGGGATGCCGGTTTTGCATCCTGCCCCGCCACGCGGCAGACTAGCGGCTTGACCCCGCCCGATATCCGCATGGCCCGCCCCTCCATTGGCATCACCTTCGCGTCGCTCGGTGCGCTCGGCTTTTCGTTCAAGGCCGTGTTCATCAAGGCGGCCTATGTCTACGGCGTCGATGCCGAGACGCTGCTGGCTCTGCGCATGGGCTACTCCCTGCCCTTCTTCATCGTCATGGGCCTGATCACCGCCCGCCGCTCGCCCATGCAGGTGGCGGCCGCCGACTGGCGCACGCTGGGGCTGCTCGGGGTGCTGGGCTACTACCTGGCGAGCTACCTGGATTTTCTCGGCCTGCAATACATCACAGCGGGGCTGGAACGGCTGATCCTGTTTCTCTATCCGACCTTCGTGCTGCTGCTGTCGGCGCTGTTCCTGCATAAGCCGATCCGTCGCGCCGCCGTGCTGCCGCTGGCCCTGTGCTACCTCGGCATCGCCGTGGCAGTGGTCGGCGACATGCGCGTGTCGCCCACCGGCAGCGGCGCCCATACGTTGCTCGGTTGCGCACTGGTGGCGGCCAGCGCGCTGGCCTATGCGGTGTACTTGATGATGTCCGGTCAGGTGGTGTTGCGGCTCGGCGCCACGCGGGTGACCGCTTATGCCAGCCTGGTGGCCTGCGCGCTGAGCATCGCGCAGTTCCTGCTGGTGCGCCCCATCGGGGCGCTCGTGCAGCCCTGGCAGGTCCATGCCCTGGGCATCTGCATGGCGATCTTCGGCACCGTCCTGCCGATCTGGCTGGTGGCCGAAGCGATCCGCCGCCTGGGGGCAAGCTCGGCCTCGATGGTCGGCTCCCTGGGGCCGATCTTCACCATCATCCTGGCCGCCCTGATCCTGGGTGAGCATATCGGGCCGGCACAGTTCATCGGCGCGGCGCTGGTGATCCTGGGCGTGAGCCGCGTGTCCAAGGCCAAGGGCTGAGGCGGCGGCTCATTCCTCCCGCGCGCGCGCCGTCCGCGCGTAACCGGACATGCCGACCAGGAGGCGCACCAGCGTCAGCGCCACCCAGCTCACCAGCCGCTGGCCAAACGGCCGCCGTCGCCATTGCGAGGCATCCAGTTCGACACCGCCGATCTCCATGGCCCGTTCGAGGCTGTGGCGCAATTGCGCTGTAAACGCCTCGTCGCGCACGATGACATTGGCTTCGCGCGCAACCAGCAGGCTGAACGGGTCGATGTTGCTCGACCCCACCGTCGCCCAGTTGTCGTCCATGACGGCCACCTTGGCATGCAGGAAGCTCTTGCGGTACTCGACGATGCGCACGCCGTTGGACAACAGGTGCGGGTACAGGGCGCGGCAGCCGTGGCGCAGCAGCCAGTATTCCATATGGCCCTGCAACAGCAGCGTGACGCGCACGCCACGCTTGGCGGCATCGATCAGCGCCGCGCGAAAGCGCCGGCCCGGCAGGAAATACGCATTGGCGATGATGGCTTCCTTGCGGGCGCGGCGCAGCGCGCGCAGATAGGCATCTTCGATATCGGCGCGATGACGGAAGTTGTCGCGCAACACCAGCGCGGCACGCTGCCGGCCCACCGGCCCCGGAGGCGGCACCGGCAGCACCACCCAGCTCGGCGGCCGCTTGAAATTGGTCCAGCACAGGCGTTCCCACAGCTCACTGGCGCTCTCCCAGGCAGGCCCGACCAGCGGCCCGCGAATGGCCACGGCATAGTCGAAGCGCGGCGGAATCTGCTTAGGGGTGTGCATGTCATCGATGATGTTGATGCCACCGACGAAGGCCACGCTGCGATCCACCACGGTCAGTTTGCGGTGCATGCGGCGCAGGCGCTGGCGCGTACTGCCGAGGCCGGCAAAATCGCGGTTGTAGAGGAGCACCTCGACGCCGGCATCGATCAGCTCGGGCATGGTGTCGTGGGCAAAATCGCGCCCGCCGAAACCGTCCACGATCACCCGCGTCTTAACGCCTCGCCTGACGGCGGCGATCAGCGCGTCGGCCACCTTGATGCCGGTGGCATCACGCGTGAAGATGTAGCTTTCGAGGTGGATTTCATAGCGCGCTGCATCGAGCGCCGCGCACAGGGCGGGGAAAAATTCGCCACCCGACTCCAGCAGCGTGATCTCGTTGCCGTTCAGGAACGGGGACGCCATCAGGACAACCGGATCTCGGCGGTGAGCGCCGCATGGTCCGAGATCCCCGACCAGGGCTGGCCCCAATGCACGTCGACGCGGGCAATGTCGAAGCCATGCACATAGATGCGGTCCAGCCGCAACATCGGCAGCGAACTCGGAAAGCTGCGCGCCGGCAGGCCCACATGGGTGGCGAAAACCTCGCGCAGACGCAGGCGCTCGCTGGCCCATTCGTCCGCGCGGTTGCGCCAGTCGTTGAAGTCCCCCGCGATGATCAGAGGCGCCATCGGGGGAATGCGCTTTTCGATGTGCTCGGTCAGTACCGCCAGTTGGCGTTCACGCTGGCGTTCGGTCAGCGACAGGTGCACGCAGATGCAGTGGATGCTGGTGCGGGCGTTGGGCAACTCCAGCTCACAATGGAGCAGGCCGCGCTTTTCGAGCCGGTACTGAGTGACGTCGTGATTGTCCGCGCGCAGGATACGGTAGCGCGACAGCACCGCATTGCCATGATGCCCGTGCCCGTAGGCGGCGTTGCCGCCATACGCGGCCTGCCAGCGCGAGGCGGCAAGGAACTCATGCTGCGGCTCGCGCGGCCAGTCGGACAAGCGCCGGGCATGGCGCAGGTGCATGCCCTGCACTTCCTGCAGGAACACCACGTCCGGATCGAGCAGCCGCAGGCGGTCGCGCAGTTCGTGGATCACCATGCGGCGGTTGAACTGCGAAAAGCCCTTGTGGATGTTGTACGTGCAGATACGCAGCTTCTGCATGATCGCCGGGCGCGGCCTCCGACCGTTCAGATCATGAGATGGCCAGCATGCGATCGAGCGCCAGCTTGGCCAGTTCTGCTTCGTGCGGCGGGACCGTGATGCGGTTGACGACGTTGCCCTCGGCCAGGTTCTCCAGCGTCCATGCCAGGTGTTGCGGATCGATGCGCTGCATGGTCGAGCACATGCACACGGTGGGCGCCATGAACTGCACGCTCTTGCCTTCGGCCTTGACCTCTTCGGCCAGGCGCGAAACCAGGTTCAGTTCGGTCCCCACCAGCCACTGGGTGCCGGCCGGCGCCGCCTTGATGGTGTTGATGATGTACTCGGTCGAGCCGACGTAATCGGACTGCCGGCAGACTTCAAACGCCGATTCCGGGTGCGAGATGACGAAGCCATCCGGATGCTGGTTGCGCCAGCGGATGATGTGCGCCGGCTGGAACATCTGGTGCACCGAGCAATGCCCCTTCCACAGCAGGACACGGGCCGCGCGGATGGCTTCCGGCGTATGACCGCCGAGCGGCAGGTCGGGATCCCACACCAGCATGTCGTCCAGCGCCACGCCCATGCCATGGCCGGTCCAGCGGCCCAGGTGCTGGTCGGGGAAGAACAGCACTTTCTGGCGCTGTTCGAAGGCCCAGCCGAGAATCTTCGGCGCGTTGCTGGAGGTGCACACGATGCCGCCATGCTCGCCGCAGAACGCCTTCAGGTCGGCCGCCGAATTGATGTAGGTGACCGGCGTGATGTGTTGGTCCGCGTCGCCCAGCACGTCGCTCAGTTCGCGCCACGAGCGCTCGACCTTGGCCAGGTTGGCCATGTCGGCCATCGAGCAGCCAGCCGCCAGGTCGGGCAGCACGGCGATCTGGTGCGGCTTGGACATGATGTCCGCCACCTCGGCCATGAAATGCACGCCGCAGAAGACGATGTATTCGGCATCGGTCTGTGCAGCCAGGCGCGAGAGCTTGAGCGAATCGCCGGTCAAATCGGCGTATTGGTAGACGTCGGCGCGCTGGTAATGATGGACCAGCAGCACGGCGCGCTCGCCGAGCTTGGCGCGGGCGGCACGGATGCGCGCATGGACTTCGTCGTCGGCCAGGACGTTGAATCGATCGAACTGAATGGTGGCGGTTTGCATGGTGCGTCGGTAAGCGGCACGTTGTCGTGCGCGCGATTATCAATCCTGCGCCGGGGGCACAGGCGCGGCAATGCCGCGTTTGACGAATTCTTGCAGGATCGGCGCCGGTGGCGGACGACATGCGCAGTGCGCGGTGTGTTCCGCATGCCAGGCCACGCGCTGGTCGAGCGTGGCGCCTTCGGGCATGCGATGCGCGGCATGCCATTCGCGATTGATGCGACTCATGGCGGCGATTCCCTGCAAACAGATCCGATGCGGGCGCACGCCCGCGATCCGCGCGATTCTAGCGCGAGCGCGCCGGTTGCGGTGCCGCTTAGCTTTGCGCCCAGGGCAGACCGGCGTGACGCCAGCCACCGATCTTGCCGCGATGGCCCGCCGCGTCCTTGTCGCCCTCGAACCCTTCGAGCACGTTGTAGCACTGCGGATAGCCCGAGGCGTTGGCGGCGATGGCGGCGGCATGCGAACGCGCGCCGCTGCGGCAGATGAACATCACGAGGGCTTCGCTATCGACCTGCTGACGCAATTGAGCCAGAAAATTGGGATTGGGCTGATTGCCCGGGTAGGTATTCCATTCGATTTCGACTGCGCCGGGAATACGCCCGACCCAATCGAGTTCGGCACGCGTGCGCACGTCGACGACGCGGGCGCCGGGCGCTTCCTTGAGGACATCAGCGGCCTCCTGCGGCGTCAGGGCGCCTTCGTATGGAAGCTTGAGCTGTCGGGCGCGCTCGCGGGCGAGCGTCAGGATGTCGGCAAGGGTTCCCATGGTCGCGATTGTCGTTGTTGTGTGTGAATTGACCGAGTATGCGCCCGTGCCGGGGGACCGGCAATGATACCCATTCCGGTGCGCGCGCACCATTTTCGGGCATCCCGCCCGACAATGCACCTATACAGTGCATTCAATTTCCTGTCCTGCCGCCCATGCCCGCTTATGGCACAATTCGCCCGCTTTGCCTGAGCGCCGCGTGAAGCCAACGTGTATGCACGTTCGGGCGGCACCGCGCCGGTGCGGTGGCATAGTCCATGCTTCCGATTCCGGCGATAACCGCTGTCAGCCGGGCCGTGTCGTCCGCCAGGGCAGCTACGGCAAGGACGATACCGGCGTGGCAGCGATGCCCGCTTGTGCGGCCGCGGACAGGTTCATCGCAAAAACCGAATCAATGCGCTAGGAGTGTGTGTTAATGACGACTGCCCAAGATGTACTCAAGCTGGTGAAGGAACAAGACGTCAAGTTCGTCGACTTCCGTTTTACTGATACCCGCGGCAAGGAACAGCACGTCGGCGTGCCCATCAGCCACTTCGACGAAGACAAGTTCACCGAAGGCCACGCCTTCGACGGCTCCTCGATCGCCGGCTGGAAGGGCATCCAGGCTTCCGACATGCTGCTGATGCCGGATCCGGCAACGGCCTACGTCGACCCGTTCTTTGACGAAACCACGCTGGTGCTGACCTGCGACGTGGTCGAACCGTCCGACGGCAAGGGCTACGACCGCGACCCGCGTTCGATCGCCAAGCGCGCCGAAGCCTACCTGAAGGCATCCGGCCTGGGCGACACCGCCTACTTCGGTCCGGAACCCGAATTCTTCATCTTCGACTCCGTCGAGTGGAAGGTGGACATGTCCGGCGCATCGCACAAGATCTACGCCGAAGAAGCGGCCTGGTCCTCGGGCGACAAGTTCGAAGGCGGCAACACCGGCCACCGTCCGACCGTCAAGGGCGGCTACTTCCCGGTCCCGCCGGTCGACTCGTCGAACGACATCCGCGCCCAGATGGTGCTGTTGCTCGAACAAGCCGGCATCCCGGTCGAAGTGCACCACCACGAAGTGGCGACCGCCGGCCAGAACGAAATCGGCACCCAGTTCAACACCCTGGTGCGCCGCGCCGACTGGACGCAGGTTCTGAAGTACATCGTCCATAACGTCGCTCACCAGTACGGCAAGACCGCGACCTTCATGCCGAAGCCCATCGTTGGCGACAACGGTTCGGGCATGCACGTTCACCAGTCGATCTGGAAGGACGGCAAGAACCTGTTCGCGGGCAACGGCTACGCCGGCCTGTCGGAATTCGCCCTGTTCTACATCGGCGGCATCATCAAGCACGCGCGCGCGCTGAATGCCATCACCAACCCGCTGACCAACTCGTACAAGCGTCTGGTCCCCGGCTTCGAAGCGCCCGTCAAGCTGGCCTACTCGGCACGCAACCGCTCCGCTTCGATCCGCGTGCCGTACGTGCAGTCCGACAAGGCCCGCCGTATCGAAACCCGCTTCCCGGATCCGGGCGCAAACCCGTACCTGGCTTTCGCGGCGCTGATGATGGCCGGTCTGGACGGCGTGCAGAACAAGATCCACCCGGGCGATCCGGCCGACAAGAACCTGTACGATCTGCCGCCGGAAGAAGACGCGAAGATCCCGACCGTGTGCTCCTCGCTCGAACAAGCGCTGGAATACCTGGACAAGGATCGCGAGTTCCTGACCCGTGGCGGTGTGTTCTCCAGCGAAATGATCGATGCCTACATCGATCTGAAGATGGAAGAAGTCCAGCGCTACCGCATGACGACCCACCCGGTCGAGTTCGACATGTACTACTCGATCTGATCCTGGCGGCCTTCGGGCCACCGGTTTCGATCCGCGAAAAAGGCAGCCCACGGGCTGCCTTTTTCGTTTGCCGGACGTGCTCATCGGCCAGTGCGCCGCATTCGTCGCCGCGCCCTGGCGGCACCTTTGCGTTTTAGGCACATGCGCCTACACTGGTCGCTTCCTCAAAGCCATGGTTTTTGCGCATGCGCGCCCGTCTTCTTTTGTGTGCGAGCCTGGCGCTCGCCGCCGCGACCGCCCAGGCGGACATCTACAAGTGCCAGGACGAGGCCGGCCACATCACCTATACCAACGACCGCCCCGCCGGCGCCAAGGGATGCAGCCTGCTGGCGCGCGAACAAGCGGTGTCGACAGTGCCGGCGCCGCGGCGGCCGACGGCCACCCCCTCGCCCACTTCGTTCCCGCGGGTGGACGATGCCACGCAGAAATCGCGCGACCAGACGCGCCGCCAGATTCTCGACACCGAACTGTCCACCGAAGAAAAAGCGCTGGAGCAGGCCCGCAAGGAGCTGGCCGAGCAAGAATCCGTGCGCAACGGCGACGAGCGCAACTACCAGAAGTATCTCGACCGCGTGCAGCCGTTCAAGGACAAGGTCACCCTGCATGAACGCAATATCGAAGCCATCCGCAAGGAACTGGCGGGCTTGAAATAGCGCGTTCGATGCGTGGCCGCCCGGGCCGCGCATCGACTTTCCGGCTGCGCCGCACCCGGCGCGGCAAGTGGCGTAGTTCTTGCTGTTGTCATCAGGATATGAGCGCGCCCACCCCCTCCGCCCCCGCTTCGCCCCCCGTTCTGGCCTCTTCCACGACGGGGCTGGAATTGCTTTCTTCGGCCGTGCTGATGGTCGACGCGTCGCTGTGCGTCTGCTACGTCAATCCATCGGCCGAAAACCTGTTCGCCATCAGCGGACGCCAGCATCTGGGCCGCCCGCTGTCGGCCATGCTCGGCGAAGTCACCGGCCTGCGCGCCGCGCTGGACAATGCCTTGTCCAACGACTGGAGTTACACCGGCCAGAACGTGGTCGTCACCACGGCGCAGAACACGCCCCTGCATCTGGACTGCACCGTGACGCCGGTGGACCTGCCGCCGGCGCGCCTGCTGCTGGAGTTCCGTCCGATGGATGCGCAACTGAAGGTGGCGCGCGAAGAACGCCTGATCGAACAGCAGCAGGCCAACCGCGAGTTGATCCGCAGCCTCGCCCACGAAATCAAGAACCCGCTCGGCGGCATTCGCGGCTCGGCGCAGTTGCTCGAACGCGAACTGGATAACCCCGAGTGGCGCGAGTACACCCAGGTCATCATCGCCGAAGCCGATCGCCTGCAGGATTTGATGAACCGCCTGCTCAATTCGCATCGCATGATGCATCCGGCGCCGCTCAACATCCATGACGTGCTCGAACGCGTACTGCGCCTGATCCAGGCCGAGTTCGCCGACGTCCACGTGCAGCGCGACTATGACATCAGCCTGCCGCAACTGACGGCCGATCGCGAGCAGTTGATCCAGGCCGTGCTCAACATTGCGCGCAACGCCGCGCAGGCCATGCAGGGTGTCGGCAGCATCGTGCTGCGCACGCGCGCAGCCCGTCAGGTCACCCTGGCCAAGAAGCGCTACAAACTGGCACTGGAATTGCAAGTGATCGACAACGGTCCCGGAATTCCGGACGAGATCCGGGACAAGATCTTCTACCCCCTGGTGACGGGGCGCGAAGGCGGCACCGGACTCGGCCTGTCGATCGCGCAGAGTTTCGTGGAACAACACCAGGGCATGATCGAACTGGACAGCGTGCCGGGCCGCACGTGCTTCACCATCCGGCTTCCGATCACGCAACCGGGGGTAGCGTGAGCCAGACCGACCACATGACAAACGGAAACTCTATGAACGCAGTCTGGATAGTCGACGATGACCGCTCGATCCGCTGGGTGCTTGAGAAGGCCCTTGCTCGCGAGAACATTCCTTTTCGCAGCTTCACTTCGGCTTCCGAAGCCCTCGCCGTGCTCGACAGCAATGGCTCGGCTCCCCAAGTACTGATTTCCGACATTCACATGCCCGGCGAGTCCGGTCTGGTGCTCCTGCAAAAAGCCAAGGAGCGCCGGCCCAACATGCCGGTCATCATCATGACGGCCTATTCCGATCTGGACAGCGCCGTGGCGGCCTTCCAGGGCGGCGCCTTCGAATACCTGCCCAAGCCCTTCGACGTCGATCAGGCGCTCGATCTGCTGCGCCGTGCCCTCGAAGAGAGCACGCACCAGGTTGGTGCAGTGGCGGAATCCACCACCGTGCCGGAAATCCTCGGCCAGGCGGCTTCCATGCAGGAAGTCTTCCGCGCCATCGGCCGCCTGTCGCAGTCGCATGCGACCGTCTTGATCAACGGTGAATCCGGCACCGGCAAGGAACTGGTAGCGCGTGCGCTGCATCGCCACAGCCCGCGCAAGGAAGGCCCGTTCATCGCCATCAACACCGCGGCCATCCCACGCGATCTGCTCGAATCCGAACTCTTCGGCCATGAGCGCGGCTCCTTCACCGGCGCGGCGGCACAACGGCGCGGCCGCTTCGAGCAGGCCGAGGGCGGCACGCTGTTCCTCGACGAGATCGGCGATATGCCGCCCGAACTGCAGACGCGGCTGTTGCGTGTGCTGTCCGATGGGCACTTCTATCGCGTCGGTGGGCATCTGCCGGTCAAGGCCAACGTGCGCGTCATTGCGGCCACCCACCAGAATCTCGAACAGCGCGTGCGCGACGGGCTGTTCCGCGAAGACCTGTTCCACCGCCTCAATGTCATCCGGCTGCGCCTGCCGCCGCTGCGCGAGCGGCGCGAAGACATCCCGCTGCTGGCGCGCCATTTCCTGGCCCACAGCGCGCAGGAACTCTCGGTCGAACCCAAGCGCCTGTCCGACGCCGCCCTCAAGTACCTGCAGGCCTCCGACTTTCCGGGCAACGTGCGGCAGCTCGAAAACCTGTGCCACTGGCTGACGGTCATGGCACCGGGGCAACTGGTCGACGTCGCTGATCTGCCAGTGGAGATGCGCGAGCATTCCGGCACCCCCGCACATGGCGGCGGCGCCGGTGGCGACTGGCTGTCGGCGCTCAACGCCGAAGCCGATCGTCTGCTCGGCCAGGCGCCGGGCGAAGTCTTCGATCGCCTCAACCGCGACTTCGAAAAGGCGCTCATCCTGCGCGCCCTGGCCAATACCGGCGGGCGCCGGGTAGAAGCCGCTCAGTTGCTCGGCATCGGACGCAACACCATCACCCGCAAGATCCAGGAACTGGGCATCGACGGCGGCAAAGGCGACGAGCACGAGTAAGCCGGCCAGAGCGGGGCCGGGCACAGCCGGCTCGGGCCGGAAAGCGGCGCAGCGGGCGCAAGCGCGGTAGACTCCCCGCTTTGCCCGCTCGACCGGCCCGCCCGCTTTGACCGTACAGCTTGCCCCCACCTTCGACCTGGCCCGCCTGCGCGCTGCGCTGGGCGCGGCCCTTGGCCGCGTCGACGTCGACCACCTCGACCGCTGCGGCTCCACCAATACGCTGCTGCTCGAACGCGCCTCAGCCGGCGCCCCCAGCGGCCAGGTGCTGGTGGCCGACCAGCAGACCGCCGGACGCGGCCGACGCGGACGCGGCTGGCAATCCTCGCCCGACCATAGCCTGACCTTTTCGCTGCTGTGGCGTTTTGTCCACGGCACCCCGGTGGCCGGCCTCAGCCTCGCCGTCGGCGTGGCGGTGGCCCGCGCGCTCGAATCCCTGGGCGTAGACGGCGTGGCCCTCAAGTGGCCCAACGACATCCTGCTGTTCGGCCGCAAGCTCAGCGGCGTGCTGGTCGAAGCCCTGTTCGACACGCGCGGCACCTCCACCGTCATCGGCATCGGCATCAACCTGCGCCAGCATCCCGATTGGCCGGGCCACGTCGGCCAGCCCTATGCCGCCCTGCACGACGTGGGCTACGTCGGCGGACGCGAAGACGTGCTGGCTGCCGTCCTGCGCGAACTGGTCGATACCCTCGACGCCTTTGCGCGGGAGGGCTTCATCTCGTGCCGGCGCGACTGGCTGCTGCGCCACGCCTTCCAGGATCTGCCGGTGCGCCTGTCTTCGGAACACGGCGACATCGTCGGCCAATGCCTGGGGGTAGACGACACCGGCGCGCTGCTGGTCGAAACCGACGGCGGCATCCTGCCGATCCTCAACGGCGACGTCAGTTTGCGGGGGCTGTGATGTATCTGCTGATCGATGCCGGCAACAGTCGCACCAAGTTCGGCTGCCATGACGGCCAGCGCTGGCTCGAACGGGCGGCCATCGAAAACCGACGCCTGGCCGAAGCGGCGACCCTGCCGGCCGGCTTCCAGCCGCGGCGGATCGTCATCGCCAACGTCGGCGGCGCCAGCGCCGCCGCACGCCTGGAAGCCTGGCTGTCACCGTGGCGCGAGCGCATCGAATGGCTGCGCGGCAGTGCTCAGCGCGCCGGTGTGCAGTGCCAATACGACGCGCCGGAGCGTCTCGGCGCCGACCGCTGGGCCATGGCCATCGGCGCCTGGCACCATTTCGGCGGCCCCTGCATGGTGGTCAGCGCCGGGACGGCCACCACCATCGACATCATCGATGATGGCGGCATCTTCCGGGGTGGCTGCATCCTGCCGGGGCTCGGCATGATGAAAGCCGCGCTCGCCAACGGCACCGCCAACCTGCCGCTGGCGGTGGGCACCTACCGGCCCATCCCGAGCAATACCGAGGACGCCATCGTCAGCGGCTGCCTCAATGCGCAACTGGGCGCCATCGAACGCATGGCGCGCCAATTGCCGGCCGACAGCCCCATCGCGCTGAGCGGCGGGGCCGGCCCGGCGTTCAATGCCAGCGGCATCGCATTCACCGAATTGCCATGGCTGTCGCTCGACGGTCTGCTGGCGGTGGCGCGCGAGAGCGACCGCACGACCGGGCAATAACCGTCATCACGGGCGTGGCGTACCCGCGCGTGCGCGGCGCGGGTACACTGCGAAGCCCTCTTTTGCGATCCGACCATGTACGCGCGCCTGCTCGCCCCTCTGTTCGTCGTGCTGTGGAGCAGTGGCTTCGTCGGCGCCAAGCTCGGCCTGCCGTATGCCGAACCGCTGACGTTCCTGTGCCTGCGCTATGTGTTCGTCATCCTGATCATGGGCGCCGCCGCCCTGGTGGCCCGCGCACCGTGGCCGCGCGGCCGCGCCCTGGCCCACGTGGCGGTGGCGGGCGTGCTCATCCAGGCGGTCTACCTGGGCGGCGTATTCATGGCGATCCGCCATGGCCTGCCGGCGGCCATCGTGGCCCTGATCGTCGGTCTGCAACCCATCATCACGGCGGTCTCCGCCGGCTGGCTGCTGGGCGAGCGCGTCACCTTGCGCCAATGGCTGGGTCTGGCCGCCGGCTTCGTCGGGGTCGCCATGGTCGTCACCCACAGCCGGGATCCGGGCCTGTCCGCCACCTGGAACATGCATGCACTATGGCCAGCCATTGCGGCCCTGGCGGGCATCACGCTGGGGACGCTCTACCAGAAACGCTTCTGCCCGAAGTTCGACCTGCGTGCCGGCGCCGTCGTGCAGTTCAGCGCCAGCCTGGCGGTCACGGCACCGATCGCCATGCTGGTCGAAACCATGCAGGTGGCATGGACAGGCACTTTCGTCTTCGCCCTCGGCTGGCTGGTGCTGATGCTGTCGGTCGGCGCCATCAGCCTGCTCAATCTGCTGATCCGGCGCGGCTCGGCCGTCACGGTGACCAGTCTGTTCTATCTCACCCCTGCCATGACCGCGCTGCTGGCCTGGCTGCTGTTCCATGAGCACATGCAGGCGTGGGCCATCGCCGGCATGGCGCTGGCGGTGTTCGGGGTGTGGCTGGCGCGACGCTGAGACCGTCTGCGGCGCGCGCCGACACGACGATTTGGCCGTCGCGCGCCGGGCACATAGAATCGCGGCCATGACCGCCGCCGCCATCGCCCATCTGCCTGCCCGCATCCTCGGTATCGACCCGGGGCTGCGCATCACCGGTTTCGGCGTCATCGAACGGATCGGCACCAAGCTCGGCTATGTCGCCAGCGGCTGCATCCGCACGCCTGAAGGCAGCCTGCCCGAACGGCTCAAGGTGATCCTCGATGGCGTCCAGCAGGTCGTCGACACCTACCAGCCGACCGAAGCCGCCATCGAAATCGTCTTCGTCAACGTCAACCCCCAGTCCACGCTGTTGCTCGGCCAGGCGCGCGGTGCCGCCATCTGCGGGCTGGTGGCGCGCGCGCTGCCGGTGTCGGAGTACACCGCCCTGCAGGTCAAGCAGGCGGTGGTCGGTTACGGCAAGGCCAATAAGGAACAGGTGCAGCACATGGTCAAGCGCCTGCTGCAACTGCCCGGCGACCCCCAGGCCGATGCGGCCGACGCGCTGGCCTGCGCCATCTGCCACGCCCACGGCGGTGCCGCGCGCGGCTTGCTCGGTGCGGTCGGCGCTCGTGGCCGCAAGCGCGGCTCGCGCATCGTGGCGTAGGCCGTCCTCCGTCTTCCTCCTACACCTGCCTAGGGCAGCCCCCGATATGGGCGTGCCGCCAAATCCCGGAAATTAACCGTCCGCACCCTTGTCCAGAGCAAGGGGCCGGCATGATCCGGCCCCGCTTTTGATGCCAGTGCGTCCCGACAGAGGCCGGCCAGACCGGCAGGCGCATGCGCCCGCGCAACAAGAACGATGGAAAACGGAGGCGTTTCATGACTCAGGCACCTTGGCGCCCGGAGCCGTTCTGGCATTTGCTGTATCGTTATATCTGGCCGTTCCAGTATTTTCGGGACGTCAATCGCGGGTCTCTCTTGGAGCGGCAGCAAAACTACCGCTACAACCGCTCGATCCGCCATTACCTGCCGACTTTCGCCCTGCGCTGGTTCCTGCTGAGCGCGGCCTTGTTCGGTGCGGGCCAGAGCATGTTCGGCGGAATGGAGCTGCCGGCAGCCGGGTGTTTCGTCACGGCGTCGCTGGCCAGCGTGGTGTGGATCGAGCTGGTGATCGCCTGGTACTGGCTCGCGCGCTTTCCTGAACGCTATTGAAAGAACGCCGGTGGCCATGGCGTACGTCGCGGCCATCGCATATGGAGAGAGTGTTCAATGCCCAGCGCTGTGCGGGTCGGCCTGTTCGCCACCTGCTTGATGAATCTGTTCCGGCCAAGCATCGGCTTTGCCAGTGTCAAGCTCCTCGAAGAAGCCGGCTGCACCGTCGAGGTTCCTCAGAACCAGACCTGCTGCGGCCAGCCCGGCTACAACAGTGGCGACTTCGACGCCGCCCGTGCGCTGGCGCGGCAGGTGATCGAGACCTTCGAATCCTATGACTACGTGGTGGGCCCGTCCGGCTCGTGCATGGCCACCATCCGCCACGACTATCCCGAACTGTTCCGCGACGACCCGGCCTGGTCCGGCCGCGCCAGCGCACTCGCCGCCAAGAGCTACGAGCTGATGTCCTTTCTCGTCGACGTCCTGAAGGTCGAGCGGGTCGCCGCTCATTACGTCGGCGCCGTCACCTATCACGATTCGTGCTCCGGGCTGCGGGGCCTGGGCATCAAGGGGCAGCCACGCAAGCTGTTGTCCAGCGTCGAAGGGCTGCATCTGGTCGAGATGGAAGACACCGAAGTGTGCTGCGGCTTCGGCGGCACCTTCTGCGTGAAATACCCTGAGATCTCCGAGCGCATGGTGGATGACAAGATCGCCAACGCCACCAAGACGCAGGCCGACACCCTGGTGGGGGGCGATCTGGGCTGCCTGATGAACATCGCTGGCCGCGCCGCCCGCCTGGGCGTGCCCTTGCGCGTATTCCACACAGCCGAGGTGCTGGCCGGCATGGCGCGCGGCGAAGGCATCACCGGCAAGGGAGAAGCCTGATGCGCATGGAAAGCCCCCGCTTCAAGGAGGCGGCCGTCGAAGGGCTCAACAACAAGCATCTGCGCATGGCCTTGGCGCGCTCGCGCGAAGGCTTCATCGGCGGGCGCCTGCGTGCCATCGAGCTGGTGCCCGAGTTCGAGCGCCTGCGCCAGGAAGCGCGCGACATCAAGAACCACGTCCTCGACCATCTCGACCACTACCTCGAACGCTACGAAGCCGCCGTCACCGCGGCCGGCGGCCACGTCCATTGGGCCAGCGACGCCGACGAAGCGCGCCGCATCATCCTCGACATCTGCGCACGCGTCGGCGCCAAGACCATCACCAAAGGCAAGTCGATGGTCAGCGAAGAGATCAACCTCAATCCGGCGCTCGTCGCGGCGGGCTACGAGGTGGTCGAAACCGATCTCGGCGAATACATCATCCAGCTCGCTGGCGAACCGCCTTCGCACATCGTCGGTCCGGCCCTGCACAAAACGCGCGAGCAGGTCTCCGAGCTGTTCGCCCATCACCATCAGCGCGAACTGAAAACCGGCATCCCCGAACTGGTCGGCGAAGCACGCGAGATGCTGCGCGCCAAGTTCTTCCGCGCCGACGTGGGCATCACCGGCGGCAACTTCCTGATCGCCGAGACCGGCAGCAGCGTCATCGTCACCAACGAAGGCAATGGCGATCTGTCGCAGACGCTGCCGCGCGTCCACATCGTGACCAGCGGTATCGAGCGCGTTCTGCCCAACCTCGACGATCTGGCCGTGCTGCTGCGGGTGTTGGCGCGCAGCGCCACCGGCCAGGACACCGAAACCTACACCACCTTGTCCACCGGACCGCGCCGCGCCGACGACCCGGATGGCCCCGAGGAATACCACGTGGTGCTGGTGGACAACGGCCGCTCCCGACTTCTGGGAGGCCGCTTCCGCGACATGTTGCGCTGCATCCGCTGCGGTGCCTGCCTCAACCATTGTCCGGTGTATGGCTCCATCGGCGGCCATGCCTATGGCTGGGTGTACCCCGGGCCGATGGGTTCGGTGCTCACCCCGATCATGCAGGGCCTCGACGCCGCCTACGACCTGCCCAACGCGTGCACGCTCAATGGCCGCTGTGCCGATGTCTGCCCGGTCAAGATTCCGCTGCCCGACATGCTGCGCGAATTACGGCACATGCAGCACCGCGCGCATCTGGGCCCACGCATGCAGCATCGCGCCCTGCGCGCCTGGCGCTGGGTGGCCGAGCGTCCGCGCCTGTACCAGTTCGGCAATCGGCTGGCGGCACGTGCACTGGCCTGGCTGGGCGGCGGCGCGCAACGCATTTCGTGGCTGCCCCTGGCATCCGGGTGGACGCGCGTGCGCGACTTGCCCGCCCCCCAAGGGCGTACCTTTCTTGAGCAATGGCAGGCAGCGAAGCGAGACGCATCATGAGCGACACCCAAGGCCGCGCCGCCATTTTCGGGCGCATCCGCCAAAGCCTCGGACGTGCGTCGCTGGACGCCGCGCGCAGCGCCGAACTCGATGCGCGCATCGCCGCCTGCCCGGGCCACACGCGTCCGGCCCAGCGCGGGGCGTATTTCGCGCTGTTCAAGCGGCGCTTCGAAGCGCGCGGGGGCAGTGTCGAACACATCACCGATCGCGACACGCTGCCCGCCGCCGTCGCCGCCTATCTCGACAACCTGTCGTTGCCGCGCCGGATCGTGCTGGCGCCATCGCTGACTGATCTGCCCTGGCCGGCGGACATCGAGCGGGCGGTGCGCCGCGCCTACACCGATGATCTGGTGGCGGTATCCGACTGCCGCATCGCAGTGGCCGAAACCGGCAGCCTGCTGTTTACCTCCGGCCCGGCCTCCCCCACCACGCACAATTTTGTGCCGGATCATCAATTGGTATTGCTCGACGCCAACAGCCTGGTCTGCCATCTCGAAGACGCCTGGGGCTATCTGCGCACCCTGCCGA
This sequence comes from Rhodocyclaceae bacterium, assembly GCA_047605765.1. Classification (GTDB taxonomy): domain Bacteria; phylum Pseudomonadota; class Gammaproteobacteria; order Burkholderiales; family Rhodocyclaceae; genus JBGVSA01. Next base: position 20,698 of record JASGFB010000010.1, read on the forward strand.
ACGGCATGCCGCGCGCGGTTAACCTGGTGTCGGGCCCGTCCCGCACCGGCGATATCGAACAGACCATCCAGCTCGGCGCGCACGGGCCGCGCCGCGTCCACGTGCTGGTGATCAACGCCGCCTGAGGCCCGCCGGGCAGTCGGCACGGCCTTGCGCCGTGCCGGCCCCGCGCCGATTCCTGACAAATTCCTCACGGCTTCACGTGCGTCAACTGACGCGCGGATCATGCTCCGGGGCTATCAGATTCAACCTACGATTGCCCGAATTTTCCTTAACGCTCGCCCCCCCGCCTGGAGTAAAATTCGCGGCTTTCCCGACTGCACCCCTGCCATGGAATTCGCGGGCATCCGCCTCCGTAACAATCTGTTCGTTGCACCCATGGCGGGCGTGACGGACCGGCCTTTCCGCCAGCTTTGCAAGAAGCTCGGCGCAGGTCTGGCTGTATCGGAGATGGTGACCTCCAACGCGCAGCTCTATGGCAGCACCAAAACGCAACGACGCGCCGATCACACCGGCGAAGTCGATCCGATCTCGGTGCAGATCGCCGGCGCCGACCCGGCGATGATGGCCGAAGCCGCCCGTTTCAACGTGGCGCGCGGCGCGCAGATCATCGACATCAACATGGGTTGTCCGGCCAAGAAGGTATGCAACGTTGCCGCCGGCTCGGCGCTGATGCGCGACGAAGCCCTGGTGGCGCGCATCTTAGGTGCGGTGGTGCGCGCCGTGCCGGAGGTACCCGTCACGCTCAAGTTCCGCACAGGCTGGGATCACGAGCATCGCAACGCGCCCGTCATCGCGCGCATCGCCGAAGACGCCGGCATCCGCCTGATCGCCATCCACGGCCGCACACGGGCGGACCAGTACATGGGGCAGGCCGAGTACGACACCATCGCCGAGGTCAAGCGGCAGGTGACGCTGCCGGTGATCGCCAATGGCGACATCGATTCGCCAAAAAAGGCCCGCTTCGTCCTCGACTACACCGGCGCCGACGGTCTCATGATCGGCCGCGCGGCACAGGGCCGGCCGTGGATCTTCGGCGAGATCGAGCATTTTCTGGCCACCGGCCAGGAACTGGCGGCGCCCCGCGTGGCGGACATCCACCGCGTGTGCCGCGAACACCTGGCCGACCTCTACGCGTTCTACGGACGCGAAGCGGGAGTACGCGTGGCACGCAAGCATATCGGTTGGTACACCAAGGGACTGGTGGGCGCGCAGGCGTTTCGCAATGCGATGAACCTGCTGCCCACCATCGAAGAACAATTGGACAGCGTCGACGCGTTCTTCACGCGACTGGCCCAGTGTGGAGAGCACTTGGTCTTCGACGACTCGCAATCAGAACAGGAACAGCTCGCGGCATGAGCAATAAGAATGAAATCGCGCTCTGCGTCGCGCAGGCATTGGATCGTTATTTCGCCGACCTGGACGGGGAACGCCCGGGCGGCATTTATGACATGGTGTTGCGGCAGGTAGAACGCCCCATGCTGGAATCGGTCCTGCGCCAGGCGCAGGGCAACCAGACTCTGGCCGCCGAGATGCTCGGCATCAACCGCAACACACTGCGCCGCAAACTGGCCGATCACGGCTTGCTGTAATTCCTTGTCGTCCCGCCGGCCCACGGTGGCCGGCTGCCTTCTGAGAGAGTCCGTCCATGAAAGTCACCCAAGCCCTGCTGAGCGTCTCCGACAAGCGCGGCGTCGTCGAATTCGCCCGTGAGTTGAACGCCCTGGGCATCAAGCTGCTGTCGACCGGCGGCACCGCCAGGATGTTGATCGAGGCCGGCCTGCCGGTGACCGAAGTCGGCGATTACACGGGCTTCCCCGAAATGCTCGACGGCCGCGTCAAGACCCTGCACCCGAAAGTGCACGGCGGCATTCTCGCCCGCCGCGACCTGCCCGAGCACCTGGGCACGCTCGAAGCACACGACATTCCGCGCATCGACCTGGTGGTGGTGAATCTCTACCCGTTCCAGCAGACCATCGCCAAGCCGGATTGCGCGCTGGACGACGCCATCGAAAACATCGACATCGGCGGCCCGACCATGGTCCGCGCAGCCGCCAAGAATCATGGCAACGAAGCCGGCGGCGTGGGCATCGTGACCGACGCCGACGACTACGCGGCGATCGTCGCCGAACTCAAGTCCAACGATGGCGCGCTGTCGTACAAGACGCGCTTCGATCTGGCTCGCAAGGCCTTCACCCACACCGCCCGCTACGATTCGGCCATTTCCAACTACCTGACGGCACTGGCCGAAGACGGTAGCAAGAAGGCCTATCCGGAGCGCCTGCAGTTCGCCTTCAACAAGGTGCAGGATCTGCGCTACGGCGAAAACCCGCACCAGACCGCCGCGTTCTACCGCGACCCGGCCGCCGCTGCGGGGGGCGTGGCAGGCTATGCCCAGCTGCAGGGCAAGGAACTGTCGTACAACAACATCGCCGACGCCGACGCCGCCTGGGAATGCGTCAAGGCGTTCGACACCACGGCCTGCGTCATCATCAAGCACGCCAACCCGTGTGGCGTGGCCTTGGGCACGACCGCCGAAGAAGCCTATCGCAAGGCGTTCCAGACCGACCCGACCTCGGCCTTCGGCGGCATCATCGCCTTCAACACGACGGTCGACGAAGCCACCGCCAAGGCGGTGTCGGGCCAGTTCATGGAAGTCCTGATCGCTCCCGCCTACACGCCCGAAGCGCTGGCGCTGCTGGCGTCCAAGCAGAATGTGCGCGTCCTGACCTGCCCGCTGGGCCACGTCGCGCAGACCGATTTCAAACGCGTGGGCGGCGGCCTGCTGGTGCAGACCTATGACGATGCCCGCATCGATCCGGCGCAACTGAAGGTGGTCACCCAGCGCGCACCGACGGCCCAGGAACTGTCTGATCTGCTGTTCGCGTGGCGGGTGGCCAAGTACGTCAAGTCCAACGCCATTGTTTACTGCAAGGACGGCATGACCGTCGGCGTCGGCGCCGGCCAGATGAGCCGTGTCGATTCCGCACGCATCGCCAAAATCAAGGCGGAAAACGCCAAGCTGACGATCGCCGGCTGCGTGGTGGCCTCGGACGCGTTCTTCCCGTTCCGTGACGGTCTCGACGTACTGGCCGAAGCCGGCGCGCGCGCCGTCATCCAGCCCGGCGGCTCGATGCGCGACGCCGAAGTCATTGCCGCCGCCGACGAGCATGGCGTGGCGATGGTGTTCACCGGCTTCCGCCACTTCCGCCACTAACCCAGGCCGTCCCCCGGATCAGATCAACATGAAAATTCTCGTCATTGGTGGCGGCGGCCGCGAGCACGCGCTGGCCTGGAAACTGGCCCAGTCACCGCGCGTCCAGAAGGTCTTCGTGGCGCCCGGCAACGCCGGCACGGCAGCCGAAGAGGCGCTGACCAACGTTGCCATCACCGACCTGGCGGAACTGGCCGCCTTCGCCAAGAAAGAACACATCGCGCTGACGGTGGTGGGCCCCGAAGCCCCGCTGGCGGCGGGCGTGGTCGACCTGTTCCGCAGCGAAGGTCTGCCCGTCTTCGGCCCGACGCGTGTCTGCGCGCAGCTCGAATCGTCGAAGGATTTCTCCAAGGCGTTCATGGTCCGCCACGGTATTCCGACGGCGAAGTACCAATCGTTCTCCGACGCCAACGCGGCCCACGATTATGTGAACCGCGAAGGCGCACCGATCGTCATCAAGGCCGACGGCCTGGCCGCCGGCAAGGGCGTCATCGTGGCGATGACGCTGGAAGAAGCCCACGCCGCCATCGACGACATGCTGGTCGACAACCGCATGGGCGATGCCGGCGCGCGTGTCGTGATCGAAGAATTCCTGCACGGCGAGGAAGCCAGCTTCATCGTCATGGCTGACGGCCGCCACGCGCTGCCGATGGCCACCAGCCAGGACCACAAGCGCCTGCTCGACAACGACGCCGGCCCCAACACCGGCGGCATGGGGGCCTATTCGCCGGCCCCGGTGGTGACGCCGGAAGTGCATGCACGCGTCATGCGCGAGGTGATCCGTCCGACGCTGGCCGGCATGGCGGCCGACGGCATGCCGTACACCGGCTTCCTGTATGCCGGCCTGATGATCTCGCCCGACGGCAGCATTCGTACGCTGGAGTTCAACTGCCGTTTCGGCGACCCCGAAACGCAGCCGATCATGATGCGTCTGAAGAGCGACCTGGTGGATCTGGTCGAAGCGGCCATCGACGGCAAGCTCGAACACGCCTCGGCCGAATGGGATCGCCGCGTGGCGCTCGGCGTGGTGATGGCCGCCGCCGGCTACCCGGACGATCCGCGCAAGGGCGACGTCATCACCGGGCTGAACTTCAAGGCTGACGATGCGCACGTCTTCCACGCCGGCACGGCCATGAACGACGACCACAAGGTGGTGACTACCGGTGGACGCGTGCTGTGCGTCACCGCCCTGGGCGACTCCGTGCGTGAAGCACAGGCGCGCGCCTATGAAGTCATCACACGCGTCGGTTTCGCCGGCGCGCAATATCGCCGCGACATCGGCCACCGCGCCATCAAGCGCTGATCCCCCGGGCGGGCGGCGCCAGCCGCCCGCTCTCTGCCTCCGCCCCGCTCGCGGGCGACACATGTTTTCACCTTGTCGCGCAAGCCGCCTTGGGGCGGGCTTTGTCGCCACGTAGGTCTTAGTCCGACAGGATTTTCTGATCCAGTCGGCATTCGAGTCATTTCCTGACGACTAGTATGAAATCAAGGCTGATTGCGCCCGCATCAAGACGGGCACGGCCCCGGGTCTCGCCGACCCCGTCGCGTTGCCAAATAAGGAGACGAAGTCATGCCGCACTTGATGCTGGAGTACACGGACAACCTTCATGACGCGTTCAACCCGCGCCAGACGCTGTTCAAGCTGCACAAATCGCTCGTCAACAAGCACTTTTGCGAACCTGAGGAACTCAAGAGCCGCGCTATCCGGCTCAATGACTACCTGATCGGCGACGGTTCGATCGAGCGCGGATTCATCCACCTACGCTTTGCGCAGCGGGCCAACCTGCCCGAGGAAGAGAAACAGTCGTTGATGGAGGCGCTGCACGAGCAGCTCTGCGCCTGCATCGGCTCACCGGCGATTCCGGTCCAGATCACCACCGAATCGATCGATCTGCAACCGCAGACCTGCCGCTACCTCAAGACCGTGCGGCAAGCCCGCAGCTAGCGCACGCTCACCATGGCGCCGGGCGACAGCGCCCGGCGTGCGCGCCGGCGCTTCGGCGAAGGATCGCTTTCGCGGTATTCTGATCGCCCCAACCCTGAGCCCCCGCCATGGTCACTGCTGTCCGCCAATATCTGCTCGATCTGCAGAGCCGCATCGTCTCGTCGCTCGAAGCCTTCGACGGCAAGAGCTTCCACACCGATGCCTGGGATCGCCCCGGTGGTGGTGGCGGCATTACGCGTGTGATCGAAGACGGTAATTTCTTCGAACGCGGCGGCGTCAATTTCTCGCATGTCATGGGTAGCAGCCTGCCCGCCTCGGCCACCGCTCACCGCCCCGATCTGGCAGGCGCCTCATTCGAGGCGATGGGGGTGTCGCTCGTCCTGCATCCGCGCAATCCGTATTGCCCCACGGTGCACATGAACGTGCGCTACTTCGTCGCCCGGCCACTCGGGGTGACGGACGATGCGCCCCGTTTTCTGGCCGCGCCGCGCCCCAACAACCGCGCCGTGGCACAGAGCATGTCGGGTCAGGCCCGGCCCGATGCGCCGGCGCCGGCCTGGTGGTTCGGCGGCGGCATGGACCTGACGCCGTACTACCCGTTCGAAGACGACGTGCGCCACTTCCATCGCGCCTGCCGCGACGCCGTCACACCGTTCGGCGCCGATCTTCATCCGCGCTTCAAACAGTGGTGCGATGACTATTTCTTTCTCAAGCACCGCGCGGAGCCACGCGGCGTCGGTGGATTGTTCTTCGACGATTTCAGCGAACGGGATTTCCAGCACAGCTTCGGCATGACCGCCAGCGTGGGCGACGCCTTTCTGGACGCCTATCTGCCGATCATCGAACAGCGCCGGCACATGCCTTACGGCGAGCGGGAGCGTAATTTCCAGGCTTATCGGCGCGGGCGCTACGTCGAATTCAATCTGGTCTATGACCGCGGCACGCTGTTCGGCCTGCAATCGGGCGGCCGCACCGAATCGATCCTGATGTCGATGCCGCCGGCCGTGCAATGGCGATACGACTGGCATCCCGAAGCCGGTTCAGCGGAAGCCCGGTTGTACGACGATTTTCTGAAACCACGCGACTGGATCTGAACGCCGCTATTAATGTGTGCAACGGCGCGCTTTTGAATCGCGAAGCACTATTCCCGATCAAGCCGCCCAAACTGGATTCAATCTAATCGCACAAATCGGCGCCCACCCCCGGCGCCCCGCCGGTTGCACCGTTTTGGGCCGGCGCGCCTGGCGCCAAGCCATCGTGTACAATCCCGCGCTTGCCAAGTCGTCGCACGTATTTATGTCTTCCACAGCGCTCATGCTCGAGGCGCGCAATATTCACAAGCGCTTTGGGCAGCACGAAGTCCTCAAGGGTATCTCGCTGGCTGCGAGCAAGGGCGATGTCATTTCGATATTGGGTTCGTCCGGCTCCGGCAAGAGCACCTTTTTGCGCTGCCTGAATTTCCTCGAAATGCCCGACCAGGGCGATGTCATTCTGGACGGTGAAAAAGTCCGCCTGCGCCATGACAAGCGCGGCCATCGGGTGGCCGAAGACCTGGCCCAGATCGAGCGTATCCGCACACGCCTGTCGATGGTGTTCCAGAACTTCAACCTGTGGTCGCACATGACGATCCTCGAAAATCTCATCGAGGCGCCGGTGCATGTGCTGCGCGTGCCGCGACAGGAAGCCATCGAGCGGGCCAACGCCCTGCTGGCGAAGGTCGGCCTGTATGAGCGGCGCGATTACTATCCGGCGCATATTTCCGGTGGCCAGCAACAGCGCGCGGCGATTGCGCGGGCGCTGGCGATGGAGCCTGAAGCGCTGCTGTTCGACGAGCCGACCTCAGCGCTCGACCCCGAACTGGTGGGCGACGTACTCAAGGTGATGCAGGATCTGGCCGCCGAAGGCAGCACCATGATCGTGGTGACCCACGAAATGAGTTTTGCGCGCGAAGTCTCTTCGCAGGTAGTCTTCCTGCACGAAGGCCGTATCGAAGAACAAGGCACGCCGGACAAGGTGTTCAATCACGCCGAATCCGAACGTTGCCGGCAATTTCTGTCCACCACGCTCAAGGGATGAGGCTTCGCCCCGGGGCGCGCTTATTCGTTCCACACTCGAGAACACACAACCATGAAACGTTACCTGCTTGCTATCGCCATGGGCTGCCTGGCTCTGGCCGCCCACGCGCAAGAACGCGTGATCCGCGTCTCCACCGACGGCACCTACCCGCCGTTCAGCGAAACCTCGGCCAACGGTGAGATGACCGGCTTCGACATCGACATCGCCAAGGCCCTGTGCGTGCAGCTCAAGGCGCGCTGCGAGATCAAGCAGATCGCCTGGGACGGCCTCATCCCGGCGCTCAACACGCGCAAGATCGACGCCATCATCGCCTCGATGAACGCCACGCCGGAACGCGCCAAGAACGTCGCCTTCACCGAGCCGTACTACCAGAACCCCGGCATCTTCGTGCGCAAGAAGGGCGCCAAGATCGAAGTCACGCCCGAAGGCCTCAAGGGCAAGACGCTGGGCGTGCTGCGCGCCTCGGTGTTCGATCGCTATGCCACCGAAAAGCTCAAGGGCCAGGTGCAGCTCAAGCGCTACAGCTCGCAGACCGACGCCAACCTGGACATGCGTTCGGGCCGCATCGACATGCTCTTCGCCGACGCCCTGGTGCTTGAAGACGGCTTCCTGAACCGCCCCGAAGGCAAGGAATTCGAAGTCTTCGGCCCGGCCATCACCGACCCGGTCTATTTCGGCAACGGCATTTCGATCGCCGTGCGCAAGGCCGACAAGAAGCTGGTCGAGGATTACAACGCCGCCATCAAGGCCATCCGCGCCAGCGGCGAATACCAGAAGATCAGCAACAAGTACTTCGGCCGCGATATCTACACGATGCCGCAGGCGACCAAGTAAGCGCATACGCGCAACGGGCGCCCCGCTTCGTGCGGGCGCCCGCCGACCTGACACCCCGATCGTTTCATGCCCGCCGACCTGCCCGGCTATCTGGCCAATATTCTGCACGGTGCCTGGATCACGCTGGCCGTGGCCCTGGTCTCGCTCGCCCTGGCGCTGGCCATCGGCCTGCCGGTGGCCAACATGCGCCTGTCGCGCAATCCGCTGCTGCGCCTGCCCAGCACGCTGTACACCACCTTGTTTCGTGGCGTGCCCGACCTGGTGCTGATGTTCTTCCTGTTCTATGGCGGCCAGGAGGTCGTCAACCAGGTGACCGACCGCTTTGCGCTCGACTATTTCGAGATCAATCCCTTCATCGCCGGCTGCATCACGCTGGGGCTGATCTTCGGCGCCTACATGGCGGAGACTTTCCGTGGCGCCATCCTCGCCATTCCGCACGGGCAGATCGAAGCGGCCCAGGCCTTTGGCCTGACGCGCCGCCATATCTTCCGCCGCATCGTGTTCCCGCAGATGCTGCGCAACGCGCTGCCCGGCGTCGGCAACAACTGGCTGGTGCTGCTCAAGACGACGGCGCTGGTGTCCATCATCGGCCTGTCGGACATGGTGTTCCGCGCCGACCTGGCCGCCAAGAAGACCATGCCGTTTTTCTTCTACGTGGTCGTGGCCGCCATCTTCCTGGTGTTCACCAGCCTGTCCGTGCTGGTGTTCCGCCGCCTGAAGACGCATTACAACCGTGGCTTCGCCAGCCGCGAGCACTGACGCATGATTGCCTATTTCATCGAGCACCTGCCGATCATCACCGATAACCTCGGTGCCTTCGCCAGCGGCGCGTGGACCACGCTGTGGCTGGTCGGCAGCGCCCTGCTGCTGGGCCTGACCATCGCCATCCCGGCGGGCATCGTGCTGGCGCGCTCCGAAAACCCCTGGTTGCGCTGGCCGGTGGCCACCTACAACCATTTCTTCCGCGGCACGCCGCTGCTGGTGCAGGCCTACATCATTTACTACGGCATCGGCCTGCAACTGTCGACGCTCTACCCCGGCATCCAGGAATCGGCCCTGTGGCCCATCCTGCGCGAGGCGTGGCCGTGGGCGCTGGTCGCCTTGATGCTCAACACCGGCGCGTACACCTCTGAGATCGTGCGTGGCGCCATCGAGACCACGCCGCGCGGCGAGATCGAAGCGGCCACCGCCATGGGCATGTCGCGCCGCCTGATGATGCGCCGCATCGTGCTGCCCAGCGCCGCGCGCCGCGCGCTGTCGGCATATGGCAACGAGATCATCTTCCTGCTGCAAAGCTCGGCCATCGTCAGCACCATCACCATCGCCGACATCACCGGCGTGGCGCGCGACGTTTACGCCACCTATTCAGAGCCTTACATGCCTTTCCTGATGGCGGGCCTGCTCTACCTGCTGATCACCAGCGGCGTCGTCCTGGCCTTCCGCCTGGTGGAAAAACGCTACTTCCGGCACCTCAAGACCCGACCCCTGTCGGTATAAGCGCCACACAAGCACGACGCCCGCCCCACGCGGGCGTTTCTTTTGTTGTCGCCCATCCCCTTCGACGGCGTTCACGCGGATAATGCCGCCGGTTTGTTCTGATAATAAAAGGGGAAATAAATGACACGTCGTGTCATCGGGGTCGACGAACGTCTGCCACTGCTGCAGACGCTGCCGTTGAGCTTGCAGCATCTTTTCGCCATGTTCGGCGCCACTGTGCTGGTGCCCATTCTGTTCAAGGTGAATCCAGCGACCATCCTGCTGTTCAACGGCATCGGCACGCTGCTTTACCTGTTCATCTGTCGCGGCAAGATCCCGGCTTACCTGGGTTCGAGTTTCGCCTTCCTTTCGCCGGTCCTGCTGCTGCTCCCCACGCATGGTTATGAAGCCGCCTTGGGCGGCTTCATTGTGTCGGGGGCCATCTTCTGCATCGTGGCGCTGATCGTCGGTAAAGTGGGCACGCGCTGGCTCGACGTGATCTTCCCGCCCGCCGCCATGGGCGCCATCGTCTCGGTGATCGGCCTGGAGCTGGCCGGGGTAGCGGCCGACATGGCTGGCCTGCTGCCCAAGACCGGCGTAGCGGCCGACCCCGCCGTGGTGACCGTGTCGCTCGCCACGCTGGCGATCACGGTGCTCGGTTCGGTGCTGTTCCGTGGCTTCCTGGCGATCATCCCGATCCTGATCGGCGTGCTGGCCGGCTACGCCCTGGCCGCCGTCATGGGCATGGTGAACTTCTCGATGGTCGAACAGGCGCCCTGGTTCGCCCTGCCCACCTTCTATTCGCCGCGCTTCGAATGGGTGGCCATCGTGACGATCATCCCGGCCGCGCTGGTGGTGATCGCCGAACACATCGGCCACCTGGTGGTGACCGCCAACATCGTGCAGAAGGACCTGATGCGCGAGCCAGGCCTGCACCGTTCGCTGTTCGCCAACGGGCTATCGACGATGTTCTCGGGCTTCTTCGGCTCCTCGCCCAACACCACCTATGGCGAAAACATCGGCGTCCTGGCGATCACCAAGGTCTATAGCACCTGGGTCATCGGCGGCGCCGCCGTGCTGGCCGTCCTGCTGTCCTGCGTGGGCAAGCTGGCGGCGGCCATCCAGGCCATCCCGGTGCCGGTCATGGGCGGCGTGTCGCTGCTGCTGTACGGTGTCATCGCGGCATCCGGCATCCGCGTGCTGATCGAGTCGAAGGTCGACTACAACAAGCCGCAAAACCTGATCCTGACCAGCGTGATCCTGATCATCGGCGTGTCCGGTGCCAAGATCCAGCTGGGTGCGGCCGAACTCAAGGGCATGGCCCTGGCCACCGTCGTCGGCATCGCCATGAGCATCGTTTTCCGCGTGATCGCCAGCTTCCGCAAGGAAGAAGAAATCGTCGAGGACCTCGGCGGCTCGCACTGAGCCTCATCGCGTCACCTTGCCCGCCCGCCGCGCATCAGGCTGGCGGGCAAGTATCTTGCAGCATAGGCGACGCCTATGGCCGCCATTTGCGAGAAACCCCACTCCCGGTGGGGCCGCGTTGGCGGGACAAGCAGGTAAAATGCTGAACTTTTAGCCGCTGCGCTCCGCCACAGCCCGCCAACACGATGCAAGCCGCCCCCGAATTCGCCACCCACCAGCCGGCTGCGCCGGCACGCCTGCGCGAGATCCCGTACAACTACACGTCGTTCTCCGACCGCGAGATCGTCATCCGCCTGCTCGGTTCCGAGATGTGGCAGGTGCTCGAATCGCTGCGTTCCGAACGCGTCACGGGTCGTTCGGCGCGCATGCTGTACGAGGTGCTGGGCGACATCTGGGCCGTCCAGCGCAATCCGTACCTGGAAGACGACCTGGTGGTCAATCGCGACCGCCGGGGCGCGCTGGTGGCGGCACTGCGCCATCGGCTGGACGAAGTCGAGCGGCGGCGGCTCGATTCCGAGGGCGACGACCCCGATCGGGCGGCCAAGGTGGCGCGCCTGGTAGAAGCAGCGCGTGGCGCCGTCGATCAGTTCGCCCGTCACTTCGAAAAAACCTACGACCTGCGCAAGCGTGCGCAGAAACTGCTCTCGCGCCACACCCGCCGCGACAACATCTGCTTCGACGGCTATGCACGGGTGGCTCACGTCACCGACGCCACCGACTGGCGCGTCGAATACCCCTTCGTGGTGCTGTACCCCGACACCGAAGACGAAATCGGTTACATGGTGCGCGACTGCATCGAGCTGGGGCTGACCATCATTCCGCGCGGAGGCGGCACCGGCTATACCGGCGGCGCCGTCCCGCTGACGCCGCACGCGGCGGTCATCAATACCGAAAAGCTCACCCAGCTCGACGCCGTCAGGATGACCACGCTGCCGGGTGTGACCGATCAATACGCCACCGTGTTTACCGGTGCCGGCGTGGTGACGCGCCGCGTCATGGATGCGGCCGAAGAAGCCGGTTTCGTCTTTGCCTGCGACCCCACCTCGGCGGACGCTTCCTGCGTGGGCGGCAACGTGGCCATGAACGCCGGCGGCAAGAAGGCCGTGCTGTGGGGCACCGCGCTGGACAACCTGGCCTCGTGGAAGATGGTCAAGCCGGACGGCAACTGGCTGGAAGTCGTGCGCGTGGACCACAACCTGGGCAAGATCCACGACCAGGGCGAAGCGCGCTTCCTGCTGCGCCACCTCGACACCAGCGGCAAAAAGCTGCAGTCCGAAGAAACCCTGGTCATGCCCGGCGAGCGTTTCCGCAAGGTCGGCCTGGGCAAGGACGTGACGGACAAGTTCCTCGGCGGCCTGCCCGGCATCCAGAAAGAAGGCACCGACGGCATCATCACCTCGGCCGTGTGGATCCTGCACAAGATGCCCCCGCACACCCGCACGGTGTGCCTGGAATTCTTCGGTCAGGTGCGCGAAGCCGTGCCCGCCATCGTCGAGATCAAGGAATTCATCGGCCGCCTGCCCAAGACCGGCGGCGAGCGCGTCATGCTGGCCGGGCTGGAACACCTCGACGAACGCTACGTCAAGGCCGTCGGCTACGCCACCAAGGCCAAGCGCCACGGGCGACCCAAGATGGTGCTGATCGGCGACATCGTCGGTGACAGCGAGGACGCCGTCATGCAGGCAGCCTCCGAAGTGGTGCGCATCTGCAACCAGCGCAGCGCCGAAGGCTTCATCGCCGTCACCCCCGAGACGCGCAAGAAATTCTGGCTCGACCGCGGCCGCACGGCCGCCATCGCCAAGCACACCAACGCCTTCAAGATCAACGAAGACGTCGTCATCCCGCTCGAACGCATGGGCGATTACTGCGACGGCATCGAGCGCATCAACATCGAGCTGTCGATCAAGAACAAGCTCAAGCTCACCGACGCCATCGCCGCCTTCCTCGACGGCGATCTGCCCATCCGCAGCAACGACGAACAGATCGACAAGGAAGTCCTGCTGTCGGATCGCCGCGCCCGCGCGCTCGAATTGGTGTCGCACGTGCGTGCCCGCTGGCAGTGGATCTACGACAACCTCGACACGCCGCTGGCCGAGGCCGAAGCCCAGTTCGCAACGCTGGGCATCGAAGCCGGCACGCTGACCAACAAGGCGCCCGATCCGACGCTGTTCCACCGCGTGCAGGATTATTCCGTGCGCATTTCGTGGAAGGACGAGCTGAAAACGCGCATCGAAGAGATCTTCGAAGGCAACCTCTACCGCCCGGTGCTCGACAAGTTCGAGCAGGTGCACAAAGAGATCCTGCGCGCGCGCGTTTTCGTGGCCCTGCACATGCATGCCGGCGACGGCAACGTCCACACCAACCTGCCGGTCAACTCCGACCACTACGAGATGCTGCAAGAGGCCAACGCGGCCGTGGTGCGCATCATGGCGCTGGCGCGCAGCCTGGGCGGCGTGATCTCGGGCGAACATGGCATCGGCATCACCAAGTTCGAATTCCTCACCGAAGACGAAATCGCACCGTTCCACGCCTACAAGGCCAAGGTCGATCCGGAAGGCCGCTTCAACAAGGGCAAGCTGATGCCCGGCGGCGATCTGCGTCACGCGTATACGCCCAGCTTCAACCTGATGGGGCATGAATCCCTCATCATGCAGCAGTCGGACCTCATCGACATCCAGGAGTCGGTCAAGGACTGCCTGCGCTGCGGCAAGTGCAAGCCGGTGTGCTCCACCCACGTGCCGCGCGCCAACCTGATGTACAGCCCGCGCAACAAGATCCTCGCCACCTCGCTGCTGATCGAGGCCTTCCTGTACGAAGAGCAGACGCGGCGCGGCGTATCGATCCAGCATTGGGCCGAATTCGAAGACGTGGCCGACCACTGCACGATCTGCCACAAGTGCTACAACCCCTGCCCGGTGGACATCGACTTCGGCGACGTGTCGATGAACATGCGCAACCTGTTGCGCAAGATGGGCAAGCAGACCTTCAACCCCGGCAAGGCGGCGGCGATGTTCTTCCTGAACGCCACCAATCCGCAGACCATCAAGACGGTGCGCACCTTCATGATGGAGTGGGGTTTCAAGGCCCAGCGCATCGGCACCAGCCTGTTGAAGCCCATCACCCACAAGACGACCGCGTTGCCGCCGTCTTCGCTGGGGCGCCCGGCGCTCAAGGAGCAGGTGGTGCACTTCTTCAACAAGAAGATGCCGGGCAATCTGCCCAAGCGCACCTCGCGCGCGCTCCTGGATATCGAAGACTCGGACATCGTGCCGGTCATCCGCGACGCGGCCAAGACGAACAGCGATTCGGAAGCGGTGTTCTACTTCCCCGGCTGTGGATCGGAACGCCTGTTCTCGCAGGTGGGCCTCGCCACGCAGGCCATGCTCTATCACGTCGGCGTGCAGACCGTGCTGCCTCCCGGCTATCTGTGCTGCGGCTATCCGCAGCGCGGCGCCGGCCAGTACGACAAGGCCGAAAAGATGAGCACCGACAACCGCGTGCTGTTCCACCGCGTCGCCAACACGCTGAACTACCTCGACATCAAGACCGTGGTAGTCAGTTGCGGCACGTGCTACGACCAGTTGGCGATGTACGAATTCGAAAAGATCTTCCCTGGCTGCCGCATGATCGACATCCACGAATATCTGCTCGAAAAGGGCGTCCAGCTCGAAGGCATCAGCGGCGTGCGCTACATGTACCACGAGCCCTGCCACACGCCCATGAAACTGCAGGACGGCACCAAGACCGCCAATCAGTTGCTCAAGCTGGCCGATGGCAGCCGCATCGAGAAGACCGACCGCTGCTGTGGCGAAGCCGGCACCCTGGCCGTGGCGCGACCCGACATCTCGACGCAGGTGCGCTTCAGCAAGGAAGAATCCATCAAGCGCACCGCCGGCAAGCTGCGCGGCGACGGCTTCGACGGCCCGGTCAAGCTGCTTACCTCCTGCCCGGCCTGCCTGCAAGGCCTCAAGCGCTACGAAGACGATGTCGAAGACATGGATGCCGACTACATCGTGATCGAAATGGCGCGCCGCATCCTGGGCGAAGCGTGGATGAGCGAATACGTCACCAAGGCCACTCAGGGCGGTATCGAGCGCGTGCTGCTGTAAAAGCGCTGCCGTGGCGCCCAGGCGGCGCGGCGGCAACCGTTCGGCGGCTGTGACGATTCGTCACAGCCGCCGGGCGCCTTTGCCATTCCCAGCCCTGCGGCGAGGGTGCACACTGGTCGCTTGTCCAGAACAGATGCATCGCTCGACGTATGTTGCGCGTCATCCGGGCCGCCCTGGCGACCCTCATCTCGGTTCTTGTCCCTCTTTCCGCCCTGGCCGCCGAGCCGATCGAGCTGCGTGTACCCACGCTGTCGGCCGGCCGTCACGTTTATTACGTCCAGTTGCTCAAAGAGTCGCTGCGCGCGGCCGGCTATGAACCGCACATCGTGCTCGCCGACGACATGCCCCAACCACGCATCTGGCATGCCCTGGCGGCCAACCAGATCAGCCTGGTGTGGGGCGTGCAGACGGCGGAGCGGGATCGCCGCTTCACGGCGGTAGCCAATCCGCTGACCAATGGCATCACCGCCCAGCGTGTGCTGGTGGTGCGCAAGGGCACCGAAGACGCCTACGCCCATGTGCGCTCGCTGGACGATCTGCGCGCCAGCGGCAAGATTGGCGGCGTCGGCGAAGGCTGGTATGACGCCCTGCTGTG
This sequence comes from Rhodocyclaceae bacterium, assembly GCA_047605765.1. Taxonomy (GTDB): domain Bacteria; phylum Pseudomonadota; class Gammaproteobacteria; order Burkholderiales; family Rhodocyclaceae; genus JBGVSA01. Next base: position 36,372 of record JASGFB010000010.1, read on the forward strand.
GCGGGCCAATCGCCTACCGGTGCTGGTCAAATCCGGCGACTGGCGCGTGATGTACCGCATGCTGGCCAGCGGCGACCGCGAAGTCGATTACCTCGTACGCGGCGTCAATGAGGCGGCGCTCGAAATCATCGACCAGTCCGCGCTGACCATCGAACCCCGCCTGTTGCTGCAACATGACCACGACATGCGCTTCTACCTGTCGCCGTCCAATGCCTGGCTCAAGCCGATTCTCGAAGACGCCCTGGCGCGCGCCGACCGCAACGGCCTCAAGCGGCGCCTGATCGCCCGCTACATCACGCCTTCGTTGCAGCCACTCGGGATGGAACGGCGCATTCGGATCAATCTGACCGGCACCAACCTGCCGCCGAGGCCGCCGCAATGACCTGGAACCGGGAGCACGACAACCCTTTTGGGCAGCAAATCATGGCAATACGTTTCTGAATGAGGATGTCTCCTACAGGCTTGATCTTTCTCATCCGTGTTTTACACCGGTCGCGCCTAAATTTATGGGCTACGCAATTTGTCCGGCCGCCTCTCGCAACATGAACCAAATCGCCTGGTCTGTCCGCATGGCAGACACCGCCCTCCAACGCTGGCCCAGCCTGCCGGCCGTGTGGTCCCACGAGCATGGTGTGCTGTTCAAGGCGCTGATCCATGTGTGGCATATGACCGGCGACGCCCGCTACATCGATTACGTGCGCGCCCAGATCGACCGCCTGGTCGACGGCGACGGACGCATCGCCGACTACGACATCCACCGCTACAGCCTGGACGACCTGGTCACCGGGCGAGCGCTGCTGAGCCTGCTGCAGTACACCCACGACGCCCGCTACCTCAAGGCGGTGTCGGTCCTGCGCACGCAGTACCCGCGCCAGCCGCGCACCCTGTCCGGCTGCTTCTGGCACAAAAAGGAAATGCCCGACCAGGTGTTCCTCGATGGCGCCTACATGGCCATCCCCTTCTACGTCGATTGCGCCCGCCGCGAACGCAGCGACCCGGCGCTGGCCGATGCCGCCGCGCAGCTTCTCCACGTCGTGGCCAAGCATCGCGACGACAGCACCGGCCTGTATTGCCACGGCTGGGACGAAACCCGCCGGCAGGATTGGGCGGATGCCGACAGCGGGCGTTCGCGCAGCTTCTGGTGCCGAGGGACGGGCTGGTTCGCCATGGCGCTGGTCGACACGCTCGATCTGCTGCCGGGCTCCAACCGCCAGCGCGGCGCGCTCATCGAGGCCCTGCGCGGGCTGGGCGCGGCGCTGCTGCGGGTGCAGGACGCCGAGACCGGCCTGTGGTGGCAGGTGCTCGACCAGGGCGCACGCACCGGCAACTACCTCGAAACCTCGGGCTCGGCGATGATCATCTACGCCCTGGCGCGTGGCGTGCGCCACGGCTACCTGCCGCCGTCGATGTTCCAGGCGCCGGCGGCACGCGCCTTCCGCGGCCTGCTCACGCGCAAGATGACGCTCGAAGAAGACGGCCTGCTGTCGCTGCGGGACACCTGCAAGAGCGCCGCCCTGGGGCTGCTGCCGCATCGCGACGGTAGTTTCGAGTACTACGTCGGCGAACCGCTCGCCGACAACGACATGAAAGGCGTCGCCGCATTCATCCTGGCCGCCAGCGAAATCGAGCGCCTCGCCGCCCAGCAGTAAACGGCGCGCTGTCATGGGCCGCGCAACGGCGCGATAATCGACGTTTTCACGCCTCACGCACGCAGCCGGGCCATGACCGAACACGCCAGTACCACCGAACTCGTCCAACGCTTCAAGATCTGGCTCGAAGAAGCCGAAACCGGTGAGCCGAACGACCCGGACGCCATGTCCATCGCCACCGTCGGCCCGGACGGCATGCCTTCGGTGCGCATGGTGCTGCTCAAGGACGTCGATGAGCGCGGCTTTGTCTTCTATACCAACCTGGGCAGCCAGAAGGCCCGCGAGCTGATCGCCAACCCCCAGGTGGCCCTGTGCTTTCACTGGAAATCGCTGCAACGCCAGGTGCGTGTGCAGGGGGTGGCCGAGCCGGTGACGGCGGCCGAAGCCGACGCCTACTTTGCCAGCCGCGCGCGCGATTCGCGCATCGGCGCCTGGGCGTCGAAGCAATCGCAGCCCATGCAGAGCCGTTTCGAGCTGGAAAAGCGCGTGGCCGAATATGCGCTGCGTTTTCACATCGGCGCCGTGCCGCGCCCTGAATTCTGGTCGGGCTTCCGCGTTGTGCCCAAGGTGATCGAGTTCTGGCAGGCCAAGCCGTTCCGCCTGCACGAACGCGTCCGCTATGAGCGCACCGCGCCGGACGCCCAGCAGTGGGCCGGCGATACCCTGTTCCCCTGAGCGGCGCGCCGCTTACGCGGCCATGCCCGCTGCATGGCCGCTGGCCCACGCCCACTGAAAGTTGTAACCGCCCAGCCAGCCGGTGACGTCCATCACCTCGCCGACGAAGTACAAGCCTGGGTGGGCACGCGCCATCATGGTCTTCTGATCGAGTTCGCGGGTATCCACGCCGCCACGCGTGACTTCCGCCTTGCGATAGCCTTCCGAACCCGCAGGTGTCAGCGACCAGCCCTGGAGTTCCTCCGCCAGGGCCCTCAAAGCCCGGTCGGCGGTATCGGCCCAGGCGCGCGCCGCCATCCCGTGGCGGGCACACCATGCGTCGGCCAGGCGGCGCGGCAGATGCTGCGCCAAGGCGCTGGCCACATGCTGGCGGCTGCCTCGCTTGCCTTCGATCAGCAGCGCCGCCAGGTCGACGCCCGGCGCCAGATCGATGCTCAGCGCCTGCCCCGGCTGCCAGTACGACGAAATCTGCAGGATCGCCGGCCCCGACAGGCCACGGTGGGTGAACAGCAGGTCTTCGAGAAAGGCCCCGTCGCCGCAGCGCACATGCACCGCCAGCGACACCCCGGCGAGCTCGGCGAAAGGCGCCCATGCCTGCGGGTCGAAGGTCAGCGGTACCAGGGCCGGGCGCGGCTCGACCAGCGCCATCCCCAGCTTGCGCGCCAAACGGTGGCCGAAATCGGTGGCGCCGATCTTCGGAATCGACAAACCGCCGGTGGCGATCACCACCGCATCGGTCAGCACCGGGCCCGCATCGGTATCGACCCGCCACAGCGCGCCGTCGGCGCCCACCTCGAGCACCCGGCAGGGCTGGCGCCAGCTCACGCCGCCGCTGCGGCATTCGTCGACCAGCATGTCGATGATGCGCTGGCTGCCCTCGTCGCAGAACAACTGGCCTTTGTGCTTCTCGTGATAACCGATGCCGTGGGCGCGCACACGCTGCAGGAAATCCTGTGGCGTGAAACGCGACAGGGCCGAACGGCAGAAATGCGGATTGGCCGACAGAAAATTGGCCGGGCCGGCCTCCACGTTGGTGAAGTTGCAGCGCCCACCCCCCGAGATACGGATCTTTTCCGCCAGTTTTTCGGCATGGTCGATCAGCAGCACGCGCCGTCCCCGCTGCCCGGCCGTGGCCGCGGCCATCATGCCCGCGGCCCCCGCACCGATCACCACCACGTCAAACCGATCCGCCATGGAGCCTCCCTTTCCGGGGCGCGATCATACGTGTCTTGCGGCATCACGCACACCCTGATGGCAACCACAAGTGCCGCGCGGCGCCGCACGCCGGTAGAATCGATGGCAAACCCCAAGACAGACCGTGATCCATGAGCGAGGAATACCTGATCAATTTCACCCCGCAAGAGACGCGGGTCGCCCTGATGACGCACGGGCAAGTCCAGGAATTGCACATCGAGCGCGCGCGATCGCGCGGCCTGGTGGGCAACATCTACCTTGGCAAGGTCGTACGCGTTCTGCCCGGCATGCAGTCCGCATTCATCGAAATCGGCCTCGAGCGCACCGCCTTCCTGCACGTGGCGGACATCTGGATCGACCGCCAGCACGGTGAATCGCACAAGCCGATCGAGCGCATCCTGGCCGAAGGGCAGAGCGTGCTGGTGCAGGTGCTCAAAGACCCTATCGGTACCAAGGGTGCTCGGCTGTCGACGCAGTTGTCGATCGCCGGCCGCCTGCTCGTGTACCTGCCGCAGGATCATCACATCGGCATTTCGCAGCGCATCGAAAGCGAAGCCGAGCGCGAAGCGCTGCGCGAACGCCTGCAACGGCTGGTGCCGGCCGACGAGCAAGGCGGCTTCATCGTGCGCACGCAGGCCGAACAGGCCAGCGATGAAGAACTCACCGCCGACATCGCCTACCTGCGCAAGCTGTGGGCCGAAATCCAGCTGCGGCGCAAGACTGCCGCGCCGTCGACGGTGCTGTACCAGGATCTGAACCTCGCCCAGCGCGTGCTGCGCGACCTCGTCACCCACGAAACCGAACACATCGTCATCGACTCGCGCGAGAACTTCCAGAAGCTCAAGACCTTCGCCGCCGAGTACATGCCGCGCGTGACGCATCTGCTCGACCACTACACCGGCGAGCGTCCGCTGTTCGATCTGTACGGTGTCGAAGAAGAAATCCAAAAGGCGCTGGCGCGTCGCGTCGACCTCAAGAGCGGCGGCTATCTCATCATCGATCAGACCGAAGCGCTCACCACCATCGACGTGAACACCGGCGGCTTCGTCGGCGCCCGCACCTTCGACGACACCGTCTTCAAGACCAACCTCGAAGCGGCGCAGGCCATCGCCCGCCAGCTACGCCTGCGCAACCTGGGCGGCATCATCCTGCTCGATTTCATCGACATGGAAAGCGAGGAGCACCGCCAGGCCGTGCTGGCCGAACTGGCCAAGGCACTGGCGCGCGACCACACCAAGATTTCCGTCAATGGCTTCACCTCGCTGGGCCTGGTGGAAATGACCCGCAAGCGCACGCGTGAATCGCTCGCCCACGTGCTGTGCGAATCGTGCCCGACCTGCGGCGGACGGGGCGAAGTCAAAACGGCGCGGACCGTGGCCTACGAAATCCTGCGCGAACTGGTGCGCGAGGCGCGCCAGTTCAACGCCAAGGAATTCCGCGTGCTGGCAGCCCCCAACGTCATCGACCTGTTCCTCGACGAAGAAGCGCAGGCCCTGGCCGGCCTGCAGGATTTCATCGAGCGGCCGATCTCGCTGCACGCCGAATCCGGCTATGGGCAGGAGCAGTTCGACATCGTGCTGCTCTGACCGAGCGTGTCGGCCCGTCCTCCCGGGCGGGCCGACAGCGCTCACGAAGTCATCCACCTGAGCGGCACCATCACCAGCGACGGGCAGGCCACCAGGAGCAGCAGCACGGCGGCTTCCGCCACCAGGAAGGGCCAGATGCCCTTGATGAGTTTATCCATGGACAGCCGCCCGACGCCGCACACCACGTTCAGGACGGTGCCCACCGGCGGCGTGATCAGCCCGATCGACACGTTCATGATGAACAGCACGCCGAAATACACCGGATCGACATTCCCCTGCTTGAGGATCGGCATGAGGACCGGCGTCATGATCAACACGGTCGGCGTCAGGTCCATGGCGGTACCGACCACCAGCACCATGATCATCAAGGTCAGCGTAAGCAGCTTGGGATTGTCCATTACCGGCGCCAGCATGCCCGCCAGTTGCATCGGGATGTCCGCCGCCGTGATGAGCCAGGCCGAGACCGATGCGGCGGCCACCAGGAACATCACCACTGAGGTCGTCTTGGCGGCATTCAGAAACAGGCCGAAGGTGTCCACCAGCCGGATCTCGCGGTACACGCACACCCCCACGAACAACGAATAGGCAGCGGCCGTCACGGCGGCCTCGGTGGGCGTGAAGATGCCGGTCTTGAGCCCGCCGATGATGACGATGGGCAGCAGCAACGCCCAGAAACCCTCCCCCGTCTTGCGCAGGCGCTCACGCAAAGGCGCCTTCGGCGCCACCTGCACGCGTTCCTTGTGGGCGTAGAAGCGCCAGGTGAGGATCAAGGCCAGCCCCATCAGGATGCCCGGCACGATGCCGGCCATGAACAGCTTGGTGACGGACACCTGGCCCGACACGCCGTACAGGATCATCGGGATCGACGGCGGGATGATGGGGGCGATGATGCCGCCCGCACCGATCAGCCCGCCCGCGCGATGAACGTCGTAGTTGGCCGAACGCATCATCGGCAGCAGCACGGCCGCCAGGGCGGCGGTATCGGCCACCGCCGAACCCGACAGCGAAGCCATGATGATGGCGGCAATCACCGCCACGTAGCCGAGGCCGCCGCGGATGTGCCCGACCCAGGCCATGGCGATGGCAATGATCCGCCGCGTCATGCCGCCCGCATTCATGAACTCGCCGGCTACCATGAAGAACGGCACCGCCAGCAAGGGAAAGCTGTTGGCGCCGTCCCACATGTTCTGCATGACGATCTGCGGGTCGGTCATGCCCAGCCAGAACATCAGCGCCAGACCGGTGACGAGCAGCGCGAAGGCAATGGGCAGCCCCAGCGCCATGGTGCCCAGCAGGGCACCGATGAAAATCAGCATGGTCATGGCGACATCCCCCCGGCGCCGGCCTCATGCGCGTCGGCGACGATACCGCTGCGCGCAGCCAATTCGGCGTCGCTCACCCGCCCCAGGCATAGACGCAGCAGGCCGGACAGGGCGTGCAGGGCCATCGCCGCGCCGGCGATATAGCTGACGCCATAGACCCACAGCATGCTGATCATCATCACCGGCGACAGCGTCTCGCGCACGATCTCGTGCTGCAGGTAAGAGCTGTAGAGCATGTAGCCGGCGCAGACCAGGATGAGCACCTGGCAGAGGCCCCAGCACACGCGCCGGCCGGCTGGCGACAGCCGGGCCACCACGACGTTCACGCCGATGTGGCCGCCGTCGCGCATGGCGAGGGTAGCGCCGAGAAAGGTCATCACCACGAACATGAAGCGTGGCAGCTCTTCGGCAACGTCGAACCCGCTGTTGAAGGCAAACCGCATGACGACGTTGCCAAAGACCAGCACGAACATCGACACCATGCAGAGGACCAGGGTGATTTCGAGCAACCGGTGAAAACCGGCCGACAGGACGCGGCATGTCGAGTGCATGAATTCTCCTTGACTCGAACCGAATGAAACCCCGGGCCGGCAGGCCACCCATCGCGGGCGGCCCACCGGCCTGGGCGCGGAATGCCGGCGATTACTTGGCCTTGCGCGCCGCCTCGACCTCGGCGAAGAACGCCTTGACGAATTCGGCACCGACCTTGTCGGTATGCCGTTCGATGACCGGTTTGACCTTGTCGCGCAGCTCTTCGAGGTCGGGGGCCGGCAGGCGGTCGACACTCACGCCGTGATCGCGCAGTTTGGTGATCACGTCCTGGTCGGCGGCCGTCATGATCTGCCGATGGAACACCATCGATTCAGTCGCCGCCTTTTTCATGGCGTCCTGGTCCTTGGGCGACAACTTGCCCCAGAAGCGCGTCGACACCAGCAGCGCGCAGGGCGTGTAGACGTGATTGGTGATCGTGATGTACTTCTGAACCTCGTACATCTTGTTGGCGTACATGTGGATGAGGGGGTTCTCCTGCCCATCCAGCGCCTTGGTCTCCAGCGCAGTGAATACCTCGGCAAAGGACATCGGCACGGCATTGGTGCCCATCGCCTTCCAGGTCTCCAGCGCCACCGGGTTCTGCATGACGCGAATCTTCAGGCCGTCCAGATCGCGCGCATGCTTGATGACGCGCCTGCTGTTGGAAAGCTGCCGGAAGCCGGCCTCGCCCCAGGCCAGCCCCACCACGTTGAGCGGGCGCATCATGTCGAAGAGCTGCTGCCCCATGGCGCCGCGAAAGACGTAGTCGACTTCGTCGTAGTTGTTGAACATGAAGGGGAAGTCGAAGATCTGCAGGGCTTTGATGCGCCCGGACACGGGCGACACCGCGCCGTAGTAGATCTCTTGCGTGCCGGCCTGGGTGGCCTGCAGCATCTTGTCGTCACCCCCCAGCATACCGCCCGGATAGACCTGGATGCGCACACGGCCATCGGTGTACTGGCCCACCAGTTCGGCGAATCGGTCCATGGTTCTGGACTGCGGATGCTCGGTGGGCATGGCATGGCCCAGGCGTACCTTGTGCTGTGCGTTGGCCGTGCCGCTGACCAGACAGGCGGCGCCGATCAGTACGGCGCAGAGCGCCTTGGTCATGGCATTGATGCGTACCTTCATGATGTCCCTCCAGATTGTTCGTTTTGCTGGTATGCCGATGCCCGGTATGTGAGATGCGAGGCAGTGACGGGCGTACTACAGCGCACGTCGCAGGCGGGGACGCCGATCTGAGTCAACCGCCGTGGGCGACTACAGGTTTACGGGCAAGGAAAAAACTGTCAGTGGCGAGGGGGTCGGGCAAGGCCAACGCTGGGGCGTGCAACGGATTGACGGATTCCCGTTCCCTGCCCGTGAGGGCGGAGCGGGCAGGGCGCCATTCGGGCGATGATCCGCCGCGCCCGCGAGATTGTGCTGGACAAGCGCCGGGCGCTGTTCTGAAATCATGCGTTCAGACGCGTTGAGGGATGTACCGCACATGACACTGACACTGGCCCGCCCGGCGGCGGTCATTTTCGACATGGACGGGCTGTTGCTGGACAGCGAGCGCGTGGCGCTCGATCTGCTGGCCAAGGCCGCACAATCACTGGCCCTGCCCTGGCGGCCCGAGGTCGGCCTGTCGATGGTGGGGCTCAATTCGCGCGATTCCGACGGCCTTATGCTGACCGCATACGGCGCGGATTACCCCGTGGCGGATCTGCGCGGACGCTTCGGCGAACTCTACGAGGCGGCCATCGCCGCCGGCGAAATCCCCCCCAAGCCCTACGCGCGCGAACTGCTGGCGCGTCTCGAACGCGAGCGCATCCCCTGCGCGGTGGCCACCTCCACCCGACGCACACGCGCGGAAGCCAAGCTGATCCGTGCCGGCCTGATGCCGCACTTCAAGGCGCTGGCCTGCGGCGACGAGGTCATGCGCGGCAAGCCGGCACCCGACATCTTCGAACTGGCGGCCAGCCGCGTCGGCGCGCCGCCCACGCAATGCCTGGTGCTGGAAGACTCCAACGCCGGTGTGCGCGGTGCCGTGTCGGCCAGCATGAAAGTGGTGATGGTGCCCGACATGCTGACCCCGGAAGCGGATATCCGCCGGCTTGGCGTACCGGTGGTCGGCTCCTTGCGTGAGGTCATCGCCGCGCTGGCTATCTGAAACGGGCGCCGATCCTCCATAATGCGCGCGGGGTCGGCCGGCGCATTGCGACCCGGGGTAAATTCACGCAGTCCAACCACGGATGCAGCCATGCAAGCAGCGTTCGAAGAACAGTCCTGGCCGCCCGGTGGCGGTGGCATGGGCGCGCGGGTGCGCGCCAAGGACTGGTCCGCCACACCGCTGGGCCCTGCCGAAAACTGGCCGCAGAGCCTGCGCATCATCACCAGCAATGTGCTCGACGCGCGTTTTCCGTCGATCCTGCTGTGGGGGCCGGATCTCATCCAGATCTACAACGACAGCTACCAGCCGATCCTCGGCGCCCGCCATCCGCGGGCGCTGGGCCAGGCAACCGCCGAGTGCTGGCCGGAGGTATGGCATTTCAACGCGCCGATCTACGAGCGCGTTCTGACGCGCGGCGAGACGGTCTTCCTCGAAGACCAGGAATACGTGCTGGCCCCCAACGGCCATGAGCAGCGCTACTACCTGACCATCAGCTACAGCCCGATCCGTGACGATCGGGGCGACACGCGCGGCGTCCTGGTCACGCTCGTCGACACCACGCGACGCGTCGAAGCCGAGCTGGCCGGCAAGCGTCTGCTCGAAGAGAGCCGCACGTCGGCGCTCACCCTGCAGCAATGGTTCGATCAGGCGCCGGGTTTCATCGCCCTGCTGCGCGGCCCCGCGCATATCGTCGACCGCGTCAATCCGGCTTACTACGCCTTGATCGGACAGCGCGACGTCATCGGCCGCCCTGTGTTCGAGGCACTGCCCGAAGTGCGCCATCAAGGCTACGAAGAGATCATGGACGCGGTCTATCGCACCGGCCGCCCCTATGCCGCGCGCAATTGCCGCGTGCTGCTGCAACGCGCGCCGGATTCACCCCTGACCGAAGCCTTCGTCGACCTGACCTACCAACCGCTGTTCGATGCGCAGGGCGAGGTCACCGGCATCTTCACCCAGGGCTACGACGTCACCGATCAGGCACGCGCCACGCAAGCCCTGCGCGACAGCGAGGAGCGCTTTCGGCTGGCTGCCGAATCGTCCTCGCTCGGCACCTTCGACTGGGATCTGGTGGCCAGCACCCTGCGCTTCTCGCCGGAAGCCTGCCAGATATTCGACATCGATGACGGTGTCATTCATGTCGAGGACGCCATCGCGCGCATCCACCCCGACGACGTTGACGCCGTCCGCCACGAAATCGAGCGCGCGCTCGATGCGGCCGGCGACGGCAAGTACGAGGTACGCCACCGCACCCTGCATCGCAACGGGCGCGTGTGCTGGGCCCACGTGCTCGGCCGCGTCAAGTTCGACTACGACGCCATGGGCATCCGCTACGGCGTGCGCTTCGCCGGCGTGGTGTGGGACATCACCGAGCAGCACAAGCTGGTCGAAGCGCTGCGCGAAGCCGATCGTCGCAAGGACGAATTCCTCGCCACCCTGGCCCACGAACTACGCAACCCGTTGGCGCCGATCCGGCAGGCCACCCACATCAGCCGCTCGCCCAAGATCAGCGAAAGTGAGCTGCGCTGGAGCCAGAGCATCATCGAACGGCAGGTGCAGCACATGGCCCTGCTGCTGGACGACCTGCTCGACGTGTCGCGCATCTCGCTGGGGCGCCTGGCCCTGCGCAAGGAAGAAGTCGATCTCGGCCAGGTCATCGAAGCGGCGCTGGAAACCGCGCGCCCGCTCATCGAAGCCAAGCACCATACCCTCAGCGTCGATCTGCCCGAACACCCCATCACCGTGTACGCCGATCCGCTGCGGCTGGCGCAGATCCTCTCCAACCTGCTGACCAACGCGGCCAAGTACACCGATGCCCATGGCGGCATCTGGCTGTCGGCCGGCACCCATGGCGAGCAGATCCTGATCAGCGTGCTGGACAACGGCATCGGTCTGTCGTCCGAAGCGCAGCCGCGCATCTTCGAGATGTTCTCGCAGGTCAGCTCGATCATGGATCGCTCCGAAGGCGGCCTCGGCATCGGGCTGGCCCTCACGCGCGGCCTGGCGGAACTGCACGGCGGCGGCGTCGACGTCATCAGCGCCGGCATCGGCAAGGGCGCCGAATTCATCGTGCGCCTGCCTTGGCAAAACCGCACCGCCACACCCACCACCACCCCCGCACCGCAGGTGCCGGCCACGCGGCGCCCGTGCACGGTGCTGGTGGCCGATGACAACATCGATGCGCTCGACAGCCTGGCCCTGCTGCTGTCCCTGGACGGGCACGAGGTGCTGTGCGCGCGCGACGGCGAAGAGGCGCTGATGATGGCCGCCCGGGCGCGGCCGGACGTGGCGATCTTCGACATCGGCATGCCGCGCCTGAATGGCTACGACGTGGCGCGCCGCATCCGTGGCGAACCCTGGGGCCGCGACATGATGCTCATCGCGCTGACCGGCTGGGGCAGTGCCGAAGACCAGCGCCGGGCGCTCGACGCCGGCTTCGACCACCATTGCACCAAGCCCATCGATCCGGCACGGCTGGAGCCCTGGCTAAGCGAGGCAGCGGCGCGGGCCTGACGTACAATGCGCCACCCTCGCGCAGCGCGCCCATTTGTTGGAAGACCCCATGAAACGCACCGATCTGGAAAAAAACCGCGGACTCAAGATCAACGGCAAGCTCAAGCAGGCGTCGGCCGTCGACCGCTTCGGCGCCGCCTCGGGCGACACGCCGGATCGTCGCGAACAACGCAAGCTCGACCAGGCGCGCGGCCTGATCCCCTTCGCCGTCAAACTCGATGGCGCATTGGTGGGCGAAATCCGCGAACTGGCGCAATCGCGCAATACGGATATCAACGAACTGGTCACCGAACTGCTGCGCAAAGGCTTGAGCGCATAAGGCACGCGCGCTAGAGTGGCAAGCGCTGGCGCCCTTGCGGTGCCGGCGCTTTTTCTTGCCTCTTCGCCGTACCGCCATGTCTGCCGCAGCCGAGCTTGTCGCTTCACCCGCTTCGATTCCCCCCACTTCTTCGCTACGCCTCGGATTCATTGGCGCCGGCCGCATCGCGCGCGCCCTGGCCCACCGCTGGCATGCCGCCGGCCAGGCCGTGGTGGCGGTCAGCAGCCGCTCGATGGCTTCGGCACAGGCGCTGGCCGACGGCATCACCGGTTGCCACGCGGTGGCCACGCCCGATGAAGTGGTGGCGCGCGCCGACGTGATCTTCCTGGCGACGCCGGACGACGATGTGCGGCACGTGGCCGATGCCTTGAATGGGGTGCGCGGCAAGATGGTGGTACACCTGTCGGGCGCCAGCGAGATCTCCGTGCTCGACGGTGCCCGCGCCCAGGGCGCCCTGGTCGGCGCCTTTCACCCGATTTTCCTGTTCGCCGGCCTGCCCGACGAAGCCGAGCGCATGGCCGGCTGCAGCATCAGCATCGAAGCGGAAGACCCTGCTGCGGGGGTCTTGCACACCCTGGTGGCCACGCTCGGCTGCCGGCCGCTGACGGTGCCCGCGGGCCAGCGCGCGCTCTATCACGGCGCCGCCAACTACGCGGCCAGCTTCATCCTCAGCCTGCTCGATGAATTCCTGGTGCTGTGGGAACACGCCGGCATCGACCGGCGCGCCGCCTTCGAAGCCATGTGGCCGCTCATCGACGGCACCTTGGCGTCGGCCCGCAGCAAGGGGCTGCCGGGCGCGCTGGCCGGCCCGCTGTCACGCGGCGACATCAACACGGTCAAGCGCCATCTGGCCGCCTTCGATGCGCTCGGCGGCGATCACGGCACCTTGTACCGCACGCTGTCGCTGCGCGCCCTGGAGCTGTCGCGTGAAGGCCCGGGCCGCTCGCGCGGGCCCGCACTCGACACCATCGAAACCCTGCTCACCGCACCGCCGGCGCGCTGACGGCCTCAGGCGTCCTTCACCCCCAGGCGCCACAGCGAAGTCACCTCGGCACGGCGTGCCGCGTGCAGCGGATCGTTCTGGTCCATGGCCTTGGGATGGCGCGGGCGGATATCCAGGCGATCGCGCACCACCAGGCCACCGGCCTCGATCCAGCCCAGCAGGTGTTCGCGGCTGCGCAGGCCCAGGTGCTCGGCAAAGTCGGACAGAATCAGCCAGCCCTCGCCGCGCGGCGCCAGGTGCGCCGCCAGCCCGGCCAGAAAGCCGCGCAGCATGCGGCTGTCGGGATCGTAGACCGCATGCTCGATGGCCGAACTGGGCCGTGCCGGCACCCATGGCGGGTTGCAGACGATCAGGTCGGCCTGCCCGGCCGGGAACAGGTCGACCTGCGCCAGTTCCACCCGCTCGGCCACGCCCAGGCGTGCCAGGTTATCGGCCGCGCAGGCCAGCGCGCGCGGGTCCTGCTCGCTCGCCACGATGCGCGCCAGACCACGCTTGGCGAGCATCGCCGCCAGCACCCCGGTGCCCGTGCCGATGTCGAAGGCCAGAGCGGCTCCGGCCGGCAGGGGCGCTTTGGCGACCAGTTCGACATACTCGCCGCGGACCGGCGAAAAAACGCCGTAGTACGGGTGGATGCGCCCATCGAGCGCGGCAATCTCCACCCCCTTCTTGCGCCACTCGAACGCACCGATAAGGCCTTGCAGCTCGCGCAGCGAAGCGACATACGGCGCGTCGGCCTCGCCGTACACCTGCGTGCAGGCCTCGCCCACGTCCGGCGCGCGGCGCAGCGGAATATGGTGCCCGGCGTCAAACGGAATCAGCAGCATGCCCAGCGTGCGAGCGCGTTGCGCCTGTGCCTGCCGGTGCAGATGAAAGGCCTCGGCGGTGTCCTTGGCGGGTTTGCGCGCCTTGCGATCGGCACGCCGCGCCATGGCCTGCAGGAGCTGGCGGCCATTGTGGAAATCTGCCCGCCAGAGCAACGCCGTGCCTTCGCAGGCCAGGCGGTAGGCCGCATCGGCGGTGAGCGTGTCATCGGCCACCACGACGCGTGCCGGCACCGGCGCGCCGCCCTCGGAACGCCAGCGTGCGCGGTGACGCTCGCCGCGTTCTTCCCATTCGATCATCGGAACGTCGCTCATGAGTGCGCTCCCGGACAAAGACGGCGGACAGATGCTGGACGGCGGATGACGGGCATGGCGAGACGGAAGCAGGTGGGGCGCGGGGCGCGCAGGGCGCCTATTCTACGTGCCCGTCGGCCCTTTGCCTCGCCCACCGATTTACACTGCCGGCCATGGTGCTCAACTACATCTGGCTGTTTTTCTTTTTTGCCGCCTTCGCGGCGGCACTGGTGCAGTGGCTGGTGTTCGGCGACGCCGAAGTCTTCAGCCGCATCGTGCAGGACACCTTCGGCATGTCGAAGACGGCCTTCGAGATCGCCCTCGGGCTGACCGGCACGCTGGCCTTCTGGCTGGGCATCATGAAAGTCGGTGAAAAAACCGGCGCCATCGCCTTCCTGGCACGCCTCGTCGATCCCCTGTTCCGCCGTCTGTTCCCCGGCGTGCCGGCCGGTCATCCGGCTGCCGGCTCGATACTCATGAACATCAGCGCCAACCTGCTCGGCCTCGACAACGCCGCCACGCCCCTGGGCATCAAGGCGATGAAGGAGCTGCAATCGCTCAACCCGCAGCCGGACAGGGCCACCGACGCTCAGGTGATGTTCCTCGTGCTCAATGCCAGCGGGCTGACGCTGATCCCGGTCAGCATCATGACCTACCGGGCCCAGTTGGGCGCCGCCAACCCGGCCGACATTTTTCTGCCGCTGCTGCTGGCGACCTTCTGCAGCACCCTGGCCGGGCTGATCGCCGTGAGCTTTTTCCAGCAAGTGCGCCTGCGCCATCCGGTGGTACTGGCCTGGCTGGCCGGCATGGTGGCGGCGGTGATGGGCACGCTGTGGTATTTCGCGCGCCTGTCGGCCGAACAGATGGGCCGCACCAGCGCCCTCATCAGCGGGCTGATCCTGTTCGGCATCGTCATCGCCTTCATGGCCCTGGCGGTACGGCGCGGCGTGCACGCCTTCGACGCCTTCGTGGAAGGCGCCCGCGAAGGCTTCAACACCGCCGTCACCGTGATCCCCTATCTGGTGGCGCTGCTGGTCGCCATCGCCGTATTCCGCGCCAGCGGCGCCATGGACCTGCTCATGCGTGGCGTATCGGGCCTGCTGATGGCTGGCGGCCTGCCGGCCGACGTCGTGCCGGCGCTGCCGACGGCGCTGATGAAACCGCTGTCGGGCAGCGGCGCCCGCGGCATGATGATCGACGCCATGAAGACCTACGGCGCCGACAGTTTCGCCGGGCGCCTGGCCAGCATGTTCCAGGGCACGACGGATACGACCTTCTATGTGGTGGCGGTCTACTTTGGTGCGGTCGGCGTGCGCAACACGCGCCACACCATCACGTGCAGCCTGATCGCCGATGTGGCGGGCGTTGCCGCCGCCATCGCATTGGCGTATTTCTTCTTTCCGCCGCGCTGATCGGAACCGGCGCCGGCCGGTGCCGCTCAAAACCATGCCCCGCTACGATGCTGCAGTGCACGCAGGCATGTCGGACATCGCCTACACGCGGGATGCAACAAGCCTATTCGGCAGCCCACGCCTGCCGCCCTAGACTGCAATCAACAGAACGCATGCCGCGCGCCGTGCAGCCCCCCCCCGACGCGGCTCGACAGGAAGGGAAGAACAATGAGCGATGACATTGCCGAACCCTTGAGCTTCAGTGTCCTGACGGTCAACACGCACAAGGGTTTTTCTGCTTTCAACCGACGTTTCATGCTGCCCGAGTTGCGCGATGCCGTGCGCGACATCGGCGTCGACGTGGTGTTTCTGCAAGAAGTGCTGGGCAACCATGAACGCCATTCCGAGCGCTATGCCAACTGGCCCGCGGCGTCGCAGTACGAATTCCTCGCCGACTCGATCTGGTCTGCCTATGCCTATGGCCGCAATGCGGTGTATCCGCACGGCCACCATGGCAACGCCATTCTTTCCAAGTATCCGATCCTGCACTACGAGAACCACGATGTGTCGCTGGGCAGCAAGCACGAGCGACGCGGTCTGCTGCATTGCGTGCTCGATCTGCCGCACCTGCGGCGTCAGGCTCACGCCATCTGCGTGCATCTGGGTCTGCGTGAAAAGGATCGGCGCGAGCAACTGCACGAGCTGGCAGCGCTGATCAAGCGCGAGGTGCCCGACGACGCGCCGTTGGTGGTGGCGGGCGACTTCAACGACTGGCGCATGAAGGGCCACCCCTTGCTGGCGCATATCAGCGGCATGCACGAAGTCTTCGATCTGGCGCATGGCCGCCCGGCGCGCACCTTTCCGGCGCGCAAGCCGATCCTGCCCCTGGACCGCATCTATGTGCGTAACGTCAAGGCCAAGTCGGCCCGCGTGCTGTCGCATCGCCCGTGGTCCCACTTGTCCGACCATGCGGCGCTGATGACCGAAGTCCGCCTGCGCTAGCCGCGCCCCAGCCGTCGCTCAGGCGGCGGCCTTGCAGGCCTGGCACACGCCTTTGATTTCGATGCGCGTCTGGGCAAAGCCCAGGCCGGCTTTGGTGAGGCGTTTTGCCACCCATGAATAGGCTTCGTCGTCGTGCACTTCGGTGGCGCGCTCACAGCGTTCGCACACCACCATCAAGGCGTGGTGCGTGTCGTGTCCACGGCTGCCGTGGCACGCGATGAACGCATTGAGCGCATCGATGCGATGCGCCAGTTCATGCTCGATGAGAAAATCCAGCGCGCGGTACACGGTGGTCGGCGCCACCTTGCCATGACGGGCGCGCATGTCGTCCTGCAGATCGTAGGCCTTGACCGGCCCGCCACGTTGCAGCAACAAGGCCAGCACCTCGCGCCGCAAATCGGTCAGCAGCACGCCACGCGCTTCGCATTGCGCGGCGGCCTCGGCGAGCCGCGTCGACACGGCGCGGGCCGACAGTGCATGGGCGGGTAAGGTACCGATGGATGTCTTGCTCATGGTGATGGCCCTATCAAGGCGTCGCCTGTGCGCCGCCGTAGGCTTCGACCGCATCGGCACGCAGGCTGTAGGCGGCTTCGCCCATCAGGGTGTCGGCACGCTCGACGCGCAGCACCCCGCTGATCCACACGGCATCCATGGTGCGGAACGGCACCGGCTTGGCCGTCTTGATGTGGATGACCTGATTGGCCGGCGGCGGCGGCGTATGGATGCAGGCGCCGAAATACGGCACCAGCAGGAACTCATCCATGCTCTCGCCCTCGCCGCCCAATGACACCGCGAAGCCCACAATGCGCACCGGCACGCCATCCCATCTGGGTTCGACCGGCGCGTCGCGCCACCACTTGCGCGCCTTGATCATGGCCAGTTGCGCCCGTGCATCTTCGTCGCTGAGCGCGTTCAGGTCCAAGCCCTTGAGCGGCGCCATGGCGTCCCAGTCGGCGGGCATCAGCGCATCCCACTCGACGGGCTGAAAAGACACGTTGGCGGACGGGCGCGGTGCGGCCGCCAAGCGCTCGCCAACGGCATAGGCGGCAGGCACCGGAGTGGGCGCGGCGTTGCGTGACAGGCGGTAGGCCACCGCCCCCACGGCCATGCTCACCGATACGGCGAGCGCGCACAGCCAACGGATATCGCTCTTCTTCATACGTTCGGGGTCAATCCATCCATCAGGCTCAAACGATAGGCGCGCCAGGCCGGCCACGCGCTGGCCAGCACGCCCGCCCCCAGCATGGCGCCCAGCAGCGTCCATTCGTTGGCGGCAGGCCAATAGGCTTCCAGCGTCACGCCGGTCCACGTCGTCAGCGCCGGCCCCGCCCCGTGCACGGCCGCCGCCAGCAGCAGTACCCCGGCGCCGATACCGAGCAGCATGACGCAGGCACCCTCGCACAACAGCAGCGCCGCGATCTCGCGCGGATGCGCCCCCACCGACCGCAGGATGGCCAACTCGCGGCGGCGCTCGCCCAAGCCGGCCAGAATGACGGCGCACAAGCCCGCCAGACCAACCAGCGCCACCAACGCGGAGATCGCCATCAAGGCGCGCGCGCCGACGCCCACCACCGACCACAGGCTATCGAGCGCCACGCCCGGCAGGATCGCCATCAAGGGCTCGTGCGGATCGTCGTTCACGTCGCGTTGCACAGCGAACACGCGTCCGCGCAGTTTGAGCCCTACCAGCACCGCCGTCACGCTGGTCGGCGTGAGGTCGAACTTGTTCACCGCCGACGCCGGAATATGCACGCCGGGCAGAGGCAGGCCGGCCTGCCAATCGAGGTGGATGGCCTCCATGCCCGCCAGGTTGATGTGCACAGTGCGATCCACGGGGGTGCCGGTGGCCGCCAGGATGCCGCGGACCACAAACGGCTTGTCGGCATGCTGCGGCAGGTTTTGCAAGCCGGCGCCATGCGCCAGCACCATTCTGTCGCCGACGCCATAGCCCAGCGCGCGGGCGACCTCGGCACCGATCACCGCATCGAATACGCCGGCGCCGGCCTGCCCCTGCACCAGCCGCAGGCTGCGCCCGGCGCCATAGCGAAAGTGCGTCAGGTAATCCGGCAAGGGGGTCGCCAGCACCGGATAGCCCCGGTGCGAATCGCCCAGCGACAAGGGCAGGGTCCACGCCACGCGCGGATCGGCGGCCAGGCGCTGGACGCTGTCCCAGCCGATGTTGCGCGTGGCGCCGCCGAGGTGGAACACGGCATAGAGCAGGAGTTCGAGCGGACTGCCGCGCGCGCCGACGATCAGGTCGGTACCCGACACCGATTGCGCGAAGCCGGCACGCAGATCGTGACGGATGCGCTCGACCCCCAGGAGCAGCGCCGTCGACACGGCGACGGCGCCGACGATGAGCGCCAGCGTGCCGCGACGGTTCCACGCGCTGAGCCAGGCCAATCGCGGCAGATAGCTCACGCCGCCTCCCCGAACGAAAGGCGCGCCGTGAAGCCTTCCGCCAGGCGCGTGTCGTGGCTCACGAAAAGCAGGCTGCTGCCGGCATCGGCGCATTCACGCCGCAACAGATCGAGAAAAGCCGCCTGGCGCGCAGCGTCGAGCGCCGACGTGGGCTCGTCGGCGACCACCAGCGCGGGGCGTCCGATGAGGGCGCGCGCAGCCGCCACCCGCTGCTGCTGGCCCACCGACAGGCGCATTGCCGGCCGCCCCCACAGATCGTCGGCCAGATCGAGCCGCGCCAGCAACGCCTGGGCGGCCAGCCGGGGCGTTGCCCCCTGCTCGGCGCTGCGCATGCGACGCAGCGCTGAAAAACGGCAAGGCAGCAGCACGTTGTCGAGCACCGACAGATAAGGCACGAGGTTGAACTGCTGGAAGACGAAGCCGATGTGATCGCCGCGAAAGCGGTCGCGCGCGGCGGCGCTCATGGCCGCCAGAGACTGGCCGAGCACGGTGACGCTGCCGGTCTGCGGCACCAGCACGCCGCCGACCAGCGACAACAGGGTGCTCTTGCCGCTGCCGCTCGGCCCGCCGACGAAGAGTTGCGCACCGGCAGGCACGGCAAGATGCGCCACGCGCAGACACGGCGCCGGCTGCCCCGGCCAGGTAAACGCCACATCGCGCAGCTCGATGGCCAACGACGCCATGCCGCTTACCAGTGCACGCGCGGGTTGGCGGGCGTCAGGCGCGCGCTGCCCTGGGCGCTCGGCCCGACCCAGCGTACATCGATGCGCGCAAAGCCCGGGAAGTGTTCGAACAGGCGCACCATCACCTCGCGCAGGCGCGCCGGGCGCGCGCAGGTAAAGACATAGTCGGCCTCGGCGTCGACATGGGCGCCCCCCTGGCGCGGCGCCTCGTGGGCCCAGGCAGCGAGGGGCGTATGCACCGACACCGCCGTCAGTGTGCAGCGGGCAGCGGCGCTCGCCACGAACAAACGGGCCCCGTCGCGCAGGCGTGCGTCGGCATCGACCACCAGTTGGCGTTCGGCATCGGTGCCCGGCGGATGTTCAAAGCCGATGAAGTTGGCCAGCGGGCTGTCCAGGTGCACGGACAACTGCTTGCCCTTGATGGCGAGATCGAGCGCGGCGAGGCCATGCACGTGCGCATCGTGCGCGTCGTAGGCCTGGGCAGTGCCCGCCATCAGGCCAGCGAAGGCCACCAGCGCGCGCAAGGACATATCCATCCCCAGCAGATCTCGGCAGACGAAAGATGCGATGCTATAACATTACATCCGCCCACCGCCACCCGTTTGGCGCGGCCACGGTTCAATCGCCCTGTTGTGCCGTCACGCGCCAGATGACGTTACCGACGTCGTCGGCCACCAGCAGCGCGCCGGCACCGTCAACGGCCACCCCCACCGGCCGGCCCAGCGCTTTGCCGTTGTCGGTCAGAAACCCGCTGAGCACATCTTGCGGCGCACCGTTCGGGCGACCGTCGGCAAACGGAATGAACACCACTTTGTAGCCATTGAAGGGCTTGCGATTCCACGAGCCATGCTGGCCCACGAAGGCGCCGTTGCGATAGGGTTCGGGCAAGGCCGAGCCCTCGTAGAACGCCAGCCCCAGCGAAGCGGTGTGCGCCCCCAGCGCATAGTCCGGCACACGGGCGCGCGCCACCAGATCGGGGCGCGGCGGCTGCGCACGCTCGTCGATGTGCTTGCCGTAATAGCTGTAGGGCCAGCCATAGAACGCACCGTCGAGCACGGCCGTCATGTAGTCGGGCACCAGATCGCTGCCGATTTCGTCGCGCTCGTTCACCGCCGTCCACAACACCCCGCTCTGCGGTTGCCAGGCCATGCCAACGGGATTGCGCAGGCCCGACGCAAAGACGCGCTTGCGGCCCGTGGCACGATCGATCTGCCAGATGGCGGCACGACCGTCTTCGTTTTCCATGCCGTTTTCGCCGACGTTGCTGTTGGAGCCCACGGCAGCGTACAGGTACTTGCCGTCGCGGCTGGCGATCAGATTCTTGGTCCAGTGATGGTTGATCGGCCCGCCCGGCAACCCGGTCAGCGGCTTGCCGGGCACATCGATGGAGGTCGCACCGGTACGGTACGGGAAGGCCACCACGCCATCGGCGTTGGCGACATACAACGTTTCCCCCACCAGGGCCATGCCAAAGGGTGAATTGAGCCCGCCGATGAACACCGTGCGCACTTCGGGCACGCCGTCGTGGTCGGCATCGCGCAGCAAGGTGATGCGGTTGGCGCTCTGGGTGCCGGCCCCGGCACGCGACATCAGCCGTTTCATGACCCAGCCGCGCAGGCCCTTGCCGCCCGATTCGCGCGGCGGCGCATTGGTCTCCGCCACCAGCACATCGCCGTTCGGCAGCACGTACAGCCAGCGCGGATGGTCCAGCCCGACGGCAAAGGGCTTCACCGCCAGGCCGGGCGCCGCCGTCGGCAGACGCTCCTTCGGCCAGCCGACGGGGTCGGCGATGTTGATGGTCGGGATCAGCGCGGGGCGCGGCTGCGGCAGGGTCGGATCGGGGCCGTAGCCGGCGGCGGCCGGCACCTCTCGGTGGCACCCACGCGCGGTGTGCCCAGACCGAGCGAGCCGAG
>JASGFB010000011.1:0-56597 GCA_047605765.1 Rhodocyclaceae bacterium
CACCGGATGGAGGGTCTGTGCCGCGGTGCCGAGCCACACCACGCGCGCCGCCACCGGATCTCGCCGCACGCGCAGGCCGAGCGGAAAGCTAGCGCGGTCGCGCAGGCGCGACAAGGCTACGCGATGGCCGCCGAAGGCCGTTTGCAGCACGGTCAGCAGCGCGTCGTCGCTGAGCGCCTGCAGGTCGGCCAGGCGTTCGGGCGAGACGGTCCACACCACCGAGTAGTCGCCCGCCAGGGGCAGCAGGGCGATGGGGCCGTCCGGCGTAAAGCGTTCGTAGGCGATGTGCTGGTGCGGCGCCGTGGGGGTGACGCGGCACAGCAAGGCGTGCTGGCCATAGTCACGCTCGAAGACGCGTGCGCCTTCACCGGCGTCGACCGCGCCTTCGCAGCATGCCGCCAGGCGCGCCCGCACGCGGTGTGTGCCTTCCGGCCCCCGCACAGTCAGATGCGCTTCGTCGCCCTCGGTGCTGATGCCCTCCACGCGGCTGTCATGGCTGACGGGAATGCCCATTTGCTCGACGCGCGCCCACAGCGCATCCATCAGGGCTGTGGCGGGCACCACGTAGCCGAGTGCCGGCACGCCGTATTCGCCGCTGCTGATGAGAGTGCGCCCGAGCGCGCCGCGTTGTGACACATGGATGCGATCGATGTGCGTGGCGCCCTGCATGGGCCAGGCGCGCAGGCTGTCGAGCAATTGCCGGCTGCCGTGCGACAGGGCCAGCACGCGTGCATCGCGCCGCGTTTGCGCGTGCGTGCGGGCATCGAACACGTGCACGTGGCGGCCCGCCTTGTGCAGGGCCAGGGCCAGCGCCAGGCCCAGCGGGCCGGCGCCGACGATGGCGACGTCCAGCGTGGCGTTGGGGCCAGCGGTGTCAGGCGTGCTCATCGTGCATGACCGATTCGATTTCGGCGACCGTCCTGGGGGTGCCTTCGGTGAGGATCTCGTGCCCTTCGGCGGTGATGAGCACGTCGTCCTCGATGCGCACGCCGATGTTCCAGAAGGCTTCCGGCACGTCGTCGGCGGGGCGGATGTAGCAGCCCGGCTCGATGGTGATGACCATGCCCGGTTCGAGCTGGCGCCAGGCGCCGTCGAGGGTTTTGTATTCGCCGGCGTCGTGTACGTCCATGCCCAGCCAGTGCCCGGTACGGTGCATGTAGAAGCGCCGGTAGGCGGACGTTTCGAGGACTTCTTCCAGCGAGCCGGTGAGCAGGCCGAGGTCCAGCATGCCCTGGGCCAGCACCTTGACGGCGGCGTCGTGGGTGGCGTCGTAGCTGTGCCAGGGACGCGACTCGGCCAGCGCGGCGCGTTGCGCGGCCAGCACGAGTTCGTAGACATCGCGCTGCGGCCCGCTGAAGCGGCCGTTGACCGGATAGGTACGGGTGATGTCGGCCGCATAGCCGTCGTATTCGCAACCGGCGTCGATCAGCACCAGGTCGCCGTCGCGCAGGCGGCAGTTGTTGCTGACGTAATGCAGCACGCAGGCGTTGGCGCCGCCGGCCACGATCGAGGTGTAGGCCGGCGCGGCCGCCCCCGAACGGCGGAATTCATGCAGCAGTTCGGCTTCGATTTCGTATTCGAAACGGCCCGGGCGCGTCACGCGCATGGCGCGCGTGTGGGCGCGGCGGCTGATCTGCGCGGCGCAGCGCATGGCTTCGATCTCTTGCGCGTCCTTGCGCAGACGTTGCTCGTCGAGCAGTGCGCGCACGTCATGGATGGCGCGTGGCGCGTGCACGCCGCTGCGGGCATTGGCGCGCACGTTGTTCAGGGCGTTCATGACAACGCCGTCCCAGTGGGTGTCCTGCCCCAGGGCGTACCACAGGCCGGGCTGGTTGCCGAGCAGCTCGGGCAGCTTGTCGGCGATCTCTTCGACATTGACCGCCTCGTCGACGCCGAAGGTCGCCTGGGCGGCGGCCGGGCCGTAGCGGAAGCCGTCCCAGATCTCGCGTTCTTCGTGCTTGGGCCGGCAGAACAGCGTGGTGTGGACGGCGCCTTCGCGCGGCACGCTCATGACCAGCACCGCCTCGGGTTCGGTGAAGGCGCTCAGGTAATAGAAGTAGCTGTCATGCCGGTAGGCGTGGTCGGTATCGCGGTTGCGCATGCGCTCGGGGGCGGTGGGCACGATCACCACGCCGCCGCCGGCGGCCTGCACCGCCGTAGCCAGCGCCTGGCGGCGGGCGGCAAAAGGGGCCATGTCGGGAAGCGGTCTGCGCAGAGTGTCGGGAGCGTTCATGACTGTCTTTCTATGGGGCCGGGCGGGAATGTCTTCGCAAGGGCGATGCCGGGTTAGTGCCCGGTCAGGTAAAGGGCGCTGTCGAGGCGGCGCAGACGCTCGGGCGTGCCCACGTCCACCCAGCGGCCGTCGAACAATTCGCCGCTGGCGCGGTGCTCGGCCATGGCCGTGCGCAGCAGCGGGCCCAGTTTGGCCTTGCTGCCGCGTTCGATGCCGGCAAACAGCTCGGGCCGATAGACGCCGATGCCGGCGAAGGTCAGGCGCTCTGCGCCGTCTTCGCTCAGTGCGCCGTCTTCGCCGAGGACGAAATCGCCGCCCACATGATGCGCCGGGTTCGGCACCATCGCCAGATGGGCGAGGGCGGCGCGCGTGGTCATGCGGGTCAGGCCGCGCGCGGCGAAAGGCGCCAGCGGCAGATCGCAGAAGACATCGCCATTGACCACCAGGAAGGGGGCATCACCCAGCAGCGGCAGGGCCTGCACGATGCCGCCGGCGGTTTCCAGCGCCTCGGCTTCGGGCGAATAGCGGATCGCCACGCCGAGTACGCGCCCGTTGCCGAGGGCGGTCTCGATCATGCCGCCCAGGTGGGCGTGGTTGATGACGATATCGTGGAAGCCGGCGCGGGCGAGTTTCTCGATATGCCAGACGATCAAGGGCTTGCCGCCTACTTCAAGCAGCGGCTTGGGGCGGTGGTCGGTGAGCGGGCGCATGCGTTCGCCCCGGCCGGCGGCAAGGATCATCGCTTTCATGGGTGGTCGGCCTCGTCCGGGGGGCGTTGTTGTCCGGCTCGCTCGTAGGCATCGACGATGCGTCCGACCAGCGGGTGGCGAACAACGTCTTCTTTCTGGAACTGCGTAAAACCGATGCCGCGCACGCCGTCGAGCACGCGCGCCGCGTCGAGCAGGCCGCTTTTGTGGCCACGCGGCAGATCGACCTGGGTGAGGTCACCGGTGACGACGGCGCGCGAACCGATGCCGATGCGCGTGAGGAACATCTTCATCTGTTCCGGTGTGGTGTTTTGCGCTTCGTCTAGAATGATGAATGAATGATTCAGGGTGCGGCCGCGCATGAAGGCCAGCGGGGCGATTTCGATGCACTGGCGCTCGAACAGCTTGGCCACGCGATCAAAGCCCAGCAGGTCGTACAGCGCGTCATACAGCGGGCGCAGGTACGGATCGACCTTCTGTGCCAGATCGCCCGGCAGGAAGCCCAGCCGCTCGCCGGCTTCGACGGCCGGCCGCGTCAGCACCAGTCGTTCGATGAGCTGGCGCTCGAAGGCATCCACGGCGCAGGCGACGGCCAGGTAGGTCTTGCCGGTGCCGGCCGGGCCGATGCCGAAGGTGATGTCGTGCTCCTGGATCTTGCGGATGTACTCCACCTGGCGAGGCGTGCGCCCGTGCAGCTCGCCCTTGCGGGTGATCAGGCCCGTAACTTGCGATACATGAGCGCTGCGGTTTTTTTGCTCGACGATACCGAGTTGTATGTCGTCGATCGAAAGCGGTTCATCGGCTGCTTCGTAGAATTGCTGGATCGCGCCGGCCGCCATGCGGGCGGACACGGTCTCACCGCTCACGCGGAAGTGTTCGCCACGGCGCGCGATCGACACGTCGAAGGCAGTTTCGATTTGGCGCAGGTTCTCGTCGAGCGCGCCGCACAGGTTGGACAGCCGTTCGTTGTCGAGCGGTGTCAGGACGAAGTCTACGGGTCGTGTTTTCAATGGAATCTGGAACTTGGCACGGTTTCGAGGTCGAATCGAAGGCGCCGGCCGCGTTGCGCGGCCGGCGCCTGCGACGTGCCATTTTGCCGCAGGACGGGCGGCCTCGCCAATGCTGGGTAGGGAGTGAGACCCGCACGGGCGCGTCCAGGCTGTCGCGATGCTTTTTCAAAACCAACCGATAAGGGGTGCATCATGGCGTCAATCAAGAACAAGGCAATCGAAAGCGGCCAATCCGTGCTGGACGAAGCCGAAGCCGTCATGGCCGAGGCAGAGACCCTGTTGTCCAACGTGGGTGACAAGGGCGAAGCGGCCCTGGCCAAGGTAGCCGAGCGGCTCAAGGTGGCGCGCGAGAAGCTGGTGGAGTTCGAGCGCGTGGCGGTGGCCAAGACCAAGGAAGCGGCGGTCGCCACCGATGAGTACGTCCATGAGAACCCGTGGAAGTCGATCGGCCTGGCTGCGGCTGTCGGTGTCGTCGTCGGTATCCTGATCGGCCGCAAATGACCGGCGAACTGTCGGCTCGCGCGCGGCGCCTGGGGGCGCATGTCCTGGCCCTGGGCACCGCGCACTTGCGTCTGGCGGGGATCGAATGGCAGGAAGAAGTCGGCCGCCAGTTGCGCGTGCTGATCTGGGTGGCGGTGGGGCTCATCAGCGGGGGCTTGACGATTCTGCTGGTGACGCTGTCGGTGGTGGCCTTCTTCTGGGACACCCCGCATCGCGTATCGGCGGTGTTGCTGCTGGCCGCATTCTTCCTGGTGGTCTGCGTGGTGATCGCGTTCACGCTGAGCAATCGCCTGCGCAACGCGCCGATCCCGTTCTCGGCGCTGATCGAGGAACTGCGCCGCGACGGTGAACTGCTGTCGGGCGAGACGCATGATCAGTTGATGACCGAAGAACCCCTCGTGCAGCCCCCGCTGCGGGAGCAGCAGCCATGAGCGCCAAGCGCAAACTCGAACGGGATATGGTGATCCTGCAGGCGCAGTTGCACCGGCGGGCGATCCAGCGTGAGATCGACGGTCTGCGCGAGGCGATCAGTCCGATGCGCTCGATGTCGGGCTGGATGGTCGGCCTGCTGTCGCTGGTCGGCCTGCGGCGGCGCCGTCATCGTGAGGGCGAGACCAAGGCGCGCTGGGGCCTGCGCTCGCTGGTGGTGGGGTACGTGGTACTCAAACGCCTGCTGGGCAAGCGCGGCGTGCAGACCTGAACGCCCGGGCGGCAATAAACAAAGGGGAACGGTTTGCGCCGTTCCCCTTTTTTTGCGTGCCGCGTGGGCTCAGTAGGCGATGACGACTTCGCCGCGCAGCGAGTGAGGTAGCGCCTCGGTGATGCGCACGTTGATGAAGTGGCCGATCTGGCGCGCGTTGCCGGCGAAGTTCACCACGCGGTTGTTGTCGGTGCGCCCGGCGAATTCGCTCTCATCCTTGCGCGACGTACCTTCGACCAGGATGCGCTGGACGGTGCCGACCATGGCGCGGCTGACGTCCTGCGTTTGTTCTTCGATGCGCTTTTGCAGGCGCGCCAGGCGGGCCAGTTTCAGCTCTTGCGGCGTGTCGTCGGTGAGGTCGGCCGCCGGGGTGCCGGGGCGCGGGCTGTAGACGAAGCTGAAGGCGTTGTCGAAACCCACTTCTTCGATCAGCTTCATGGTGGCTTCGAAATCGGATTCCGTCTCACCGGGGAAGCCGATGATGAAGTCGGACGACAGCGACAGATCGGGGCGCGCCGCCCGCAGCTTGCGCACGATGGCCTTGAATTCCAGCACGGTGTAGCCGCGCTTCATGGCGGCCAGCACCCGGTCGGACCCCGATTGCACCGGCAGGTGCAACTGCGAAACCAGCTTGGGCAGGCGGGCGTAGGCTTCGAACACGCGCGGCGTCATCTCGCGCGGGTGCGAAGTGGTGTAGCGGATGCGCTCGATGCCGGGCAGGTCATGCACGCAGTCAAGCAGGAAGGCGAAATCGCCCATTTCGTCCGAGCCACGCGTGAGCGGCGCACGCCAGGCATTGACGTTCTGGCCGAGCAGGGTGACTTCCTTGACGCCCTGTTCGGTGAGGCCGGCGATTTCGGTCAGGATGTCGTCGAGCGGGCGCGAGACTTCTTCACCGCGCGTGTAGGGGACGACGCAGAAGGTGCAGTACTTCGAACAGCCTTCCATGATCGACACGAAGGCCGTGGCGCCTTCCACCCGTGCCGGCGGCATGTTGTCGAACTTTTCGATTTCCGGAAAGCTGATGTCTACCTGCGAACGGCCGCTGGTCTTGCGGCGTGCGATCAGCTCGGGCAGGCGGTGCAGCGTCTGCGGCCCGAACACCACGTCTACATAGGGTGCGCGCGAGACAATGGCGGCGCCTTCCTGGCTCGCCACGCAGCCGCCTACGCCGATGATGAGATCCGGCTTGGCCTGCTTGAGCAGGCGCACGCGGCCGAGGTCGTGAAACACACGCTCCTGGGCTTTTTCACGTACCGAGCAGGTATTGAAGAGGATGACGTCCGCATCCTCGGGCGAATCGGTCTTGACGATTTCTTCGGTGGCGCCAAGCACGTCGGCCATCTTGTCCGAGTCGTACTCGTTCATCTGGCAGCCAAACGTGCGGATGTACAGCTTTTTCATGTCGATTCTCGTGTTGCGGGCCGGGCTTTACTTGGCCTTGGCTTCTTCCGGGCTGAGCACCCATGCGCGGACGACGTTGCCAAGGCCGTCGATCTTCACGCGCACGATGTACTTGCCCTGCATGGATTGCGTGAGCAGCAGCCGGTCGTCGGGATCGCGGATCTGCGCCGCCGGCGACAGGTTGTAGAGCTTGCCATTGAGCGTGACCTGCCCATTGCCGACCACGCGCAGCTCCGCCTTGGGGGCATCCGCCGGGAACGGGTAGATGCGTGCCTGGGCCGTCACGGCCGACAAGGCCAACAGGATGACGGCGCAACGCAATGCAAGGGTGGATCGGGTCATGGATGTCTCGCTCGGGCTAAGAGCAGGCAGCCAGGGAGGCACGCCTGTTCGAGTGGCCGGCAATGATCCTGCCGCCTACCGTCAAAGTCAATTGCGATCCGTCCAAGTGCATGAATTGGTGGATGTTTGTAGCGGACGAGCGGCCGTGTGGCCAAAAGAGACCTTGACTTATGCCAAATTGGTTGTATAAGATAGCGGGCTAGCGTGGTGATGTAGCTCAGATGGTTAGAGCGGTGGATTCATAACCCACAGGTCGGCGGTTCGATCCCGCCCATCACCACCAGTATCTAAGCGGCTTTCCGAGAGGAAGGCCGTTTTGCTTTGTATCTATGGATTCACGAATATCAGACAGTTGTCTGATATTCGTGAATCCATTGCTGCAGGCGGGGTCTTAGAAAGGCGCGGTTTTCCCTAGGCACTTCAACATGGTGGTAAGGCATTTTGTTGCCACAAGAACAGCTTGCTCATTTTGAGCAGAAGTGTTCCTGGCGGGCAGCAATGAAGGAACTCATGCCGCGTGCGTTACCATTCCATGTACTTTGTCTTGCAATAGGGTTCAGATGGTCCAGGTCATCCTACCTGCTTTCTTTGTCGCCGAGCGACCGCAGAATGGTCTAGTGGCCTGCGCTGACATCCGCTATGCAGAACACGCAGTCATTATCGACGTGTCTCGTGTGGGTTTTTATGACCCTTTTGGCCTTGCTATGGTTGCTGCATCGATTCAAATCGCGCTGGAAAACGGGTGTCACGTAATGGCCTGTGGCCAATCCGATACAGCAACGTACTTGGCACGAATGGACGTGTTTAACGGTGTGCAGTGGCTTGGTGCATGTCCCGAAATAGGAGAGCGGCACGACAGACGCAGATCTCTGGTGGAGGTCACCAGAATCGATGACGCGCGCGATGTGGATAATGCAGCTGATCAGTTGGCATCTGCGGTGGTCGGGCAAATTCCCGATATTGACCGAACAGTGGTCGACGATGGAATGACAGCGCATTCTGATTTCGATCGTCACGTTGAGCCGCTGAAATACTGCCTGACCGAGGTTTTGGAAAACGCCCTGACACACGCGCGACGTGGTGGCCGCGATAGTGCCGTATGGATTGCATGCCAGTATTACCGTTCCCAAGACCGCATCTCTCTTGCTGTTATCGACAATGGCTGCGGCTTCCGTACTTCGCTGCGCAATCATCCGGATCTGAGCGAAGATGCGACGGATCGAGACGCAATTATGCTCGGGATTCGTCCGCGGATAAGTTGTAACCGGGATTTGCTTGTAGGCGCCGATTCGGTAAACCAAGGTGTTGGGCTGACAACGGCGTTGCGAATCGTCGAGTCTGCTAGTGGGGCGGGGGTTGTGCTCAGTGGTAACGGGTTGTACTCGACCGCACACCGCAGCGCGGCGTTAGGGCTTGGTCAATGTTGGGACGGCGTCGCGATTGGCATGTCTTGGCTGCGTCGGTGTCTTCCCGCTATCCGCTACCGAGATATGCTACCCCCTCGAAACGGAGAGCGTTTGTCGCTGCGGTTTGAGTAGATTCCTGTGATTTGGTAACTGTTGTAACCGCCCCTGAGAGCTTCTTGGTGTAACCGGCGTTACGTGTTATGGTGAGACCCTAGGGCGATGTGTAACACAATGGAGGGATCTGCTATGCGAGAACAACTTGCAGTTGCTGCGTTGGTACGACGCAGCTTCGTGGGTTCGCGCCAGCGTGCCCAACCTCTTCGTCGTCAGGCTCAGGTTTTCCTGGATTCGGGTAGTGAAGTTGTACTGGACTTCGGTGGAGTCTCTGTCACTCAGTCGTTCATTGATGAACTTGTGGGCGGGCTAATTCTGAGAAATAGTCCAGACGTACTGGGTAGGCTTATCTTTAAAAATTGTTCGGACGATGTGAGGGCTATCGTTGAATTTGTAGCCGAAGACCGTTGCGATCAGTTTCGCTCGCAGCGTACACATTGAGTACCAACATTAGCAGGCGTTGTTACAGGGCCAAAGCTCAGTTTCATAACCCACAGGTCGGCGGTTCGATCCCGCCCATCACCACCACGCAGGATTCTGAAAGGCCGAAGCCCCTTGGGTTGCGGCCTTTTTGTTTTGGGCTTTTGCCCTCTTCTCGCTGGCGGCTCGGACGCATTTTTTCGTCGTCGCCACGCGCCATACGCACCGACGGTGCGCCCGCTATTGTTTCTGCCCCAAGGCTGTGCCCGTTCATGCGTCGGCTCGAGCGCAAGCGCCATCTATCTGGCGCGTGAGCGTGCGTCGCATGGGCGAAGTGGAGGCGGTGCCGCGATGATCGCCGATGCCTGGCGGGCGGCGCGCTGTGTGCCGTGTCTGGCCGTTTTCCTGGCGTACGGGACGACTGCGGGTAGTTGTGTGGCGACTCAAAAATCAAGACAAAGTCTAAATCGACGGGCCGGAAATCCGCGCCGGCAAAGGCTCTCCGCAAAATGGCATGGTGTATGCTTAATGCCTTGCGTGCAGTTTGTTTCGTCATTGCGCCAAACCGTGACGGGCTCGGGCCCGTTTCATTGCTCAGTGCGGTGTCCGGTGAGTCCGGAACGGTCTTGGTCGTGGCTTAATCCGACCCGTTCATCCGCAGTAGAGCTGGTCATCGGCGCCCTCCCCAGCCGCTAAGCCAATCGACGGTGTATTGCCTTCGAAGGGATGAGTGTTGTGTACCGCCGCGCGCGGTACGCACCGCCCATCGCGAGGGCATGCGCCGATTTCCGTGTTCGTTTTGTGGTCATTGTCCGGGCCGATGCGCACCAGGCTTGGGCAGGACTGTCGGTTTTGTTTTGTTCGTTGCTCCGGCCTGAACGCCGGGCCGCCTCTTTGTTGGCGGACCGGGCTTTCAACAATGCATGCAATAGGAGTAACGAGCATGAACCACTGTCGCCATCATTCCGCCATACGCGTCCTGCATTGGTCCGTTGCGGGCATGGTCATCGCCGCATTGGTAATGAGTACCTTCGTGATGTCCAAGATTCCGGATTCCGATCCGGAGAAAATGGCCGCTGCGCTGCGCCACATGGCGGTCGGGCTATTGATTTGCGCCGCCTCGGTCGTACGCCTGTTCATCCGCCGCAAGGTCACGCGCCCGCCATCGATGTCGTCGGGCATGGCTTGGGCGGATTGGCTGGCCGGTGTGGTGCATCGTGTGCTCGACGTGTTGGTGTGGGTGATGATTGCCAGTGGCGTTGCCATGGCGGCGATCAGCAAGCTGCCCATGCTGGCATTGACGGGTGGGGCTTTCCCGAGCGAACTGAACACCATGCTGGCGCATACGGTGCACGTGGCGGGAGCGACGGCGATTGCCGGCATCCTCGCCATGCACATCGGCGGCGCCCTGTTCCATCAGTTCATTCTGCGCGACGGCCTGATTACCCGTATGGCGTTCGATCCGAAGGCTTTTTTCAACCGTCACCCGCGTACTGCCCAGTGTGGTACCGGTATGGGCTGCCGCCAATGCGGCGCCGCCAAGGCTGAGGCCGGCAAGGCCTGAGTCGTTCAGCGTTGGCAGGGCGCCATGCCCGACGCCCGACGTTGAAATCCGCGCTTGACGCACCTGTTTGGCCTTGGGCCAGCCCGTCGCCAAACAGGACACCCCCTTCTTCAGCCCGTCCGGGCGCCCAGATTCCCTGATTGATGACGTTGTACGCGCTGTTCAGCGGTCCTGCCTGATCGGACCGAACTCGGCCGGTACCCATGCATAGCCGCGCGCATCCTTGCGCACGTGCCCCAGTCCGGGGAAGGGCAGATGCGCACCGGCCACCCACCAGGTGTTGCGCGCCGCTCGCTCGAGGACGGCCTTGCGCGTGGCGATGGCGCGTTTCTGGTCGGTGTCGAACTCTATGGAGACTTCAGGGTGGACAAACTGCACGGCATGGCTGTGCACGATGTCGCCCCAGATCAGCAGGCGCTGGCCACGCGATTCGAGCAGGTAGGAACTGTGTCCGGGCGTGTGGCCCGGTGTGGCCAGGGCTTTGAGGCCGGGCAGAAGCTCGGCGTCGGTATCGAAGGTTTTGAAGCTTGCCTTGGCGGTGTACGGAGCGATGGCTTCGCGCGCCATCTTGAAGAATGGGCGAGCGCCTTCCGGCGCGGCATCGGCCGCCTGTTGGCTGAGCCAGAAATCGGCATCGGCCTTGGCTGCCCACACGGTGGCCTGGGTGAAAGCCGCCTGACCGTCCGCACCGAGCAGGCCGCACAGGTGATCCGGGTGCATGTGGGTAAGCAGTACGGTATCGACGTCCGCCGGGTTGTAGCCGGCGGCGCGGATGTTGTCGGCGATCTTGCCGAGCGTCGGCCCGAAGCATTGGGCTGCACCGGTGTCGATGAGCACGAGGTGGCCGCCGGTATGAATCAGGAAGCCGTTCACTGCCGTCTGTGTGCCTTTGTCGTGGGCGATGAACATGCGGGCGATGAGGTGCTGGATGTCCTGCGCGCGCAGGCCGTGGAGCAGCTTGCTGTCGATGTCGATGTAACCGTCATAGAGCGCGGTGACGACGGCGTCGCCGACCGCCTGGCGGTAGTAGCCGGGGACCTGCGTGGTCTGCACGGCGGGTGCCGCCAGGGCGGGCAGACCGGTCAGCAGGGCAAGGCTGGCCATGCCGGCTGCAAAACGGGTGCGGATCACGTGGCGCATCGATGACGTATGCATGGTTTCTCCTGGATGGGCGGCTCATCCTATGGTAGCCGGTGGGTGTCGTTCAACTGCACAGACGAATGGGTCTTTGGCTGCCGTGCTGGTGTGGGCGGCCGTCCGCCGCCATACGGCCGTCGGCGACGGCCGTGCGAGGTGTCGTCTCGCGCCAAAATAATGGCCGACGGCAAAGGGCGGCTCGCCATGACGGCGATGTGGCGCTTGGGGCACAATCGTGGGCATGAAACTCGACATACTCATCGTGGGCGGCGGCTTGTCCGGGGCCAGCCTGGCGTGCGCTTTGCGCGGCAGCCGGTTCCGCGTCGGCCTGGTCGAACGCACGGCGCCTGTGCGCCTGCCCGACTGGGATGCGCGTATCTACGCCATCAGCCCGGCCAACGTGGCCTTCCTGGAACGCTGTGGCGTATGGGGGCTGATCGACCGCGAGCGCATCGAAGCGGTCGAGTCCATGCGGGTGTTTGGCGACGCCGGCGGACAGATGCGGTTTTCGGCCTATGAATGTGGGCTCGATGCGTTGGCGTGGATTGTCGAAGCCAGCCGCATGGCGGTCGAACTCTGGGAAACCGCGCGCCGCCAGTCGAACGTCGACATGCTGTGCCCGGCGACGCCCGAGCGCATCGAATGGCTGGACGAAGGCGCGGCGCTGACGCTGGCCGACGGCCGACGCATCGAGGCCAAGCTGGTGGTGGCGGCCGACGGCGTGAATTCGTGGGTGCGCGATCAGGCCGGTATCGCCGCGCATATCGAGCCTTACGGTGAGCTGGGTGTGGTGGCCAATTTCGCCTGCGAAAAACCGCATCGCGGCACGGCTTTCCAGTGGTTTCGCGACGACGGCATCCTGGCGTATCTGCCGCTGCCCGGAAACCAAGTGTCGATTGTCTGGTCAACGCCCGAGCCCCATGGACAGGCGCTGATGTCCCTGAGCGCAGACGAACTGGCCGAGCGGGTCGCCGCGGCGGCGGGCGGGCAACTGGGCGCGCTGCGGGTGGTGACCCCGCCGGCAGCGTTTCCGCTGCGACGCATGAAGGTTCTCGACATGGTGGCCCCGCGTCTGGCGCTGATCGGCGATGCCGCGCATGCCATCCATCCCTTGTCGGGCCATGGCATCAACCTGGGGTTCCAGGATGCGCGCGCGCTGGCCGATACGCTGCTGGCGCTGCCGTCCTGGCGTGATTGTGGTGAATTGCCCGTGTTACGCCGCTATGCGCGCAGCCGCGCCGAAGAGGTGACACTGGTGCGCGGCATGACGCACGGGCTGAATCGTTTGTTTGCAGCGCCGGCTGCGCCACTTTCAATCCTGCGCAATCTGGGATTGAGCGCGACGGGCAGAATACCGGTTCTGCGTTCGGCACTGGCCCGCTATGCGGCAGGGCTGTTTTGAAGGCTGGCGGTGCCGGCCCCGTTTTTGACGAGGAGAGAGATTTGAGTTCGATGATTCAACGAGTCCTGCTTGCCTTGATGTGCGTTGTGGCGGTGCAGGCGCATGCGGCCGAACCCCCAAAAGGTAAGGTATCGGCCGCCGAGGCACAGGTACGCAAAGGGCTGGAGGCCGTGACGGCGCCGGGCTCCATCGAGTCGATCCGCAAGGCGGGTTACGGCAATTTCTATGAAGTCCTGCTCACCAACGGCGACATCGTTTACGCCGATGAAAGCGGCGGTTTCTTCTTCGGTGGTCCGCTGATCGATACCAAGACGCGTCAGAACGTGACGCAGCAGCGTGAAAACGAACTGGCCAAGATCAATATCAACGACCTGCCGCTGTCGCAGGCCATCAAGCAGGTGCGCGGCAACGGCAAGCGCACGCTGATCACCTTCGAAGATCCCAACTGTATCTACTGCAAGCGTCTTGCCAAGGATCTGACGAGCCTGAAGGACGCTACTGTCTATACCTTCATTATTCCGATCCTGTCGCCGGATTCGGCTGACAAGGGCAAGAACATCTGGTGCGCCAGCGATCGTTCCAAGGCCTGGAACGACTGGATGGTCGACGGCAAGGTGCCGCCGACGGTGGGCGACTGCGACAGCAACCCGATCTCCAAGAACGCCCAATTGGCGCAGAAGCTGCGCATCAAGGGCACGCCGACCATGTTCCTGGCCGACGGCAACCGTGTTGGTGGCTATGTCGCGCTGACTGAATTGGACAAAATGGTCGGCGAAGCGAGCGACAAGAAGAAATAAGCCGTGACACCGTCCGGCCAGTGAAAAGGGCGCCCGCGTGGCGCCTTTTTCATGAGCGGCGGGTGCGTAGTCGTCCCGTGAGACAATGCCGCCCACTGAATCACCTTGCCCGCCTTTGCATGACCCCGCTGAAGACCGACCTCATCCTCCACCGCCTGATCAAGACCGAGACGGCACCGCTTCGATTCGATCTGCGTGCCACGCCGCTACCTGCTTCCGAGGCGACGCTGCGCCTGCTCGAACACATCGCCAGCCGCTACACCGACCGCGCCACCAAGAGCTATGGCCGTTTCGAGGAAGATGAAAGCACCTACCCGGTGGCGAATTATCTGCGCCAGCACATCGTCGACGGATCATTGGATTTCGTTGCCATGTCGCACGCGCTCATGAGTCATCTGCAGACCTGCGCCGACGAAGAGGGCGCTCTGCCGCCGTATGCGCTGGTGGCGCGCACGTACAACGCCGAATCCGACACGCTGTGGGTGGCGCTGCTGGGGCAGACCGAAGGATCGGCCGTCGGCGCCGGCCTTGATGTGGCCGACGTCATGACGCTGGACACCGACAACATCGCTCTGGCCGGACGCATCGATGTGACGGCCTGGATGAATGGCGCCGAGCGCTATGTGAGCTTTCTCAAGGGGCGGGGCGAGGTCGCGCCGTTCTTCAAGCGTTTCCTGGGCTGCGACGATGTGATCGTGGCGCTGAAGGAAACCCGCAAGCTGGTGGAGCGCATCCAGCATTTTGCCGATGCCGAGCAGATCGATGCGCCGGTGCGCGATCAGCTCATGGAGCGGGCCCACGTATACCTGGATGAACTGGGCGAGAGCCGCGAGCCGGTGCGCCTTGAAGAGGTCGCAGCCCAGGTGTGGCCGGATGCGCCTGCCCGCCTCAGTGCCGTGCTGCAAGAAGAAGAGGCCGAACTGGCCGGTGGTTTCGTGCCGGATCGGCGCGCCATCAAGGCCTTGGTGCGCTTCAAGGCCAAGGCTTCGCACTGGAAGGTGGAGTTCGACCGCAGCAGCCTGCGGTCCGGCGAGGTGATCTACGACCGCGCCTCCGATACGCTGGTCCTGTCCAACATCCCCGACAACCTCAAGCGCCTGCTGTTGGACGAATGAGACGCCAGGCGCGTCGCGCGCCTAGGCGGCGCTCGACACGCGACGTGCGCCGTTGATGAGGCGGCTCATCCATTCGCCAGCGCGGCTTTCAACGTGGCGATGGAACACCGTACCGCCAGCGATGCTGGCGGCCCAGGCCACCAGCAGACCCACCACCGCCACCACCGGGGCATCCGGCAGGAAACGGTCAAAGATGGCGTTGGCGAGCAGACAGATCGGGAAGTGCACCAGAAAGACCGAATACGAAATGCGGCCCAGGAAGGCCAGCGCCGCGCCGCGCGGCCAGCGGTCGATCCAGCCGCCGCGGCATGACAGGGCCAGCAGCAGCGCAGTGACCAGCGCCACCGCGATGCGCGCGCGGTAATCCACGTACAGGGCGGCGACGACAGCCACGCCCATGATCACGAGCCAGTGCCGACCGCCGGGCCGGGTGCCCCAATAAGCCATGGCCCCCATGGCGTATGCGCCGAAGAAGTACACCGCCCAGTCGTCCCAGGCCGCGTCGCGATTGAAGAAGAACAGCGAAGCCAGCCCTATTGCCCCGATGACCGCCGGGCCCATGCGTTGTATCCAGGGGTGGCGCGCGCGTTCCGTCAGCCACAGCAGGCCCAGCGTGAGGGCGAAGAGTTGGAAATCGATGGCGACGTACCAGACGCCGGCCGACAGGGAGTCGACTTCCAGTATTCCGTGCAATAGCAATATATGACTGGTGAACTGCCAAACCGTGGGGGCGGCAGGAATCGAGTCGTCGTCCATCCACTGGCGTGCCAGCGCCGCGCACACCACGCTGAATACCAGCATGACCACGTAGGGCAGGGCCAGTCTCAGGTAGCGCTTGCCCAGCAGTGCCGCCGGGCGAGGGGCGGCCAGGCGACCCTGGGGCGCCAGGCTGCGTGCGGCAAGAAAACCGCCGATGACAAGAAAGATCTGCACCGCGATGCGCGCGTAGCGGGCGAACCAAGTGATTTCACCCGGCGCCAGCGCATAGGCGGCGAGCGACAGAGGCCCGTAGAACGCCAGATGATGGAGAACGATGAACTGTGACGCGATCGCTTTGAGCGCGTCTACAAAATGCAATCTGCGGGCAGCGGTATTCATGAGCGGTCGGCCCCGCGCTCGGGATTGCACAGGACCAAAACAAGTGGCTGCGAAACGGTTGTGTTCGACAACCAATTCCGGACGGGCGCGATTCTACGCCCCCGTACGGTGCAAGAGAACGAAAACCGGCCGCAAAGGTGATCGGTCACCTCCGGACGTGTTGCACGCCCGCTGCACGGCCTTTTCAATCAACACAAGGGCTTGCGTGCTATCTCCATGTTGGCGTGTAGCCTTTTCGCAACAACTTGGTACAAACCCAACTGAAGGCGACAAATGTCGCCTTCTCAGAAAAGCCCTATGTGAAAGTTCTCGCGCACCCCACGGTCGGGGTGCCGCAGGGGGCGCCGCTCGATGAACCCCTGGCGCATATCCAAGAGGAGATCGAGTCGTGCAAAAGAAACTCATTGCCGCCGCCATTGGTGCCCTGTGCGCCGTTCCGGCTTTCGCCCAGTCCAACGTCACCATCTACGGTCGTGTCGACATGGGTTATCGCACCTTCACCAACGACGGCCAATCGACGCTGGAAGACGAAGAGTCCAGCAACCGTTGGGGACTGATGGGCGAAGAAGACCTGGGCGGTGGCCTGAAGGCCTTCTTCCAGTTGGAAAACCGTTTCTACCTCGACAACGGTAACCAAAACGGCACCAAGCAGTGGAAGGACAAGGCTTGGGTCGGCCTGAAGAGCAACAAGCTGGGTGCTGTGTCGTTCGGTCGTATCCCGTCGGCTGGCTACTCGCTGTACGGCGGTGCGTACGAAGCCTTCGGTGGCGACACCATCGGCGCTGCTCCGAGCCGTCGCGGTAAGGTCGTCAACAACTGGGACAACGCTGCCAAGTACGAATCCCCGTCGCTGGGTGGTGTGTTCAAGGTTGTCGGTTCGTTCGGTCTGCCCGAATCGTCCGGCAAGGCTCGCTACGGCGTCGGCGGTCAGCTGACCCTGGGCGCGTTCAAGGCCGACGTGGTCTACCAAAAGGACACCATCAAGGACGGTTCCGCTGGCGACGCCATGGATAACCCGTACAAGACCTGGTTCCTGACCGGTAACTACAACTTCAAGGTTGTGGAAGTCTTCGGTGGCTACACCCGTTCGAAGGGCTACAAGTCCAACGGTACGGCGACGAACTGGGATCAAGCCAAGTTCACGGCTTACTCGGTCGGCGTGCGCGTGCCGGTCGGCTCGGGCTCGGTGCTGGCTAACGCCGCTCGCACCACCGAAACGACCAACGCTGGTGTGGAAAAGGAACCGAAGAACCACTTCGCAGTGGGCTACTGGTACAACCTGTCCAAGCGCACCACGCTGATGGCGAACGTTTCGTACGAGCGTCAGAAGGAAGGCTTCACCGATCGTTCCGAGAAGAAGGACAACCAGTTCGGTACCGAACTGGCGATCCGTCACTCGTTCTGATCCGGTACTTCCGGCAGAAGCAAGAGGGCTCCTTCGGGAGCCCTTTTTTTGTTTACCTGGCCGTCTGGCAAATTTTGCGGGGTGACGTTATGCAGCATGGTTGTTGTACGAATGGTAAGAAAATTCGCGTTAGTTAAGTAATTGAAAAAAATAAATTAGTTATGAATTCTGTATGCCTGTTTCAAATGAAAAGTGCATAAACGTTGTATATTGGCAACAAAAGTGCATGCCTGATACGTCGCCCGATTTGGATCAAACGTTTGGTCCAAATGGATTGCAAATATCCGCCCCGCACCCCGCGCTTGGGGTGCCGGAGGGGACCCACTCGAAAACCCCTCGCGCAATCCTTGAGGAGATCGAGTCATGCACAAGAAACTCATTGCGGTGGCGATCGGCGCGCTGTGCGCCGTGCCGGCCTTTGCCCAATCCAATGTCACCATCTACGGCCGTGTCGACGTGGGCTACCGCACGTTCACCAATGATGGCAAGGCCACGCTGCAGGATGAGGAATCGTCCAACCGCTGGGGCCTGATGGGCGAAGAACGCCTGGGCAACGGCCTGGCGGCTTTCTTCCAGTTGGAAAACCGCTTCCGTCTTGATAGCGGGACGCAAAACAGCGATCGCCAATGGAAGGACAAGTCCTTCGTGGGCCTGAAGAGCAAGAGCCTGGGTGCCATCTCGCTGGGTCGTCAATCGTCGGTGGCCGATACCCTGTACGGTGGCGGCGCCTTCGAAGCGTTCGGCGGCGACACCATCGCCTCCATGCCCAATCGCCGTGCCAAGGCCGTCGCCAAGTGGGACAACTCCATGAAATATGAATCGCCGAACTTCGGCGGCATGTTCAAGGCAGTGACCACCATCGGTCTGGCGGAAGACTCCGTCATCCGTGCCACGCCCTGGGGCGTCGGCGGCCAGCTCTCGTTGGGCGGCTTCAAGGCGGATCTGGCCTATCAGAAGGACACCATCGACACCAGCCTGTCCGGCTCGCAGGCCGCCATGTGGAAGACCTGGTTCGTTACCGGTTCGTATGACTTCAAGGTGGCGAAGATCCTGGGGGGCTATGCGCACTCCCGCGGTTACAAGTGGAACAACTGGGGTGATGATTCCCAGCGTCAGACGGTCTACCAAGTGGGGATCAGCGTTCCGTTC
Source organism: Rhodocyclaceae bacterium (assembly GCA_047605765.1). Taxonomy (GTDB): domain Bacteria; phylum Pseudomonadota; class Gammaproteobacteria; order Burkholderiales; family Rhodocyclaceae; genus JBGVSA01. Next base: position 18,505 of record JASGFB010000011.1, read on the forward strand.
GGCGCCAGCACGATCATGGCCAACATCGGTCAGATCGAAGACAAGGCCAACGACTACAAGAGCAAGAGCTCCCACCTCGGTGCGGGCTACTGGTACAACCTGTCGAAGCGCACGATCCTCATGGCCAACGTGAGCTACGACAAGATCAACAAGGACAACGTCGGGCTGAAGTACGGTGCGGCGAAGGGTGCGCGTGAAAACTCCTTCGGTACCGAACTGGCGATCCGCCACACGTTCTGAGCTGATTCCACGCTGCAACAAAAACGGGCTCCCGCGGGAGCCCGTTTTTTATTCATGCGGCATCGACGTCATAGACGTTCGAGCCAGTGGCGCAGGGCGGCGCTCACAGCGTCGGGCTGCTCCAGCGGGCTCAGGTGACCGGCTTCGTTGACGATGATGAGATCGGCGTCGGCAATGGCGTCGGCCATTTCTTTGTGCAGGGCGAAGGGCGTGAGCTGGTCGTCGCCCCCGCACAGGACCAGCGTGGGACAGGTGATGCGCGCGAGGCCGGGGCGGCTGTCCACGCGATGCATGATGGCGGTCTGCTGGCGGATGAAAGCCTCGACGCCGACCTGCGCCGCCATATCGGCGAACAGCATCGCCAGCGCCGTGTCGCCGCGATGGCTGGGGGCGAACATGCTCGGCGTCAGTGATTCGACGACCTGCGGAAAATCGATGCGCGCCTGGGCGATCTGCTGACGGCGGCGCGCTGTTGATTCGGCGGTGTCCGGCCGTGCATTAGTGTCGCACAGGGCCAGCCCGAGTACGCGCTCGGGTGCGGCACGCATGATTTCCAGCGCGATATATCCACCCATCGACAGCCCGGCCAGCGCAAAGCGCTCCGGTGCCTGGGTCAGTACATCGGCCGCCAGCGCGGCGATGTTGTCGTGGCGTGAAATGTCGGCGATGCGGGTTGTGGCGATGTCTGCCAACGTGTTGGCCTGCCGCTGCCAAAGGCGGGCGTCGTTGATGAGCCCGGGCAGCATAATCAAATCGATGTGTTGTCTTGGTGTGGTCATGATCCTTATCTCCCCTGGACGATGGTGCGTGCGCCAAGCCGGCGCGCACTAGCCTCGGCCTGTTTTGTGAATGGGATCATAGCCTGCGGCGCTCAGTTCCCGGCGATCTTGCTCGCCGGGGTGTTGCGCGCCGTTCTCAGTGGATGCTCCCGCGCAGGAAAGGAAAATCCGGTGCCGGTGAGCGGCCGTCGATGATGTCCGCCAAGGCCTTGGCCGAACCGCAGGCCAGCGTCCAGCCGAGCGTGCCGTGGCCGGTGTTGTAGAACAGGTTGGTGGCGCGCCGGCTGCGCCCGATGACAGGCAGATTGTTGGGGGTGGCTGGACGCAGGCCGGTCCAGAACACCGCGCGCTGGGTATCGGCGCTGCCCGGGATGTTCTCTTCCACCCACTGCGTGAGCAGCGCGCAGCGCACTTCGTCCAACTGATAGTTGTAGCCTTGCAAATCGGCCATGCCGGCGACGCGCAGATGATTACCAAGGCGGCTGCACACGATGCGGCGCGATTCATCGGTGAGGCTCACCGTGGGCGCGCGGCGCGCATCGACGATGGGCAGCGTGGCCGAATACCCCTTGACCGGGTAGATCGACAATTGCTCACGTACGGCGCGTGCCAGCAGTTGGCTGTGCACGCCCGCCGCCATGACGAAGGCATCGCCGCTGAGGGCGCCGCGCCGGCCGGCGTCGTCGTGTACGTGCAAGGCGCTGATGCGGCCATGGGCCATCTCGATGCGCCCGACGCGCTGGCCGAAGAGGAATTCGACGCCCGCCTGCTGTGCAATATCGGCGAGCGCTTGTGTAAAGCGGAAAGCGTCGCCGCTCTCGTCGTCGGTGCCCCACATCGCGCCCGATAGCGTCGGTGCCAGATGGGCCAGTGCGGGTTCTTCGCCGACGCACTGATCCGGTGTCAGCATGCGTGCGCCGATGCCAAGCTTGTGCAGGATTTCGCACTGCTGTTGGCCATGGCGCAGGTCGGCGGCGCCGAAATACAGGTGCAGGATGCCGCGTTCGAGGTGGTCGTAGCGGATCCCCGTCTGCGCCCGCAATGCCTGCAGCATGCTGCCGCTGTAGGCGGCCAGCTCGGCGATGGCACGGGTATTGCGTCGGGTTCGCGCCGGCAGACACTGCGCCAGGAATTCGAGCCCCCAGCGCCAGCGGGCCGGCTCGGCGGGAAAGCGGAAACGGAGTGGCGCGTCGCTGCGCCCGAGCCAGCGCAGGATGACCCCCGGCGCACCAGGATTGGCCCACGGCTCGGGGTGGCTGATGGAAATCTGCGCCCCGTTGGCGTAGCTCGCTTCCAGGGCTGCAGCCTGTCGGCGTTCGACAACCGTGACGCGGTGTCCCGCCTCACGCAGATACCAGGCGGCCGTGACTCCTGCGAGTCCGGCGCCGACGATCACGATATGCATAAACTCAAAAAACTCTCGAAACTACGGCAAACGGCCGTTGACAGTGAGCGCAAACTACGTTGGATGCAACGCTTTGCATGATGAAGGGCCTCCGGTGGCCCACGCTTGTGGTCAAAACGCCATGCCACAAAGCCCCTGCGATCCGTACCCGTATGGGGACGCATCGTCGCGCCGTGTTTCGCGCGATAATCCCGCTCTGCATTTGCCCCCACTTCAAAAGGACAGCGATATGAGCCGTGTGACGCTCACTCAGTTCCTGATCGAGCAACAGCGCGATCAAAAGCACATCCCGGCAGACCTGCGTCTGCTCATCGAGGTCGTGGCCCGCGCGGTCAAGACCATCAGCGTTCACGTCGGCAAGAGTGCCGTTGCCGGCCTGCTCGGCAACGCGGGCACCGAGAACATTCAGGGCGAAGCCCAGAAGAAGCTCGACGTCGTCGCCAACGAATTGCTCCTGCAAGCCAACGAGTGGGGCGGCCACCTGGCAGCCATGGCTTCGGAGGAAATGGAACAGCCCTACCCGATCCCGACGCGCTACCCGAAGGGCGGCTACCTGCTGGTGTTCGATCCCTTGGACGGTTCGTCGAACATCGACGTGAACATCTCGGTGGGCACCATCTTTTCGGTGCTGCGTCGCCCCGAAGGCGTTGAAGAGGCTGGCGAGGACGCCTTCCTGCAACCCGGTTCGGAGCAAGTCGCCGCGGGCTACGCCATCTATGGTCCGTCGACCATGCTGGTGCTGACGGTGGGGACCGGCACGCATGGCTTCACGCTCGATCGCGAATTCGGCGCCTGGGTGCTGACCCATTCGAACATCAAGATCCCGGCCGACACCAAGGAATTCGCCATCAACGCTTCGCGCTCCCGTTTCTGGGAGCCGCCGGTCAAGCGCTACATCGACGAACTGCTGGCCGGCAAGGAAGGCCCGCGCGGGCAGGATTTCAACATGCGCTGGGTCGCCTCGATGGTGGCCGACGTTCATCGTATCCTGGCGCGCGGCGGCATCTTCATGTATCCGCTCGATGAGCGCAATCGCCCCAATGGCGGCCATCTGCGTCTGCTCTACGAAGCCAACCCGATGGCGTTCATCGTCGAGCAGGCTGGCGGCGCCGCCACTACGGGCCGCGAGCCGGTGCTGAAGATCAAGCCGCAGAAGCTCCATCAACGTGTGCCGGTGATTCTGGGGTCCAAGCACGAAGTCGAACGCGTGGCGCAATACCATCGCGAAGCCTGACGCCGGAGGGCGTGCGCCGGCTACTTGACCGGCGCGCGCCGAAGGAGCCCCGCGATTACCCTGCGCGCCGCCGTTCTCACCCTCATCCTGGGCTGCCTGACTGTGTCGGCGGCCCACGCACGCGCCTTGTATCGCTTGCAGGCACCTGAACCCCAGCAGGGCTTTCTCGAACGCTACCTGCCCGAGACCGTCTCCGAAGACGAAGACGTCGACCAGGGCGATCGCATCGGCCTGGCGCGGCGTCTGCGGCGCCAGATTCCCGATCTGCTGGCCACTGAAGGCTATTTCAACCCGACCATCGACATCGACGTGCGCGAAGATCCGATGGTGGTGACCGTCACGCCGGGGCCGCAAGCCCACATCGGCCGGGTGTCGATCGAGTTCCGCGGCGCCATCGCCGAGGCCTCCTACGAACAGCGCCGCACCGCCTTGCGCGGCATCTGGTCGCTGCCTGCCGGGCGGGTCTTTCGCCAGCCCGACTGGAGCACCGCCAAGCAGCAATTGCAGGAGGCCGTGGCATCACGCGACTTTGCCGCCGCGCGCATCGCCGAGAGCCTGGCCGACGTCGATCCTGAATCGAACGAGGTCCACCTGAGCGTGGTAATCGACAGCGGGCCACGCTACACGCTTGGACCGTTGCAGATCGAAGGCTTGTCCGATTATCGGACCGAACTCGTCGAGCGCTATAACCGCTTGAAGCCGGGCGAGCCCTATAACCTCGACGATCTGCTGGCGCTGCAGTCAGCGCTCCAGAGCACGCCGTATTTCTCGGCTGTCGAAGTCGATGTTGATACCACCACCGGGCAGACCGAATACGTGCCGGTCCGTGTGCGCATTTCCGAGGCCAAGCCGCGCCGCGTAGGGGCGGGCGTCGGTTTCAGCTCCAACACCGGCTATCGCACCGAGCTGAACTATCGCGATTACAACATTTTCAATCGTGCCTGGCAGTTGTCGACCGGCGTGCGCATCGAACAGAAAGAGCAGCAGGCGTTTGCCGATCTGTTCTTCCCGCCCGAGCCGACCGGGCACCGCAACAGCATTGGCGGCATCATCGACCGTTCGCACATCGAGGGCCTGCGCCAGACCAAGCGTTCGGTCGGCGTGACCCGCAGCCATCCGCGCGGCAACATCGAGACCAAGATCGGGCTGTCCCTGCAGAGCGAAACCAAGCAACCCGATGGCGGCCTGGAAACCCACACCCAGGCGCTGGCCCTGAACTGGTCATGGACGCAACGAGCAGTAGACAGCCTGCTCGATCCGCATCGCGGATATGTCCTTAACGTGCAGTTCGGCGGCGCCTCGAAGGCGTTCATCTCCGACGCCAATTTCGTCCGCAGCTACGGGCGCCTGGTGACCTATTGGCCGGTGCGCACGACCGACGTGCTGCAACTGCGCGGAGAGCTCGGCTACACGGCCGCCAAAAGCCGTACCGACGTGCCGGAAGACTTCCTGTTCCGCACCGGCGGCGCGCAGACGGTGCGTGGTTACAGCTACCTCGGCCTCGGGGTGCGCGACGCCGACGCCATCGTGGGCGGGCGCTACATGGCGGTCGGTTCCGCCGAATACACGCACTGGATGAAGGGCAATTGGGGCCTCGCGGCGTTTGCCGACGCCGGTAACGCCACCGATGAACTCAAGGGCTTCGATTTCAAGCTCGGCCTTGGCATGGGCGCGCGCTGGCGCAGCCCGGCGGGGCCGCTGGCCTTCGACCTGGCCTATGGCTACGACGATCGTCGGGTGCGTATGCATCTGTCCATCGCCATCGCTTTCTAGAAGCGTGCATGTCGGGCTGTCCCGACGCTCCCAAACCCGCTTATCATCTTGCCCGAACAGGCGGTGCGCGAGGCGACGTCCGGGCGCCGGGGCCGACACAGACGGCCACACAGCGGCGGGCGCGGATTGGTTAATCTTCTCGATGGCCATTGGGGGCGCTTCATATGAATACACAGACGGCAATATTGGCGGGTGGCTGTTTCTGGTGTCTCGAAGCGGTGTACGAAGACATGCTGGGCGTGCAGAGCGTGACCTCCGGCTATATCGACGGTGACGTGCCCGATCCCGATTACGAACTGGTATCCACAGGCAAGAGCGGCTATGCCGAAGCGGTGCGCATCGTGTTCGATGCCGATGAAGTGAGCTACCGCGAACTGCTGGAAGTGTTTTTCGTGATCCACGATCCGACGCAATTGAATCGGCAGGGCAACGACATCGGTACGCAATACCGCTCCGGCATCTACTGGCTGGACGAGGCGCAGCGCCAGGAGGCCGAACGCATGGTGGCCGAGCTGGCCGAACGCAACGCGTACAACGCCCCCATCGTGACCGATGTTGTCGAAGCCGGGCGCTTCTACGAGGCCGAGGACTACCATCGCGCCTATTTCCGCCGCCATCCGGGGCAGCCGTATTGCGCCTACGTGGTGGCACCGAAACTCGAAAAATTCCGCAAGACTTTCGCCCGGCTGAAAAAGCGGGCTTGATGGACGGGACGATCTGGCATGGACGATTTTGACCACGCCCGCCGCTTCGGTGGGGTAGGCCGACTGTATGGCGATGCGACTGCGCAAAGGTTCGCGGCTGCGCGCGTGTGCGTGGTCGGCGTCGGCGGTGTGGGCTCGTGGGCGGCCGAAGCACTGGCGCGCAGCGCGGTGGGTGAGATCACCCTGATCGATCTGGACATGATCGCCGAATCGAATACCAACCGGCAGATCCATGCGCTGGGTGATGCCTACGGCATGGCCAAGGTCGATGCCATGCGCGCGCGCCTGCTTGCCATCAATCCCGGTGCCACCGTGCACGCCATCGAAGATTTCGTGTCGGTGGACAATCTGGACCTCATGCTGGCTGGGCACGACATCGTGCTGGACGCCATCGATAACGTCGGTGTCAAGGTTGCCATGGCTGCCTGGTGTCATGCCAACGGCATGCCATTGGTGATGTGCGGCGGTGCGGGCGGCAAGAGCGACCCGACGCGTCTGCAGGTGGCCGACCTCTCTTCCACCGAGCAGGATCCTTTGCTGGCCAAGGTGCGTTCGCGCCTGCGCAAGGAACATGCGTTTCCGAAACCCGGCAAGGGGCGTACGGCGCGCTTCGGCATCGAAGCCGTGTATTCGTCCGAGCCGGTGCAGACGCCCGACGTGTGCGCGGCCGGCGAAGGCCCCCAAGGGTTGTCGTGCGCCGGTTATGGCTCGAGTGTGGTCGTGACCGCCACGGCCGGCCTGCTGGCGGCATCGCGCGTGCTGCATCGCCTGGCGCAAGGCACGCCGTCGCCGATCGCCGTCGAACCTGCGCATGCGCTCGCCTGACTCTGCGCTGATCCTGTTTGGCCACGGCGCGCGCGATCCCGACTGGGCGCGCCCCATGGAGCGCCTGTGCGATGCCGTGCGCTTGCGCACCACGCAGGATGTGCGCCTGGCGTTCCTCGAATTCATGACGCCGAGCCTGGGTGAGTGCATCGACCAACTGGTCGCCGATGGCGCCCGGCACATCGATATCGTTCCGGTGTTTCTGGCGCAGGGCGGACATGTGCGTCGCGAAGTGCCGCACATCCTTGCCCAAGCCGAACAGCGCCATCCCGGCCTGACCTTGCACCTGCGGGCCGCACTCGGCGAGACCCCGGCGGTCATCGAGGCCATGGCTGCGGTGGTCGTGGCGGAGGACGGGGCGTGAATCGTCACGCCTGTCGCTTGCTGGCGGCCGTGGTCGCCGTGGCGGCAGCGCTGCTGGTGGCATTTGCATCATCCATGGTTGTCTTGAAGGTGGGGCTGGTACTGGCGGCGGCTGGCGCGGCCGTACTGTTGTGGCGCCTGCCGACACTGGCGCGCGGCAAGCGTGAGGCTGCTTTCTTGATGCGTGCCCTCGATACGTTGCCGGTGCCCATTTCGGTCAAGAACGATCGCCTCGAATTCGTGGCATTCAATGCCGCCTTTCTGCGTGCTGCTGGCAGTACCGCCCAGGTCGTGCTGGGCCAGCGCACCGGCCAACTGATCGGAGATCAGGCGGGCGCGCGGGCCGAGGAGATGGACCGTGCCGTGCTGGCCGGCGGCCAGACGCAGATCGCCAACGAATGGCTCGCCAATCCGCAGGGCGGACGCCGCTTCGTGCGCATCACCAAAGCGCGCTCCGCCGATGCGCGGGGCGAGCCGGTGGTGCTCACCTCCTACGAAGACCTCACGCAGTTGCGCGAGCAGCAGGACCAGCAATCGGCGTTGCGCGGCTTCCTGCAGGAAGTGATCGATGCGTTGCCCAATCCGCTGTTCATCAAGAACCGGCAGCATCGCTACGTCATGACCAATCGCGCGCACGTGCATTCGCTGGGGCGGGTGAGCAGCGAGGATGTCATCGGCAAGTGTTCCTATGATTTTTCGCCCGACGTGGCCGCCGACATCGAAGAGGCTGAAGACCGGCTCTTCTCGTCCGATGCCGGTGGCATCGAAGAGCACGAGTACATGCTCACCGACGGTCAGGGCCGCCGCCGCGCCACCTTGATTCGCAAGGCGCTGGGCACCGGCCCCAACGGCGAGCCGGTGGTGATTGGCGTGAACACCGACGTCACCGAGTTGCGCGAAGTCGAGCGCGACCTGCGGGGGACGCTGCACCGCTTTGCCGTGCTGCTCGAAAAGGCACCGCTGGGTGTCGCCCTGTTCAACGGCAAGGGCATGTTCCTGGGCGCCAATCCTTCGCTGCGCGCGATGACCGGCTATGCGCTGTCCGAACTCAAGGCGATGACCTACCGCCAGTTGGCGCAACCGAATCAGCCCGCACTGGAACGCGGCAAATTGCGCGAGCTGCTGGGCAAGGGGTATTGCGAGCCGTTCGAGCGCGCCTATCGTCGCAAGGATGGCTCGCTCGTGCACGTCATGGTCAGCGCGGTACTGGTGACGGGGCAAGAGCATCTGCAGGTGTGGGGGCTGGTGCAGGACATGACCGAACTGCGCGCTGCGGGCGAAGAGGTGCGCCGCCACCGCGACCACCTGCGCGAGCTCGTGCGTGAGCAAACGGTCGATCTGGTGCGTGCCAAGGAATCGGCCGAACGCGCTTCGGAATCGAAATCGACCTTCCTGGCCAACATGTCGCACGAACTGCGCACGCCGATGCACGCCATCCTGAGCTTTGCGCATCTGGGTGAGCAGCGCGCCGAGCGTGTGCCGGCGGCCAAGCTGCGCGAGTATTTTTCGCGCGTGCGCAACAGCGGTGAGCGCCTCATGGGGCTGCTCAACGATCTGCTCGATCTGTCCAAGCTCGATGCCGGCAGCATGAGCATCGATCTGGCCGACGTGTTCCTGGGTGACCCCATTGCCGAGGTCACGCACGAGTTCGATGCCTTGCTGGTGGCCAATGGCCTGCGCCTGGTCGTCGATATCGATCCGGCCTTGCCGCACGTATTGGCGGACCGCCAGCGCATCGGCCAGGTCATCCGCAACCTGATGTCCAACGCCATCAAGTTCTCGCCACCGGGGCGGACGGTGGCGATCCGGGCGCGCTGCGTGGCGCTGCCGGAAGACCCTGCCGCCAACGTTGTCGAATGCGTGGTCAGCGATGAAGGTGTGGGCATCCCCGAGGGCGAGCTGGACGCCATCTTCGACAAGTTCTTCCAGAGCACCCGCACGCGTACCGGAGCCGGCGGCACCGGCCTGGGCCTGGCCATCTGCCGCGAGATCGTCGCCGCCCATGGTGGGCAGATTTTCGCGCGCAGGCGTATGCTGCGCGGTGCCGAATTCGTCATGCGCCTGCCAGTGATCCATGGCCATGACAGCCAAGACATGACAAACGAATTGACCGAAGGGCAGCCATGAGCGCGACGTCCATCCTCGTCGTCGACGACGAACCGTTGAATCTGGAGATCATCTCCGAATTTCTCAGCGAGGGCGGCTTCGACATGAGCATGGCGGCCTCCGGCGAAGCGGCCTGGCGTCTTCTCGATGCCGAGCCGGATCGCTTCGACCTGGTGATCCTCGACCGCATGATGCCGGGCCTGGACGGCCTGGGCCTGCTCAAGCGGATGAAAGCCGACGAGCGTATTCGGCATGTGCCGGTGATCATGCAGACCGCTGCCGGTAGCGGCGTGGAAGTCCGTGAAGGATTGGAAGCGGGCGCCTACTATTATCTGGTCAAGCCCTTTGCCCCCGAGACGCTGCTGGTCATCGTGCGTGCCGCGCTCAGCGATCGTTGGCGCTGGCGCGAGGTGGCGCAGAAGATGGCCACGCAGACGGTGGCCGTCGGCCTCATGGCGCAGGCCGAGTTCGCGGTGTCTTCGCTGGAGGAGGCCGCCGCCCTGGCAGGCTTGCTGGCCGCCGCGTCCGGCGAGCCCGAAGCGGTCGCACTGGGTTTGTCCGAGCTGATCGTCAACGGCATCGAGCACGGCAACCTGGGTATCGATTTCGCCGCCAAGGCGGCCTTGGTCCGGGAAGGCCGCTGGGCCGGCGAAGTCGAGCGGCGCCTGGCGCTGGCGGAACATGCCGGCAAGCGTGTGCGGGTGGTGGTGGCGCGCGACGGTGCCGATTGGCGCGTGCGCATCACCGACGAAGGGGCGGGGTTCGATTGGCAGCCGTATGTTGAGCTCGATCCGGCCCGCGCCTTCGAACCCACCGGACGTGGCATCGCGCTGTCGCGCCGCCTGGCTTTTGGCGAGCTGTGTTACCACGGCTGCGGCAACTGCGTCGAAGTGCGCTATACCGCAGCGCCGAAATAACGATTCTTTACGTGCCGTTTACCACGCGCCAGCGGGGGCGCCGTTAAACTAGGCGCCTTGCTATGCCCGCCCTGACTCGGCCTGCCCGTGGTGACTGCCAGCCCATCCTTTCGCGTCCTCGTCGCTGACGACAATCCCGGCAACCGGGCCTTGTTGCGCGCCTACCTGGCGCGCCTGGGTTTCTCCGCCCTGATGGCCGAGAACGGCCGCCAGGCGATCGAATTATTCGAAAGCGAAGCACCGGACATCGTGCTGATGGATGTCATGATGCCGGGCATCGACGGGTTGTCCGCCATTGCCCGCATCCGTGCGCTGCCGCAGGCGCGCTGGACGCCCATCGTGATCGTCTCGGCCATGGGCGCCGAAACCGACGTAGTGCAAGGGCTCGGCGCCGGGGCGGACGATTACCTGACCAAGCCACTGTCATACAAGGTGTTCGCCGCCAAGATGCGCACGCTGTCGCGCATGCTGGGCTTCCAGCGTGCGCAGGAAGAAGCCAGCCGGCGTGAGCGGGTCGTGTCGGACGCCGTCGGCGACGGCATCATCACCTTCAATGCCGAAGGGCGCATTCTCGATTGCAACAACGCAGCCTGCGGGCTGTTTGCCGTCTCGCGCGAGGGCATCGTCGATGCGTCGATCCTGGCGTTCATCCGTGAACAGGAGCGCGCCTGCTTCATGGGGCGCTTCCGCGCCTGCCTGGAAGGCACCGGCCACGCCGATTTCATTGGCAACATCCGCGAAATGACCGCCTTGGCGTGCGATGGCCGACTGTTCCCGATGGAGCTTCGCGTCAGCGAACTGGACGTGGAAGAAGGGCGCCTGTTCATTGCCGTGGTGCGTGACATCTCGGATCGCCGCGAGATCGAACAGCAGTTGGCCGACAACGCGCAGCGCTTGCAGCGCTATCACGACGAGGCCGAGAACGAAGCCGATCTGGCCAAGGACCTCATCGAACGCCTGTTGCGCCACAAGCGCCAGCCGGTGGCGGGTGTCGATCTCTACGTATTGCCGGCGCAGCGTTTTTCGGGCGACATCGTCATGGCGGCGCGCTCGCAGACCGGCCGCCTGTACACCATGCTGGCCGATGCCACCGGCCACGGCCTGGCGGCGGCCATGAGCGGCCTGTCGGTGGTGAATCACTTCTATCAGTCGGTCGACGCCGACCTGCCGGTGCCGGAAGCCATCATGGGCATGAACGCCACCCTGCAGGCGCTGTTGCCGAGCGATCGTTTCGTGTCCGCCGCCATGGTCGGCCTGGACGAGGGGGCACGCAAAGGCGAGATCTGGATCGGCGGCGTGCCCGACGTGTGGCTGGTGACACAGACCGGCCGCATCATCCGCCGCATCGCGTCGTCGCACTTGCCCCTGGGTATCACGAGTTTTGGTGACACCGACTGCGCGCCGGTGCGCTTCGCCTGGGAAGAGCCCGGCTACTTGTTGCTGTGTTCGGACGGCGTGCTCGAAGCCATCGGCAGCGAAGGCGGCATGTTCGGTGAGGAGGGGCTCGAACGGGCTCTGCGTCGTGCCGGCTCGGACCGTCTGGCCGCGCTCAAGCTGACCTTGGCCGAGCACCTGGGCGGCCGCCCGGCCCACGATGACGTCTCGATGCTGCTCATCAGCCTGCCTTGATCGCGCCCCTGGTGTCCGTGCGGCAGACATGAAAAAAACGCAGCCGAGGCTGCGTTTTTTCATGGTCGGGCGGGCCGGGGATCAGCGCTTCTTGTCGACCACACAGTCGACGCCGTAGCGCACGCCGTCTTCGTTCACTTCCTTCACCAGACCGTGGATGTCGGTCTCGAAGCCCGGGAAGCGCTCGTTGAAGGTACGCGCGAACTTCAGGTAGTCCACGATGGTGGTGTTGAAGCGTTCGCCCGGGATCAGCAGCGGGATGCCCGGCGGGTAGGGCGTCACCAGCATGGCGGTGATGCGGCCTTCCAGATCGTCGATCGACACGCGCTCGATTTCGCGGTGGGCCATCTTGCTCCAGGCATCGGCCGGGCGCATCGCCGGTTCCATGTCGGACAGGTACATCTCGGTGGTCAGGCGCGCCACGTCATGCTGCTTGTACACGTCGTGGATCTGCTGGCACAGCTCGCGCAGGCCGATGCGCTCGTAACGCGGGTACTTGGCGACGAACTCCGGCATGATGCGCCACAGCGGCTGGTTCTTGTCGTAGTCGTCCTTGAACTGTTGCAGCTCGGTCACCAGCGTGTTCCAGCGGCCCTTGGTGATGCCGATGGTGAACATGATGAAGAACGAGTACAGGCCGGTCTTTTCGACCACGATGCCATGTTCGGCCAGGTACTTGGTGAGGATGCCGGCGGGGATGCCGGTGTCATCGAAATCGCCGTCGACATCCAGCCCCGGGGTGATGATGGTAGCCTTGATCGGGTCGAGCACGTTGAAGCCTTCGGCCAGATTGCCGAAGCCGTGCCAACGCTCGTTGGCCTTCAGCGTCCAGTGCTCGCGCGTGCCCATGCCGTCCTCGGCGAGGTAGTCCGGGCCCCACACCTTGAACCACCAGTCGGCGCCCCATTCCTCATCGACCTGACGCATCGCGCGGCGGAATTCCATGGCTTCCTGGATGGATTCTTCCACCAGCGCGGTGCCCCCCGGCGATTCCATCATCGCGGCGGCCACGTCGCACGAGGCGATGATGGCGTACTGCGGGCTGGTCGAGGTGTGCATCAGGTACGCTTCGTTGAAAGCGTGCATATCGAGGTGGCGCGTCTCGGAATCCTGCACCAGGATCTGCGAGGCCTGCGACAGGCCGGCCAGCAGCTTGTGTGTCGATTGCGTGGCGAACACCATCGATTCCTTGCAGCGCGGGCGGCCTTCGCCGATGGCGTGGTAATCGCCATAGAAATCATGGAAGGCAGCGTGCGGCAGCCAGGCTTCGTCAAAGTGCAGGGTGTCGATCTTGCCGTCGAGTTCTTCCTTGATCTCTTCGACGTTGTAGACCACGCCGTCGTAAGTGCTCTGGGTGATCGTCAGGACTCGCGGCTTGGCGTTCTTGTCCGGCGCGAACGGGTGCGCGGCGATCTTCTTCTGGATGTTCTCCCACTTGAATTCGCTCTTCGGGATCGGCCCGATGATGCCGTAGTGGTTGCGCGTGGGCATCAGGAACACCGGAATCGCGCCCGTCATGATGATGGCATGGAGAATCGATTTGTGGCAGTTGCGATCCACCACCACGATATCGCCCGGCGCCACCGTCGAATGCCACACGATTTTGTTGGACGTCGACGTGCCGTTGGTGACGAAGAACAGATGATCCGAATGGAAGATGCGCGCAGCATTGCGCTCGGATGCCGCCACCGGCCCGGTGTGATCCAGCAATTGGCCCAGTTCGTCCACCGCATTGCAGACGTCGGCGCGCAGCATGTTCTCGCCGAAGAACTGATGGAACATATGGCCCACCGGGCTCTTCAGGAACGCCACCCCACCCGAGTGTCCCGGGCAGTGCCAGGAATACGAGCCGTCCGACGCGTAATGAGTCAGGGCGCGAAAGAACGGCGGCGGCAGCGAGTCGAGATAAGCCTTGGCTTCGCGCACCACGTAGCGGGCGATGAACTCGGGCGTATCTTCGAACATGTGGATGAAGCCGTGCAGTTCGCGCAGCACATCGTTGGGGATGTGGCGCGACGTGCGCGTCTCGCCATACAGGAAGATCGGGATCTCGGCGTTGCGGAAGCGGATTTCTTCGACGAACGCGCGCAATTCAGTGATGGTGGATTCGGCTTCGTCCGAGCTGAACTCTTCGTCATCGATGGACAGGATGAAGCACGATGCCCGCGACTGCTGCTGGGCGAACGACGACAGGTCGCCATAGCTGGTCACGCCCAGCACTTCCATGCCTTCTTCTTCGATCGCTTTGGCCAGCGCCCGAATGCCGAAGCCGCTCGCATTTTCGGAGCGGAAGTCCTCGTCGATGATGAAAATGGGGAAATGAAAACGCATGTCGGCTCGCCTCGGATCGCTAAATGGCAAGACAAAAGAAACGCGGCCCACACACGCCAAGTGTCGGGCCGCCACGAGAAGCGCGCATGATAGCGCACCCACCCACCCGCGGGCGTTTGATTTTTATTGCAACCGGCCACCCGGCCGTGGTGCCTGCTTGACGCAGCCCGGCGAGGGTCAAAACAGGCCCGGCTATAGTCTGCCCAGGCGCCCTGTCCGCTGGGGAGCGCGCCACGCCTTTGCGCGCCACGCCCGGGATATCGACCATGACCACTTTCCTTTGTACGTTCAACCGCTGGCTGACCGCGGCGCTGGTTCTGTTGGCCCTGGCCGGCTGTGGCCAAGGCGTGGAGCCCTCCGCAACAAGCGAGCCCGCTGGCGCCGTCGCGTCGTTGGCCGGCACCGCGCGTGCCAAGGTGGCCCCGGCCGAGGAAGGCGCGATCCAGCGTCATCTGGCGCTCAAGTACGTGCTGACCGTCGAAGGCGATGCCGATACGCTCGAACAAGGCTGGAAGGCCGTGTCCGCCCGGTGCCAGGCATTACAGTGCGACATTCTCGAAGGCAACTTCGCGCATGGACGTGACCGTTCTGCACCGCAGGGGTATTTGCATGTGCGGATCGCACCCGAACGCCTGGATGACTTTCTGCGCGCGACCGAAAGCAGCGGGGCGCTGATCGCGTCCTCGATGACCCGTGAAGACAAGACAGCCGAAGTGATCGACGTCGACGCGCGCATGCGCAACATGACCGAGCTGCGCGATCGCCTGCGCTCGATGCTGCAGAGCCGGGGAGGCGCCCTCAAGGATGTGCTGGAGGTCGAACGTGAATTGGCTCAGGTGCAGTCTCAGATCGACTCGCTGACCGGGCTGCGCAAGGCATTGGCGGCCGAAACCAGCAAGATCGAGGTGACCATCCGCTTCGTCGCGCGTGGCAGTTTCGTCGATGCGAGCAAGACTTCGCCCTTGCGCAAGGCATGGAGCAACATGCTCGGCGTCTTCCTTGCCAGCGTGGGCTCGCTGATCCTGTTCCTGGCCGCTGTAGCGCCCTGGTCGATCATCGTGATGCCGCTGTTGTGGTGGATGCGCCGCGCCCTGCGCCGCCGACGCGAGCGCAAGGCCGCATCGAACGGCTAGAAAAGCGAAGAGCCCCGTCGGATGATGCCGGATGGGGCTCTTCATGACCTGCGTGCCGCAGTGAGGCTCAGATCTTGGGCAGGGTGACGCCCATCTGGCCCTGGTACTTGCCGCCGCGATCACCGTACGAGGTCTCGCAGATTTCGTCGGATTCGAAGAACAGCATCTGAGCCACGCCTTCGTTGGCGTAGATCTTGGCCGGCAGCGGGGTGGTGTTGGAAAACTCCAGCGTCACGTGGCCTTCCCATTCCGGTTCGAGCGGCGTGACGTTGACGATGATGCCGCAGCGCGCGTACGTGCTCTTGCCCAGGCAGACCGTCAGGACCGAGCGCGGGATGCGGAAATACTCGACGGTGCGGGCCAGCGCGAAGGAGTTCGGCGGGATGATGCACACGTCGCCGGTGACATTCACGAAGGTCTTTTCGTCGAAGGCCTTGGGGTCGACGATGGTCGAATTGATGTTCGTGAAGACCTTGAATTCGTTCGCGCAGCGTACGTCGTAGCCATAACTGGACGTGCCGTACGACACAATGCGTTCGCCATTGACGCTGCGCACCAGCTCCGGTGCGAAGGGCTCGATCATGCCCTGTTGCGCCGCCATGCGGCGAATCCACTTGTCAGATTTGATGCTCACGTCAGAACAATCCCAAAACCAAATCCCGCGATTCTAGCGCCAAATGCGCTATTTCCTTGATTTTCTTATGTAAGCGCCTGTTGATGCCGCGCAATGGAATGGCCCTCCATGGTGCGGCACCACCGATTCGGCAGTGTCAGGTGTTTTGCACCACGATATTGGGAAACTTCCCACGCATGTCGCGTTGTTTTTCGGCGATGGCGATGGCGACCCGGCGGGCGATCGACCGATAGGCGTCGGCCAGCGCGCCGTCCGGCTCGGCGGCCACGGTGGGGGCGCCATTGTCGGTCTGCTGCCGGATACGGATGTCCAGCGGCAGGCCGCCAAGGAAAGGCACGCCATAATCGGCGCACATCTTCTCGCCGCCGCCGGCACCGAAAATGTGTTCGGCATGGCCGCAATTGGAGCACACGTGAATGCTCATGTTCTCCACCACGCCCAGAATCGGAATGCCGACCTTTTCGAACATTTTCAGCCCTTTGCGGGCGTCGAGCAGGGCAATGTCCTGAGGCGTGGTGACGATCACGGCGCCCGTCACGGGCACGGTCTGGGCCAGCGTGAGCTGGATGTCGCCGGTGCCCGGCGGCATGTCGATGACAAGGTAATCGAGATCCTGCCAGCGCGTTTCGGTGAGCAATTGGCGCAGGGCCTGGGTGGCCATCGGGCCGCGCCATACCATCGGTTGCTCGACGTCGACGAGGAACCCGATGGAATTGGCCTGCAGCCCATGGGCCTGCAGCGGCAGCATGGTCTTGCCATCGGGCGAGGAGGGCTGTTCGCCTGCCAGACCGAGCATCTGAGGTTGTGAAGGGCCGTAGATGTCGGCGTCGAGCAGGCCCACCTGGGCGCCTTCCGAAGCCAGGGCCAGGGCCAGATTGACGGCAGTGGTGCTCTTGCCGACACCGCCCTTGCCGGACGATACGGCGATGATGTTCTTGACGCCCGCCAGCAGTTTGACGTTGCCCTGCACGGTGTGAGCGACCACGCGGGAATCGACCGACACGGCGATCGGGCCGGCGTGGCCGGTTGCCTGGATGGCGTGCTCGACTTGCCCGGCAATGAGCGCGTGCTGGCTGCGGGCGGGGTAGCCCAGTTCGACGGTCACGCGCAGCGTGCCGCCCTCGATCGATACGGCCTTGATGGCACGGGCCACGGCATAAGTCTTGCCGGTGTTGGGGTCGATCAGTTGACCAATGTGTTCGGTGAGTTGCTCGGGTGTCATGGGGCGCCTGCGTAGGCCGCTGGGGGGTCGGAAATTCTAGGCCGAAGCGGCGCCCAGCGAAAGTGACGGAGAAAACGCGTTAAGTACGCCGGATCGCGCGCCATTTGGGCCATCTGGTAATATCTTGGGCCGTTTACGGCCATTACAAACACTCAAATACGCCATGCCGAATTATCCGCACCCCATTATTGCTCGTGAAGGCTGGCCGTTCATCGCCATCTCACTGGTGATCGCCTTGGCGGTCCTGTATTTTGCCGGGGCGTGGATATCGATCCCGTTTTGGCTCATCTTTTTGTTCGTGGTGCAGTTTTTCCGTGATCCGGCACGCCCGGTGCCCGGTGATTCGCGCACGGTCAATTCGCCCGCCGACGGTCGCATCGTGGCGATCGAACCGGTGCGTGACACGTATCTCGATCGTGACGCGCTCAAGATCAGCGTGTTCATGAACGTGTTCAATGTGCATTCCAATCGCAGCCCGGTCGACGGCGAAGTCCGCCGCAAGTGGTACAACCCGGGAGCATTCGTGAATGCGGCGCTGTCCAAGGCGTCGACCGAGAACGAACGCAATGCATTGTGGATCCATACCGTGGATGGTCATGACGTGACCTGCGTGCAGGTGGCTGGCCTGGTGGCTCGTCGTATCCTGTGCTACGTCGATGCCGGCGCCCGTCTGGCGCGCGGACAGCGGTATGGCTTTATCCGTTTTGGCTCGCGTGTGGACGTATACGTGCCGCGCGAATCGCGGGTGCTGGTGACGATCGGCGAAAAGGTGTCGGCTTCGAGCACGCGCCTGGCCGAACTGCCCTGAAAGGGCACGCACTGGCAAGGGTGATATCAATAACCGATCGCGCCTAGAGCGCGACATACGCATGAGGACAGACAGCGTGGCTACTTCCAGGTCGATCATCGGGGCGGAGCGCCGCCGGCGCGGCATTTACATCCTGCCGAACCTTTTTACGACAGCTGCGTTGTTTGCCGGCTTCTACGCCATCGTTCAGGCCATGAACGGGCACTACGAGCAGGCCGCCGTGGCGGTGTTCATCGCCATGTTCCTCGACGGCCTGGACGGACGCGTGGCGCGCCTGACCAATACCCAGAGCGCCTTTGGCGCCGAGTACGATTCCCTGGCCGACATGGTGTCGTTCGGCGCCGCGCCGGCCCTGGTGATCTACGAATGGGCCATGCGCGACATGGGCAAGCTCGGCTGGATCGCCGCCTTCATCTACTGCGTGTGCGCCGCGCTGCGTCTGGCCCGTTTCAATACCAACATCGCCGTCATCGACAAGCGCTTTTTCCAGGGGCTGCCCAGCCCCGCTGCCGCAGCGCTGGTGACCGGCTTCGTGTGGCTGATGATCGATCGCCAGATCGACCCCACCACGGTGCGTTTCGTCGCCTGTGCGCTGACCATCTTTGCCGGCCTGTCGATGGTCAGCAATGTCTTTTTCTATAGTGGAAAGCAGATCAACCTGCGCCGGGCCGTGCCGTTCGCGGTGGCGATCCTGTTCGTGCTGATCCTGATCGCCGTGACCAGCTACCCGCCCGGCGTGCTGTTCGGCGTGTTCGTATGCTATGCGCTGTCCGGCTACGTGCTGACCGCGATCCGCTGGTTCCGCAAGCGCAGCGCGCGTGGCGCCGGCCGTTATACAGAAAAGCAGTGAGACCATGAGCAAAGATCGCCTCGTCGTATTCGACACGACCCTGCGCGACGGGGAGCAGAGCCCCGGCGCCTCCATGACGCGTGACGAAAAGCTGCGCATCGCGCGGCAACTGGAACGCATGCGCGTGGACATCATCGAGGCCGGCTTCGCGGCGGCTTCGAATGGCGATTTCGAATCGATCCGCGCGGTGGCGGAGGCGATCCGCGAATCGACGGTGTGTTCGCTGGCGCGCGCCAACGAAAACGACATCCGCCGTGCCGGTGAGGCGATCCGCCCGGCGGCGCGAGGGCGCATCCACACCTTCATCGCCACCAGTCCGATCCACATGGAAAAAAAGCTCCGCATGAGCCCCGACCAAGTCGTGGAGCAGGCGGTCAAGGCCATCGGCTGGGCGCGCGAATACACCGATGATGTGGAGTTTTCGGCCGAGGATGCGGGGCGTTCCGATATCGACTTCCTGTGCCGCATCTTCGAGCAAGTCATCAAGGCCGGCGCCAAGACCATCAACGTGCCGGACACCGTCGGCTACAACGTGCCGGAACAGTTTTCGAACCTGATCCGATCGCTCATCGAGCGCGTGCCGGGCGCTGACAAGGTGGTCTGGTCGGTGCACTGCCACAACGATCTGGGGCTGGCCGTCGCCAACTCGCTGGCGGCGGTGCGGGCCGGGGCGCGTCAGGTCGAATGCACCATCAACGGCCTGGGTGAGCGCGCCGGCAACGCGTCGCTGGAAGAAGTCGTGATGGCGGTGCGTACGCGCGGTGACATCTTTCCGGTCGACACGCACATCGACTGCACGCAGATTGTGCCGGCTTCGCGCCTGGTGTCGCAGATCACCGGTTATCCGGTGCAGCCTAACAAGGCGATCGTGGGGGCCAATGCGTTCGCGCATGAATCCGGCATCCACCAGGACGGTGTCCTCAAGCACCGCGAAACCTACGAGATCATGCGGGCCGAGGATGTCGGTTGGGGCGCCAACAAGCTGGTGCTCGGCAAGCTGTCGGGGCGCAACGCGTTCCGCGCCCGCCTGCAGGAACTCGGTATCCAGATCGCCTCCGAAGAACAGCTCAACCTGGCCTTCGCCCGCTTCAAGGAGCTGGCCGACAAGAAGCACGAGATCTTCGACGAAGACTTGCAGGCGCTGATGTCGGACGAGGCGATCACGCCGGAATCCGAACACTTCAAGCTGTTGGCGTCGAAGGTGCATTCCGAGACGGGTGAAGCGCCGCTGGCGGTGCTGACCTTGTCAGTGGGAGGCGCCGAACAGAAAGTCGAGGCGTCCGGGTCGGGGCCGGTTGATGCCGCTTTCAAGGCCATCGAACAGGTTGCATGCAGTGGTTCCGAATTGCTGCTGTATTCGGTCAATGCCATCACCACCGGTACCGATGCCCAGGGCGAAGTGACCGTGCGTTTGTCCAAGGCTGGCCGCGTGGTCAATGGCCAGGGCGCCGACACCGACATTATCGTGGCCTCTGCCAAGGCCTACCTGAATGCACTGAACCGTTTGCAGACCGGCGCGGTGCGCGTCGATCCGCAAGGCGAAACAGTCTGATCCTCGGCCACGCCGGCGGTGTCCGCCGGCGTGGCTGCGCATGCGTCCTCGTCCTGTCTGCCGTCGCCCGCAGGGGCTGCGCGGCCTTCAGACGTAACGCGCCACCAGCGTCATGGGGCTGGTCGGCCCGATGCGCGCCCGCACCGTGTGGCCGCTGCCGGGGGCTACGCGAATGCTCTCGCCGGCCATGTCTTCGATCCAGGCCAGAGAAACGCCCCGGGTGCCGCGCGGCGTGATGATCTCGAGCGCGTCGCCGATTTCGAAGCGATTCTTGACCGTAAGCGTCGTCAGCCCTGTGCCGGCGTCATACCCCATCCATTCACCGACGAATTGCTGACGTGCGTTGCCCGACGCGCCGCTGGCGTAGTTCTGGTATTCGTGCGCGCCATGGCGTTGCAGGAAGCCATCCGTATAGCCGCGGTTGGCCAGCCCATCGAGCTTGTGCATGAGATTGTCGTCGAACGGCCGGCGCGCCACGGCGTCATCGATGGCCTGACGATAGAGTTGGGCGGTGCGTGCCACGTAGTAGTGTGACTTGGTGCGGCCCTCGATCTTCAGACAGTCAACGCCGATGTCGACCAGCCGCTGCACGTGCTGGATGGCGCGCAGGTCGCGTGAGTTCATCAGGTAGGTGCCGTTCTCGTCTTCGGACAGCTCCATCCATTCGCCGCCACGTCGTTCCTCTTCTTCGAGCATGTACACGCGGTCGGCGGCCGGATGGCGTACGCGCTCACCTTCGGACGTCTCGGTGCTCTCGGCCAGGCGATAGCGCCAGCGGCAGGCGTTGGTGCAGGTGCCCTGATTGGAGTCGCGGTGGTTGAAATAGCCCGACAACAGGCAGCGGCCGGAATAGGCGATGCACAGTGCGCCGTGCACGAACACCTCCAGTTCGACGTCCGGACAGGTTTGGCGGATCTCGGTGATCTCGTCGAGCGACAGTTCGCGCGACAGGATCACGCGCGACACGCCCAGCGCCTGCCAGAAGCGCACGCTGGCGAAGTTGACGGTATTGGCCTGTACCGAAAGGTGCACCGGGATATGCGGCCACGTTTCGCGCGCCAGCATGATGAGGCCGGGGTCGGCCATGATCAGCGCGTCCGGTCCGAGCGCTACAGCGGCATTCATGTCGTCGACAAAGGTGCGCACCTTGCGGTTGTGGGCCATCAGGTTGACCGTCAGGTAAAAGCGCTTGCCAGCCGCATGGGCAGCGCGGATGCCGTCGCCGAGGAGCTCCATGTTGCGGAATTCGTTGTTGCGGGCACGCAGGCTGTAGCGGGGCAGGCCGGCGTAGACCGCATCGGCACCATAGGACATGGCGTAGTGAAGACTGTCCAGGCTGCCGGCGGGGCTGAGTAGTTCGGGGCGCGTCACGGAAACTTGATACGGAATCAAAAAAAACGGGCGCAGATTGCCAGTAATTTCTGATGACGATGTTGCGCCAGACCACATCCGACGCACGGCCGCTGGCACGATCCGTGCCCTCGACTGTGCCGGAGGCGTTGCTCAGGGGGTGCTCACCGCACGCGTTGGCCAGACGGAAATACCAAAGGATTCAAGGAGTTCGGCGGTTTCGAAGAGCGGCAGACCCATGATGCCGGTGTATGAGCCGCGGATTTCCGAAATGAACACGGCGGCATGGCCCTGGATGCCATAGGCGCCAGCCTTGTCGAAGGGCTCGCCGGTATCGATATAGCGTGCGATGTCGTCTTCGCTGAGCGCACGCATGGTCACGGTGTTGACCGACAGCCGGTGCAGCAGGCGCTGGTCGTCCGCCATCGCCACGCAGGTGAGGACGCGATGGCTGCGGCCGGACAGGCGCAGCAGGATGTCGCGGGCATGCCCGGCATCGTCGGGCTTGCCGATGATGTCGCCATCCACTTCGAGCGTGGTGTCGGCCGACAGCACCGGCAACGGGGGCAGCCCGCGCCAGCCCAGGCGGGCGATGCCGCCGCGCGCCTTGGCCTTGGCCACGCGCTGTACGTAGCTCAGCGCGTCTTCGCCGGGCAGCACGTCTTCGGCCACGTCGGCGTCCTCGCGCGGCGGTGCGCGAAAGAGCACGGTGTCGAAGCGCACGCCCAGTTGTTGCAGCAGTTCGCGCCGGCGGGGGCTGCGCGAGGCCAGATAGATCTGTGGAGGACGATTCATGGGTAGAACGTCGCGAGCGGGCGCCTGGGCGCTCATTCGCGGTGGTACGGGTGGTGATTGAGCAGGCTCCAGGCGCGGTACAGGGCTTCGGACAGCAGCACCCGCACCATGGCGTGAGGCAGGGTCAGGCTGGATAGGCGCATCTTCTCGTGCGCGCCGGCCTTGATCGCCGGCGCCAGACCGTCCGGGCCGCCGATGACGAAGGCGACATCGTCCCCTTCCTGCATCCAGCGTCCCATGCGCTCTGCCAATTGGCGCGTGGTGAGATCTTCGCCGCGCTCGTCGAGCACCACCAGACGGCAGCGTGGGGGCAGGGCGGCCCGCAGTCGATCACCCTCGGCCTCCATCATGGCGGCGGGTGTCTTGCCACTGGTGCGCGGCTCGGCCTTTACTTCGATGAGTTCCATCGGGCAATCGCGGGGCAAGCGCTTGGCGAATTCCTTGTAGCCGGTTTCGATCCATTCCGGCATGCGGGTGCCGACGGCGGCGACGATCAGTTTCATGTACAGGTGCGGTTGGCGGCGTTGGCCGCCTGGACGTGGGGCGGAATGGGAACGTGTGTGTGCTGGGTGCGCAGCCCGTGCTCGAACATCACCAGTTCGCCCGCCGCGAAACGGGTCCAGGTTTCGTTGTCGGTGAGTGGTGCGGTGGCGATGACCGCTACGCGGTCTTCGGGCGTGGTGACAGTGGTGAAGTCCACCGACAGATCGGCATCGATCAAATGTGCGGTGGAAAACGGCCATTGCCGCACCAGCGAATACAGATGTGTCGAGCAATGGGCGAACAGCGCCTGCCCGTTGCTCAACAGGTAATTGAAAACGCCGTGGACGGTGATCTCGGCCGTGATCTCGGCCAGCGCCGCGAACAGATCGGGCAGCGGCGGCTGCACGCGCGGGTAGCGTTCGCGCAGACGCTGCATGATGAGGCAGAAGGCGGCCTCGGAGTCCGTGCTGCCGACCGGCTGGTAGGCGCCGCTGAAGTCTGGCGCGAACTGCTTGAGATCGCCGTTGTGCGCAAAGATCCAGTGACGCCCCCACAGCTCGCGCATGAACGGATGACAGTTCTCCAGCAGCACCGAGCCTTGCGTGGCTTTGCGGATGTGCGAGATCACATTACGCGACTTGATCGGGTAGTGCTTGATCAGCTCGGCGATGGGCGACGAGCACGCCGACGCATTGTCGATGAACACCCGGCAGGCCTTGTCTTCGAAAAAGGCCACGCCAAAGCCGTCGACGTGGTGGTCGGTATTGCCGCCACGTGCCGCGAAGCCGGTGAAGGAAAAGGTGACGTCGGTGGGGCGGGCGCAATTCATGCCCAGCAACTGGCACACGGTCGCATCTTTCGAGGAAGGTCGGGTACGGGCCGCAGGCGGCCCGCGGGGATCAGGCCGATTCGGCGTGCTGGGCTTCTTCTTCGTCGGACAGCAGCTTGCGCCGACGTGCCGGCGTGGTTGCCCACAGTTCTTCGAGGTTGTAGTACGCCCGCACGGCGGGTTGCATGACGTGCACCACGATGTCGCCCAGGTCGACCAGCACCCATTCACCGGTTTCTTCGCCTTCGACGCTGATGACCACGCCGCCGGCTTCCTTCACTTTTTCCTGGACGTTGCGCGCGAGCGCGCGCGTCTGGCGATTCGAATCGCCGCTGGCGATGACGACGCGGTCGAACAAGGAGGTCAGGCGCGTGGTGTTGAGCACTTCGATGTCACGGGCCTTGATGTCTTCGAGGGCATCGACGACGAGTTTCTGCAGTTTGCGAATATCCATGCGGGCGAGGGATCCCATTCAGTAGAGGTGATGAACTTCAATATAGTTGAGAACGCTGTCCGGCAACAAAAAGCGTGCACTGCGTCCGGCGGCCAGAGCCTGGCGGATGGCGGTGGCCGAAATGTCCAGCGCCGTCATGGCGAAGGGCACGATACGTCCGGCCGGCGCACCGGCCAGATCGGCCGCTTCGCCGTATGCGGCGTCGAACGCTGCCGCAAGTTGCGGGCCCATATGGGCGGCTTCCAGCGCATAGCCGGGGCGCGTGGCGACCGCGATGTGGGCCAGGGGCAGCAGGGATTCCCAGCGATGCCACGAGGGCAGACCCATGAACGCGTCCACGCCGGTGATGAGTACCAGCGGTTGGTCGGGGCCGTGCAAGGCGCGCAGGCGTTCCAGGGTAGTAACTGTGTAACTGGGCGCATCCATGCGCACCTCGGCCTCATCCACTGTCAGGCCAGCGATGCCGGTTACCGCCAGCGACACCATGGCGAGACGGTCGGCGGCGCCCGTGCCGGGGACATCGCGGTGCGGCGGCTGGCCGGCGGGGATCAGGCTGACCGTGGCAAGCCCGAGCGCCTCGCGTGCTTCGATCGCCAAACGCAGATGAGCGTGATGGATCGGGTCGAAGGTGCCGCCCAGGATGCCGATGGGGTCAGCCATTGTTGATGATTTCGGCGCGTGCGCCCAGGTCGCCAAAGACGTCTCGGACGCTGATATAGACCGAACACAGCATGATCGACAGACACATCATCAGCGCCAGGATCGACAGTACCACCGCCAGCGCCTGTGAAATCACCGCGGCCACGGCCAGCACGTTGGCGACAATGACCAGACCAATGATGGTGACGATGCCGAACAGGCCGAAGGCCCACATGTTGCGCCAACAGGCGATGATGCTGAACACCATGGCCTTCACCGGCGGCACTTCGCACAGGCCCACCAATACCGGGGCGAACCACAGCGCCATTTGCAGGGGCAGGGGGCCGATCAACAGAAAGAGAACGCCGCGGCCCAGGATTGCACCGGAATACTCGGTGGCGATCTGCCGCACGGCTTCCATGTCACCGCTTTCGCCGATTGTCCCGATGTTGGCCGGCAAACCGGCAAACAGGGCATTGCTCAGAAGATCGGCGAGCCAGCCGAGCGCAATGCTGACGACGACCGTGACTACCCATAGTTTGAGCAGGCCTTTGACGTGGATGCGTACCTTGCGCGGCCGCCGGTTGGCGCCGTTCTGATCGACGGCCCGGCACAGCAGGTAGATCCAGATCTGCATGGGCAGCATGAGCAGCATGCCAAGGATCGGCCCGATCACGGGAATACCGAACGTGACCAGCGCCAGCAGCCAGTAGCACGGAGCCAGCAGCATGATCGTGCGCGGATTGCGGCGCCACAGGCGGGCGCCTTCGACGAGCCAGCCCCAGCCACGGGCGGCGGGCAGGCGGACGGCTTGCAGAGGTTGAGATTCCATGTTCGTTGTCAGGGCTGCGCGGCCTGCTCGGGCGCGTCGCCAAAAATGTCGAGGTAGGCCTGGCGCAAGGCGCCGGCGCCCACCGGAATCAGGACCAGAACGCCCAGACCGGCGGGAATCACCGCAATGACGAACAGCGTGTACAGCATCAGCCCGAATAGCAGCGTGGCGCCCAGATTGCGCACGCTGGCGTTCAGAGACAGGCGCATGGCGTCAAAGGCCGAGGTGCCGCGGTACATGACCAGCGACGGTGCGCTGATGAGTGCCAGCAGCATCAGGGCGAAGAAGGCAGCCACGAAGATCCACGCCGTCACGATCATCGAAATCAGGGTCATGGCGCCTGACAGCAAGGCTTGCAGCGCGCCGCCCAGGACCGTGCCCAGCAAGCCGGCCAGCAAGCCGCCGGTGACGGCCAGTACGGTGAGCAGCGACATCAGCACCAGCGGGGTGCTGTAGAAAATGCCGACCAGGGCGAGGTTGCCTGGGTGCCGGCGCATGCCGTCGAAGAGGTTTTCGAAGCTGAACCTGAGGCCGTGGGCCTGCCGATCCGCCGCCGACAGCATGCCGCCGGCGAACAGCACCCACAATACCGGCGGGGCCATGGGGCCGATGATGGGCAGCGGCACGATCAGAATCGAAACCAGGATCATGGCGACCACGGCCACCAATGCCATCAGCGCCCACTGGATCGGCTTGCCGATGAACAGTCGCCAGCCAGCTGCCAGCCAGTCGACGGCACGGGCCGGATGCACACGGCGCGGACGCGGGTGGCGATGGGCGAAAACAGTTTCCTTGGCGATTACGTCGGTCATGCGGACGCCCGTGGGCGAGACAAAGGGGGTGATTGTATCGCGAAGCGCCGCGCGCCACGGCGCGCGGCTGCGACGGTTTGGTCAGGCAAGGGCCGGCTGGCGTGGAGAAATTGCCACGGCCGGGACAAAGTCCGATAAAATTACTCGGGTAATCGCGTCCGCCGGTGCGGATGCGCACAGAATTGGAGTCAAAAATGAGCGTTCAGGACACTATCCGCGACACAGTCACGCAAAACCCGGTCGTGTTGTTCATGAAAGGGACGCCGCAGTTCCCCCAATGCGGTTTTTCGTCGGCTGCGGCGCAGATTTTGAAGCTGTGCGGCGTGCAGAACTATGTCGCAGTGAACGTGCTGCAGGATCCGGAGATCCGCCAGGGCATCAAGGAATTCGCCAATTGGCCCACCATTCCGCAACTGTATGTGGGAGGGGAGTTCATCGGCGGCAGCGACATCATGAAAGAGATGTACCAGTCTGGCGAACTGCAGACCCTGCTTGACGGCATCACGGCCAAATAAGCATCGATCCTGTAAGGGATAAGAAAAAGGCGACGCATGCGTCGCCTTTTTTGCGTCGGCGAACCTTATTTGTCGAGTTTGGCTTCTGCCGCCGCCTTGCGCCGGGGGCAGTCGTCCTTGATGCATTCGGCGTACATGTGCATGGCGTGGTCGCGCAGGCGGAAGCCGCGTTCCTGGGCGATCTGGCGCTGGCGTTCCTCGATGGATGGGTCGAAGAATTCTTCGACGTGGCCACAATCGACGCACACGATGTGGTCGTGATGGTTGCCTTCGTTGAGTTCGAACACGGCTTTGCCGGATTCGAAGTGGTGTCGTTGCAGCAGACCGGCTTGTTCGAACTGCGTCAGTACGCGATAGATAGTGGCCAAGCCAACGTCCAGTTGCTCGGCCAGCAGCATGCGATAGACATCTTCAGCGGTCAGGTGGCGCTCTTCGGCGCGCTGGAACAGGTCCAGGATCTTCAATCGGGGGAGTGTGGCCTTGAGGCCCATACTCTTCAGGTTCTGCGGGGTGGCCATGATGTCTCCAGTGGCGCATCAGCGGGTGGTACAAACGCCTATGATATAGTCTGCGTCGCTCGCGGGAAACGTTTGAACGTTGTGCGGGCGCCTTGGCAAGTCCTTCTTATTGCACTGAACAATCAATCTTTTATGTCGCGCATGAATCGTGGTGTGGTGCGGTTGGCAGTCGCCGTCGCGCTCGTGGCGGGCCTGTCTTCCTGTTCGTATCTGCGGGAATATCGCATCGCCGTGCGGCAGGGCAACTACGTGTCGCAGGATATGCTCTCGCAGCTTAAACCCGGCATGACCCAGGACCAGGTGCGCTACATCATGGGCTCGCCATTGCTCATCGATCCGTTCCGCAACGATCGCTGGGATTACGTATACCGCTTCGCCCCCAGCCGCGGCGAAGTCGAGTCGCGCAACATCTCGCTGTTCTTCAAGGATAGCAAGCTCGATCACGTCGAGGGGGATGTCTCGGCTGCGCCGGCCACGCAGGAAGGAAACGCCATGCCGGCCGTGGTCAATCGTGTCGTCGAGATCGAGGCGCCCGCCAAGAAGTAAGCCGGCGCCTGCCCTCCATTTTCTGTTCGCGGCCCGCTTGAAGGGCCGCATTGCCGTGTAGAGACCTCCATGACTGTGAAAGTCGCCATTGCCGGCGCATCCGGCCGCATGGGCCGCATGCTGATCGAAGCCACTCTGGCTTCGCCCGATGCCGAACTGGTCGCCGCGCTGGATCGCGACGACAGCCCTGCGCTGGGGCGTGACGCGGGCGAGTACGCCGGCGTCCAGACCGGCGTACTCATCAGCTCGGATATCGTAGCGGCGTTCGCCAAGGCGGATTGCCTGATCGATTTCACCCGCCCCGAAGGCACGCTTGTGCACTTGCAGCACGCCGTACAGGCCGGCCGCGCCATGGTGATCGGCACGACGGGGTTCAAGGACGACGAAAAAGCCCGCATCAGCGAAGCGGCCAAACGCATTCCGGTGGTCTTCGCCGCCAATATGGCGGTGGGCGTCAATGCCGTCTTCAAGCTGCTGGAGGTCGCAGCCGGGCTGCTATCCAGCGGTTACGACATCGAAGTGATCGAAGCGCACCATCGCTTCAAGGTGGATGCACCCTCCGGCACGGCCCTGCGCATGGGTGAGGTGGTGGCCGACGCGCTGGGGCGCGACCTCAAGCAATGCGCTATCTACGGCCGCGAAGGCGTCACCGGCGAGCGCGACGCCAACACCATCGGGTTCGCCACCGTGCGCGGCGGCGATATCGTGGGCGATCACACCGTGATGTTCGCCGGCCTGGGCGAGCGCGTCGAGATCTCTCACAAATCGGGCAGCCGCATGCCGTACGCCACCGGTGCGCTGCGCGCGGCGGTGTTCCTGCAGGGCAAGGGCGCCGGCCTGTTCGACATGCAGGACGTGCTCGGGCTCAAGTAAACAGCCCTGATGCAGACCGGACGGCGGGCGTGGCCCGCCGTTTTCATTTGTTCGCGCCCCTGACACAATGGGCGCTTCCCCTGACGAGGCTGATGCCATGAACGCCACGCTCCCCAAAGAACTCAATGCCCTGGCGCTGGCCGAGAACACGCTGCTGCTGCCCTATGACCTGACGGCGGGCAGCCTCAATCGCGTGTTCGGCGACATCATGTCGCACCAGGTCGACTACGCCGACATCTATTTCCAGTACCAACGTGCCGAAGGCTGGAGCCTCGAAGAAGGCATCGTCAAATCCGGCAGTTTCAACATCGAGCAGGGCGTAGGCGTGCGCGCCGTGGCGGGCGAGAAGACCGCTTTCGCCTATTCCGATGACATCAGCCTGCCCGCGCTCACCGAGACGGCCAAGGCCACGCGGGCCATCGCCGATGCCGGTGGTGCGCGCAGCGTCAAGGTCGCCGGTCGTGAACAGCCGCTCGCGCTGTATTCGGCCAAGGATCCCATCGCGTCGCTCGAAGACATCGAAAAGGTACGCCTTCTCGAACGCCTGGAAGGCTTTGCCCGTGGGCTCGATCCGCGCATCGTGCAGGTCATGGCCTACCTTGCCGCGACCTGGGAGGTCGTCCTCGTCGCCCGGGCCGACGGCCACATGGCGGCGGACGTCCGCCCGCTGGTGCGCGTGTCGCTGTCGGTGGTGATGGAGGACAACGGCCGTCGCGAACAAGGGTCGGCCGGTGGCGGTGGCCGCCAGGATTACGCCATGTTCACCGACGAGGTGCTGCAGGATTACGCGCGCCGGGCGGTGCACCAGGCCAGCGTCAACATGCAGGCGCGCCCGGCCCCGGCAGGCTCCATGACAGTGGTGCTGGGCAATGGTTGGCCCGGCATTTTGTTGCACGAAGCCATCGGCCATGGCCTGGAAGGTGATTTCAACCGCAAGGGCAGTTCGGCTTTTGCGGGCATGCTGGGCAAGCGCGTGGCGGCCAAGGGCGTGACCGTGGTGGATGACGGTACGCTGCCGGATCGCCGTGGTTCGCTGACCGTGGACGATGAGGGCAATCCCACGCGCCGTACCGTGCTGATCGAAGACGGCATCCTGGTGGGCTATATGCAGGACATGCTCAACGCCCGTCTGATGGGTGTGGCGCCGACCGGCAACGGCCGTCGCGAATCCTTCGCGCATATTCCCATGCCGCGCATGACCAATACCATCATGATGGCGGGCGACACGCCGCCCGAGGAAATCATCGGCTCGGTCAAGAACGGCATCTACGCGGCCAACTTCGGCGGCGGGCAAGTGGATATCACCAGCGGCAAGTTCGTGTTCTCGGCGGCCGAGGCCTACATGATCGAGAACGGCAAGCTCACTTATCCGGTGAAGGGCGCCACCCTGATCGGCAACGGCCCCGATTCACTCACGCGCGTATCGATGATCGGCAACGATCTGGCGCTCGATCCTGGCGTCGGCACCTGTGGCAAGGAAGGCCAGAGCGTGCCGGTGGGCGTTGGCCAGCCGACGCTGCGCATCGATGGCCTGACCGTCGGGGGCACCGCCTGATCGACAGGTATTCTGCTGCAAAAAAAGAAGGGCGCCCTCGGCGCCCTTTTTCATTGTCGCAATCGAACTCAGGAGCGCAGCCCGGCAGCGATGAAGACCGAGTACTGGGTGCCGTCCTTGCGCGTGGCGCCGATAAGCAGCGATTTGGCGCTGTCCGTGCTCTTGATCTTGGCGTAGGTGGCCAGCCCGGACAGATTGGTCAGTTGCGTCGCGCAGGCCGTGCCGCCTGAAGCGGAAATGGTTACGTCATAGACGTTGCGCGAACCGCTCCCATGAATGGCCAGCTTGCCGCTGATGGGGCAACCGTTGTTGGTACCCGCGATGCTGCCGGCATCGTCGACGGCGAATGAGCCCGTGCTCACCCCGAGGGCGTTGAGGATGGCGTAATTGCCCTTGACGGTCGCCAGCGAGGCGCTCTCTTCATATTGCTTGTCGTAGCTGAGGTTAAGCGTGTCGTCGGCGTTGTCGGGATAGGTCGACTTGGCGATGAGGCTCAGCTTGCTGCTGACGCCGCCGTCGAGCGTCCCTGTCGTGCCCGCCCCCGTACCCAGGCCGAGGACGACGTAATCGGGAGATGACACCGTGGCGGCGTTGACGTTGACCGTTCCCGTCCCCATGGCGTAGTAGGCGCCGTTGTAGCTGAACGCCAGCAGCATCTGGCCCGCACTGGTGATGATGCCGTAGGTGGCGATGGAAACATGCGTGGCCGAATTGACGGCCGTGCCGGTCCACAGGCCCTCGGCACTCTGCTGCGTTGCCTGGCTGCTGCTTGATCCGCCGCCGCTGGACGAACCTGTGCTCGTTCCGCCACCCCCGCCGCCGCATGCGGCCAGGGAGAGAGCGAACGCTGCGATCCACGACAGTTTGGCGACCTGATACATGGCAGTCTCTGTGGAGTTGGGGGCGATTCGATGGTAGTGCGGGGCGGATCGTGGGCGCAGGAGATATGTCACGAATCGCCGGTGGTGATCGTGCGGGGATGTGCGCGTGCGTATGCATTGCCCGGATGGGCGGAGGCCTTCACCGGCAAAGCCGGGCAGGGAGGCAAGGCGTGGCGCGCGGTCGCGCGCCACGTGAGGCAGGACGGGCGCCGGAGGCGCTCAGGTTTGCGGCGCTTGCGTCATGAGGACGTTCTGCACCAGCTCGGCCAGCGAGTTGGCCCCCATCTTTTCCATGACACGCGCCCGGTGGACTTCCACCGTCTTGATGCTGATGCCCAGTTCGTCGGCAATCTGCTTGTTCAGGCGGCCCGCCACGATCAGGTCGAGTACCTCGCGCTCGCGCGGGGTGAGCTGTTCGATGCGGCGTTGCGCGTTGGCGCCCTGGCGGCGCTGTTCGCGTTCGGCTCGTTCGCGGCCCAGGCATTGTTCGATCAGATGCAGCATGTCCTGATCGTGGAAGGGCTTTTCGATGAAGTCGAACGCGCCTTTCTTGAGTGCCGTGACGGCCATCGGCACGTCACCGTGGCCCGTGATGAAGATCACCGGCAGGGTCGAGTGCAGATTGTTGAGCTTTTCGTGGAGTTCCAGCCCGCTCATGCCAGGCATGCGGATGTCCAGCACGAGACAGCCGCTCATGTCGGGCGTCCAGGCACGCAGGAATGCTTCGGCCGAAGGATAGGAAGCCACCTTGAGTCCCGTCGATTCCAGCAACCAGACGAGCGAATCGCGCAGTGCTTCGTCGTCGTCGATGATGTGGACGAGTTGTTGCGGTGCCTGGGTGGCGTTAGGCGTGGGCAGATTGTTGCTCAATGCTCGTCTCCAGCGGCAAGGTAAAGCGGAAGATACTCCCGCCCGTCGGGTTCGGGTCGACCCACAGGCGCCCATTGTGAAATTCAATGATGGACCGGCAGATATTCAGGCCCATCCCCATTCCTTCGGACTTGGTCGAAAAGAAGGCAGAGAACAGTTTTTCGAGATTTTCCGGTGATACGCCATAGCCATTGTCGATGACCGAAACCTCGATCATGTCGTTGCTCTGGTGGGTCTCGACGGTAACCACTTTGCGTTCCGGACTCTGGCCTTCTTCTGCTTCCGCCGCATTCTTGATGAGGTTGAGCAGCACCTGCTCGACCATGATGCGGTCGGCATACACGCGCGGCAAGTTCGACGCGATGCGCGTGACGATGCGTACGCCCAGCCGCTGGGCTTCGATTTCGGCGATCCCCAGCGCGTCTTCCACGACTTCGGCCAGGTCCACGCCGCTGCGGCGGGGTTCGCTCTTGCGCACGAAATCGCGCACGCGGCGGATGATGTGGCCCGCCCGGGCGGCCTGGGCGTTGGCTTTTTCCATTGCCGCCAGGATGTCATCGTTCTTGAAATCACCCGACCGGATACGATTCACGCAACCCTTGCTGTAATTGGCGATGGCCGACAGCGGTTGATTGAGCTCGTGCGCCAGGGTCGATGCCATCTCGCCCATCGTCACCAGACGCGAGGTGCGCTGCAGGCGCGCTTCCTGTTCGCGCGAAAACTCTTCGACCTGCTTGATGTCCGTGATGTCGGTGGCCACCACCAGGCGCACGATGCGGCCGTCGACCCAGCGGGTGGCGCGCTCGCGCATATGGAACCAATGTCCGGTGATCGGGTGCTGCAATTCGCCGTCGAATAGTTCGTGGGGCAGGGCGTGCGCATCGATATGGCGCGGGTCATGGGCGTAGTCGCCCAGTTCAGGGCGCGGCACCGGCCATTGATGGGCGCTCAGTTCCTTGCCTTGACCGGCCTGCTGGCTGCGGAAGGCGCGGTTGGCGTAGAGCACCTCGTCGGTATGGGCATCGGTAACAAACACGGCCGCGTCAAGGCCGTCGAGCACTGCAGTGAAGCGCTCGTGGGCCGCTTCAAGTTCGGCGCGGGCACGTCGCGACTCGGTGATGTCGGTCATCGATGTCATCCAGCCAGCCTGGACGCCTTGGGCGTCCACCAGCGGCGAGACCTGCATGCGCACGGAGATTTCCGAACCGTCGCGACGCAGGATGCGATTGTCGAACCCTTCGCGTGGTGTCTTGCCCGACAGGCACAGCGCCAGGTTGTGCCATTGCAGGTCGAGTTCGTTGGCGTGCCAATAGGGGAAGGGCGGTTCCGTGCCGACGAGATCTTCGGCGCGGCGATCGACCATCTCGCAAAAGGCCCGGTTCGCATAAATGATGCGGCCCTTCAGGTCGATGGCCTGCAAGCCGGTCGATACGGATTCTTCCATCGCCTTGCGGAAGGCGGTCTCCGCGCGCACTGCGTCTTCGGCGCTGCGGCGGGCGGAAATGTCGTGTGCCACCGCGTAGATCAGGCCTTCGTGCGGAATCGGGTTGGCGCTCCACGACAGCCAGTTGTACGTGCCGTCGCCGCAGCGGCAGCGGATTTCGAAGCTCGACTGGCGACCCAGGGCGAGTGACTTGAAAATGCCCAGCACCATGTGGATGTCATCGGGGTGGACGATTTCCGTGAAAGCCTTTTCGAGCAGATGGTCGGGGCGTTGTCCGAGTACGTTCAGAAAGGCCGGATTGGTGCGCCGAAAGCGCCCGTCCATGGTCAGCACGCAGAGGATGTCGAGCGACAGCGAAAAGATCTGGTCGCGTTCGCCCTCGATGGCTTCGACGCGCAGGCTGCGTTCGCGTGACACCCACAGCGACCAGACGGCGAAGCCGATCACGCCGAGCAGCAGCACGGTCGGAAGTATGCGGGCGATGTCCGAGCGGATCGCCGAGGGCAGCTCCTGATACCAGATCACAGCCAGGACGATGATCAGTCCGATGCCGATGTAGGTAAGGGGCGAGGCGGAAATTGTGTAGTGGGAGCGAGTCGTACGGAGGTTGGGATCCATCACGGAATCCTCTGTGCGGCATGGGCCGATTGATTTTGGCATCGCGGCCTTGGCGCGGCATTGGGTCTAACCCTAGCGCGTATCCCAGGCAACTCCGCATATTGCAGCAATATTGCTGCCTTGTCTGTGCCAGCGCGAAAGCACGGTGTTTTCCACACTTTCGCCGCGCATGCGTGGTGCATAAAATCGACGCACACAGTATTTTTTGTGCATCGCAACATAATGATTTGTAAGGTGAAAATCATTTGGCCCCGCGCAATACGGGGCGAGGGTTTTTGTTGCATAGCGTGGGGGTCTGTTTTATATTGTGAAATACGACGCACGTATCCAGCCCGCGTTTTGCGGTATGGTCGCGCGACGCGCCGCGAAGTACGGTTCCCGTCCGGAGCCTTTCGCTGCGTGATCCGAACAAGGACGTTGCCGCCCACGAGGCGGCAACCCGGCATCTACCCCAGGATGTCGCGCCTTCGCCGGGTGAACTTCGCTGGTTTGCCCGGTTCTGAAAACGCTTAGCGAGGAGAAGCAAAATGGCAGCAATGCCCAATGTTCCCCAGCAGTCCGACGTCGACGCGCTGGAGACTCAAGAATGGCTCGAAGCGCTCGATGCAGTACTTAATCAAGAAGGCCCGGAGCGTGGCCACTTCCTGATCGAGCGCCTGATCGAAGCCGCCCGCGAAGCCGGCGTTGACATCCCCTACAGCGCCAACACCGCCTATATCAATACCATCCCCACCGACAAGCAGCCCAAGTACCCGGGCGACACCGCCGTCGAGGAACGCATCCAGGCCTACCTGCGCTGGAACGCCATGGCCATGGTGGTGCGTGCCAACAAGCACACCAACGTCGGTGGTCACATTGCTTCGTATGCCTCGTCGGCGACGCTGTATGACGTGGGCTTCAACTGGTTCTGGAATGCTCCGCATGCCGACCATCAAGGCGACCTGGTGTTCTTCCAGGGCCATTCGATTCCGGGCATCTACGCGCGCGCTTTCCTGCTGGGCCGCCTGACCGAAGATCAACTCGACCACTTCCGCCAGGAAGTCGGCGGCAAGGGCCTGTCGTCCTATCCGCACCCCTGGCTGATGCCGGACTTCTGGCAATTCCCGACCGTCTCGATGGGCCTGGGCCCGCTGCAGGCGATCTACCAAGCCCGTTTCATGAAGTACCTGCAGGCGCGTGGTCTGGAAACCAACGCGCAGCGCAAGGTCTGGGCCTTCATGGGCGACGGCGAAATGGACGAAGTCGAATCGCTGGGTGCGATCGGCGTAGCCGGCCGTGAAAAGCTCGACAACCTCGTCTTCATCATCAACTGCAACCTGCAGCGCCTGGATGGTCCGGTGCGCGGCAACGGCAAGATCATCCAGGAACTGGAAGCCGAATTCCGCGGCGCCGGCTGGAACGTCATCAAGCTGGTGTGGGGGACGCGCTGGGACGCGCTGTTCGCGCGCGACACCAAGGGCATCCTCAAGGCCCGCATGATGGAAGCCATCGACGGCGAGTATCAGACCTTCAAGTCGAAGAACGGCGCCTATGTGCGCGAACACTTCTTCAACACGCCTGAGTTGAAGGAACTGGTCGCCGACTGGACGGACGACGATATCTGGGCGCTGAACCGTGGCGGCCACGACATGTTCAAGATCTTCTCGGCCTACAAGGCGGCCGTGGAGCACAAGGGCCAGCCCACGCTGATCCTGGCGAAGACCATCAAGGGCTTCGGCATGGGCGAATCGGGCGAAGCGCAGAACATCAGCCACCAGCAAAAGAAGATGACGCGCGACTCGCTGCTGCGCTTCCGCGATCGCTTCCGCATCCCGGTGACCGACGAGCAGATCGACGAGATGCCGTACATCAAGTTCGAGGAAGGCTCGCCCGAACTCGAATACATGCGCAAGCGCCGCATGGACCTGGGTGGCTATCTGCCGGCCCGCCGCGCCAAGAGCGATGCGCTGCCGGTGCCGGGGCTGCCCGCCTTCGACGCGCTGCTCAAGGCGTCGGGTGAAGGCCGCGAGTTCTCCTCGACCATGGCCATGGTGCGCATCTTCAACATCCTGCTCAAGGACAAGAGCATTGCCCGCCACGTGGTGCCGATCGTCGTCGATGAGTCGCGCACCTTCGGCATGGAAGGCATGTTCCGCCAGTACAGCATCTGGAACCAGCAAGGCCAGAACTACATTCCGCAAGACCATGACCAGCTCATGTTCTACAAGGAAAGCACCGACGGCCAGATCATGCAGGACGGCATCAACGAAGCGGGCGCCATGGCCGACTGGATCGCCGCCGCCACGTCGTACTCGGTGCACGGCGTGCCGATGATCCCGTTCTACATCTTCTATTCGATGTTCGGGCCGCAGCGCACGATGGACCTGTGCTGGGCGGCGGGCGACTCGCGCGCACGCGGCTTCCTGGTCGGTGGTACGGCCGGCCGCACCACGCTGAACGGCGAAGGCCTGCAGCACGAAGACGGCCACTCGCTGGTGCTGACCCACACCATCCCGAACTGCGTGTCGTATGACCCGACCTTCTCGTACGAAGTCGCCGTCATCGTGCAGGACGGCCTGCGCCGCATGTACCAGGAGCAGGAAGACGTTTATTACTACATCACGGTGATGAACGAGAACTACGAGCACCCGGCCATGCCGGAAGGTGCCGCAGCCGACATCATCAAGGGCCTGTACAAGTTCCGCGACGGCGCCAAGTCCAAGGGCCCGCGCGTGCAGCTGATGGGTTCGGGCACGATCTTCCGCGAGGTGATTGCCGCCGCCGACCTGCTCAAGAACGACTGGGGCGTGGAGGCCGACATCTGGGGCGCGCCCAGCTTCAACGAACTGGCGCGTGACGGCCAGGCCGCCAAGCGCTGGAACATGCTGCATCCGCTGGAAGACAAGCGTGTGTCGCACGTCGAGCAGAAGCTGGCTGGCGCGCAAGGCCCGGTGATCGTCGCCACCGACTACATCCGCCTGTACGCCGAGCAGATCCGTCCGTACGTGCCGGGCAAGTACGTCGTGCTGGGCACCGATGGTTTCGGTCGTTCGGACACGCGTGAGCAGTTGCGTCACCACTTCGAAGTGGATCGTCGCTGGGTAACGGTGGCTGCGCTGTCGGCGCTGGCCGACGAAGGCAAGGTCGATCGCGAAAAGGTCGCCGCTGCGCTGGTCAAGTACGAGCTTGACCCCAACAAGCCGAACCCCCTGCATGCCTAAGAAGTGATGCGCGAAGCGCGCCGGGTTAAATACCCTGCGCGCTTCGCGCTGTCGCCAGAGGAATAAAAATGAGCCAACTCATCGAAGTAAAAGTACCCGACATCGGCGATTTCACGGATGTGCCGGTGATCGAGGTGTTCGTCAAACCGGGCGATACGGTCAAGGCCGATGATTCGCTGGTTACGCTCGAGTCCGACAAGGCCACGATGGACGTGCCGTCCCCGGCTGCGGGGACGGTCAAGGAAGTAAAGGTCAAGATCGGCGACCGCATCGGCGAAGGCGCCGTGGTGCTGGTCCTCGAAACGGCCGATGCCGGCCAGGCCGCTGCGCCGGCTCCGGCAGCCGCGCCGGCTCCCGCCGCAGCGGCTGCCGCA
>JASGFB010000012.1:0-54873 GCA_047605765.1 Rhodocyclaceae bacterium
CGCGCAGCCTGGGCGGCGGGCGCCTGCGGCGCGGCCGCCCGGCTGGCGGCAGATGCCATCGTCGGCGCGTTGACGCCCGGACTGGCCGTTTGCGTGCCGGAGGTAGTCGGCGCCGGATCGAGCAGGAAGGTGTATTCGCGCAGCAAACGCCCGCCGGTCCAGTTCAGTTCAACCAGCATGTCGACGAACGGATCGGCCAGGGGACGGTCGGAGCTGACGCGGATCACCGCGTTGTTGCCGCTGCGCCGCTCGACGGTCATGCGCACGCCTGACAAGGCGCTCGCATATTCGATGTTGGCACGGGCAAAGGCGTCAGGCGGCGCGATGCGCGCACTCATCGAATCGAGTTCTTCGGGCGTCGCAGCGATTTCGACCTCTGCCCGCAAGGGCTGGCCCAATGCACTGAAGACGCTGATGCGCCCCAGGCCTGCCGCGTGCGCGCCGGAACAGATGGTGGCGACCAGTACGGCCAGCAAGGTGCTACGAACAATTGGTTTTTTCATATGGTGTCGACGCGGGCGTGCAAGCCTGATTGTTTCCGTTCCAAGGCAGGAAAGCCCGGACACGTCGCCGGCTTGTGCACGACGCTCCCCATGGCCCATGACTTTCCAGTCCAACATAACATCAGCGATTTACCGCTGCAAGTTCATGCTTTTCCTCAAAAACCAGCACGCCTTCAAGCTTTTTGGCCGTCGGCGGCATCTGGCGGCGGATAAACGCTCGCCTTTTCGACTTCATCGGCACCAATGAAAAACGGAGTCCGAAGACTCCGTTCCTGGCTCACCGTTCGATGAGGATCCGCAACATGCGGCGCAACGGCTCGGCGGCGCCCCACAACAACTGGTCGCCAACCGTGAATGCTCCCAGGTAATCATCGCCCATCGCAAGCTTGTGCAGGCGGCCCACCGGCACGTGCAGGAAGCCCGTCACGGCCGTCGGCGTCAGTTCGCGTTCGGAGCGTTCACGCTCGTTCGGCACGACGCGGACCCAGTCGTTGGCTTGCGCGATGATGTCGTTGATCTCATCCAGGGGAACGTTCTTCTTGAGCTTGATTGTCATCGCTTGGCTGTGACAACGCATGGCACCGATCCGGACACACAGACCGTCGATCGGAATGCTGCCCGGCGTACGGAAGGCCGGACGCCCGAGAATCTTGTTGGCTTCGGCGCCGCCCTTCCATTCTTCCTTGCTTTGGCCGTGCTCATAGGGCACGTCGATCCAGGGAATCAGGCTGCCGGCAAGCGGCACACCACGGAAATTCTGGCGCGGAAAATCCTCGGCGCGCATGGTTTCGGCCACCTTGCGGTCGATTTCCAGGATGGCCGACGCCGGATCTTCCAGCAGCGGGGCCACGGAACCGTGGATGCGGCCCATCTGGGCGATCAGTTCGCGCATGTTCTGTGCGCCGGCACCGGAAGCGGCCTGGTAGGTCATGGACGTCGCCCATTCGACCAGGTCGTGCTGGAACAGGCCGCCCAGGGCCATCAGCATCAGCGAGACGGTGCAATTGCCACCGACGTAGTTCTTGACGCCGCGCGCCAGGCCGTCCTTGATGACGTTGAGGTTGACCGGGTCGAGCACGATGATGGCATCGTCTTTCATGCGCAGGCTCGAGGCCGCGTCGATCCAGTAGCCGTTCCAGCCGGTGGCGCGCAGTTGCGGAAAGATCTCGTTGGTATAGTCGCCGCCCTGGCACGTGAGCACCACGTCCATTTCACGCAGCGCGTCGATCGACTTGGCGTCTTTCAGCGCGGGCACGTCGCGGCCGATGTCCGGCCCCTTGCCGCCTACGTTCGAGGTGGTGAAGAACACCGGCTCGATGTGTGCAAAATCGCCCTCTTCGCGCATGCGCTGCATGAGCACGGAGCCCACCATGCCGCGCCAACCGACCAGACCTACTCGCATTGCAGATTTCCTTTGTCTTGAAGACCGCTGTTCCCGCCGGTTTTTCCCGCCTGTCCCACCGCGGCGGGAACCCAGGCGGCAAAACAGGCGCAAATCAACCGGTAACGATAATGATCGTTTTTTTGGTAATGATCGTGGTGGACGCGCCGACGCCTGCGCGCGCAGCGCATGCAGGCATCGAGAGGGAGAATTCGCGTCCGATCATCATGTGAAGTGTGTCAGTCAGTGCGTTATAGCGCAGCCAGCACGGCGTCGCCCATTTCGCGCGTTCCCACGCGGCGAGCGCCTTCCTGCCAGATGTCGCCCGTACGCAATCCATCGGCCAGCACCTTGCGAACGGCATTTTCGATGCGCACCGCGGACTGTTCGTCATTGAAGCTGTAGCGCAGCATCATGGCTGCCGACAGGATGGTCGCCAGCGGATTGGCGACGCCTTTGCCGGCGATGTCCGGGGCCGAACCGTGGATCGGCTCGAACATACCCTTATTCTTGTCGTCGAGCGAGGCGGACGGAAGCATACCGATAGAACCGGTGAGCATGGACGCCTCATCGGAGAGGATGTCGCCAAAGATATTGCCCGTCACCATGACGTCGAACTGCTTGGGATTCTTGACCAGCTGCATGGCGGCATTGTCCACCAGCATGTGCGAGAGTTCGACGTCCGGGTATTCCTTGGACAGTTCGATCATCACGTCGCGCCACAACTGGGTGGTTTCCAGCACGTTCATCTTGTCGATGGAGCAGACGCGGCGATGACGCTTGCGCGCGGCTTCGAACGCCACGCGCCCGATGCGGACGATCTCCGCCTCGGAATAGATCATCGTATTGAAGCCGACCCGTTGGCCGTCGCGTTCTTCGATGCCGCGCGGCTCGCCGAAATAGATGTCGCCGGTCAGTTCGCGCACGATCAGGATGTCCAGCCCGGCAACGACTTCGCGCTTGAGGGTCGAAGCATCGGCCAGTTCCGGATACAGCAGCGCCGGACGCAGGTTGGCGAACAGGTTCAGATCCTTGCGGATGCCGAGCAGGCCGCGCTCAGGGCGTTGCGGGCGCGGCAGACCATCCCACTTGGGGCCGCCGACGGCGCCCAGCAGGATGGCGTCGGCCTGGCGCGCCAGGTTCTGCGTCGCAGCCGGATACGGCTCGCCCGTAGCATCGACGGCGCAACCGCCCAGCAGCGCGGTTTCCATTTCGATCTTGAGGCCATCGCCGCGCAGCGCTTCCAGCACACGCACGGCTTCACCAACGATTTCGGGGCCGATGCCATCACCAGGCAGAACACAGACTTTCATCAATACTCCCTTGTTTTGCGCGGGCCTCTTCGACCCGGTTTATTCGATATCAGGAAAACAGCCAGGGCTGTTCGGCGCGGCGCTTGTCCTCGAACGCATGGATCTTGTCGGCATGGCGCAGCGTCAGGCCGATGTCGTCCAGGCCGTTGAGCAGGCAATACTTGCGGAACGGATCGATATCGAAATGGATGGCACGCCCGTCCGGGCGCGTCACGGTCTGGGCGTCGAGATCCACGCGCAGACGATAGCCCACCGTCGCGGTGGCCGCATCGAACAGCGCATCGACTTCGTCCTTGGGCAGGACGATGGGCAACAGGCCGTTCTTGAAACTGTTGTTGAAGAAGATGTCGGCATAGCTGGTGCCGATGATCACGCGGAAGCCATAGTCATGCAGCGCCCACGGGGCATGCTCGCGCGACGAGCCGCAACCGAAGTTTTCGCGCGCCAACAATACCTGCGCCCCCAGGTAGCGCGGATCGTTGAGCACGAAGTTCGGGTTGAGGGGACGCTTGCTGTTGTCCATGCCCGGCTCGCCATGATCAAGATAGCGCCATTCGTCGAACAGGTTCGGACCGAAGCCCGAGCGCTTGATCGACTTGAGGAATTGCTTCGGGATGATGGCGTCGGTATCGACATTGGGCCGGTCAAGCGGCATGGCCAGGCTGTCGAGGACGGTGAATTTATCCATTACTTCTTTGCTCCACGTTGCATCGCTTCGCCCGCGTGTTCCACATCCTTGCCGAAGCCGGCCACCGTGTTGCAGGCGCTCAGGGTCACGACAGCGATCATGCAAGCCAGCACGTAAACGACTTTCTTCATCACTCGCTCTTTGTTCTCAGAGGATTTCACGGACGTCGGCAAAACGGCCGGCAATGGCCGCCGCGGCAGCCATCTGCGGACTCACCAGGTGAGTCCGGCCACCAGGGCCCTGACGCCCTTCGAAGTTGCGGTTGGAGGTGGACGCGCAGCGCTCGCCCGGCTCCAGACGGTCGGCATTCATGGCCAGGCACATCGAGCAGCCCGGCTCGCGCCATTCAAAACCGGCGGCGGTAAAAATCCTGTCCAAACCTTCTTGCTCGGCCTGCGCCTTGACCAGCCCCGAACCCGGCACCACCAGCGCCAGCTTGACGTTGGCGGCAACGCTGCGGCCGCGCACGACGGCGGCGGCGGCACGCAGATCCTCGATGCGCGAGTTGGTGCACGAACCGATGAAGACCTTGTCGATCTTGACTTCGCTCATCGGCGTATTGGGCGTCAGCCCCATGTACTGGAGCGCGCGCTCCATGCCGCCGCGCTTGACCGCATCCTGTTCACGCGCCGGATCGGGCACGCGGCCGGTGATGTCGGTGACCATCTCCGGCGAGGTGCCCCAGGTCACCTGCGGCTGAATCTTGCGGGCGTCGATGGTGACCACGCGATCGAACTGGGCGCCGGCATCCGACACCAGGGTGCGCCAGTGCGCCACGGCGCGATCCCATTGGTCGGCCTTGGGCGCGAAGGGGCGGCCACGCAGATAATTGATGGTGATGTCATCCACGGCCACCAGGCCGGCGCGGGCGCCGGCTTCGATGGCCATGTTGCAGATGCTCATGCGCCCTTCCATGGACAGGCCGCGGATCGCCGAACCGGCGAATTCGACGGCGTAGCCCGTGCCGCCGGCGGTGCCGATCTGGCCGATGACGTAGAGAATCACATCCTTGGCGGTGACGCCCGCCCCCAGCGCGCCGTCGACCTGCACCAGCATGGTCTTGGACTTCTTCTGGATCAGGCACTGCGTGGCCATGACGTGCTCGACCTCCGACGTGCCGATGCCGTGGGCAAGGCAGGCGAAGGCGCCATGCGTCGAGGTATGCGAATCGCCGCAGACGACGGTCATACCGGGCAGCGTGGCACCGTTCTCCGGGCCGATGACGTGCACGATGCCCTGACGCTTGTCCTTGAACGGGAAGTACGCCAGCGCACCCGTGGCACGGATGTTGGAATCGAGCGTTTCGACCTGCAGGCGCGAAATCGGGTCTTCGATGCCACGGTCCCAGTGGTCGGTCGGGGTGTTGTGATCGGCGGTGGCGACGATCGAACTGATGCGCCACGGCTTGCGCCCAGCCAGCTTCAGGCCCTCGAAGGCCTGCGGGCTGGTGACTTCATGGACGAGGTGGCGGTCGATGTAGATCAGCGCGGTGCCGTCATCTTCTTCGTGCACCACATGGCTGGACCACAACTTGTCGTACAGCGTTTGCAACATGCTCGGGAATCCTGGCGTAGAGCGAAAGCTGGTAATTATTTCATAGCGCGGGGGCTACTTGGTAGCGCGACCCCGCGCGGCTTCGTAAAGAGGCATGACACGCTGGGCGTAATCGGCCAGATCCGCCTGCCGTTCGGCGCTTGGCGGGTGGGTCGACATGAACTTGGGCGGTGCCCCGCCACTGTCGGCCTGGCTCATCTTCTGCCACAACGCAATGGCCGCACGCGGGTCGTAGCCGGCGCGCGCAGCCAGTTCCACCCCCATGCGGTCGGCTTCGGTTTCCTGCCCGCGCGAATTGGGCAGCTCGAAGGTCACCTGATACACCAGGCCGGCCATGTCCATCCCGCCACTGCTGACACCCAGCAGCGCGCCTGCCACCGACAGACCCAGATTGGCGTTGGCGGCCTGCGAAGCGCGCTCCCAGGCGTGTTCGCGCAGGGCATGCGAGATTTCGT
Organism: Rhodocyclaceae bacterium; assembly: GCA_047605765.1. GTDB lineage: Bacteria > Pseudomonadota > Gammaproteobacteria > Burkholderiales > Rhodocyclaceae > JBGVSA01. Next base: position 5,895 of record JASGFB010000012.1, read on the forward strand.
GCCCCATCACGGCCGCCAGTTCGTCGTCGGTGAGCTTGAGCTTTTCGATGAGACCGGAGTAGACCGCGATCTTGCCGCCCGGCATGCACCAGGCGTTCAGCTCGTTGGATGTGATGACGTGGGTTTCCCACTTCCATTGCTGGGCATCGGGGCGAAACACGGCGACCTGCGGGATGAGGCGATTGGCGATGCGCTGGACGCGCTCGGTCATCGCCTTGTTCTGGTCGAGCGCCCCTTTCTTGCCCGCCTGCTGCAAGGTCTGCCGGTATTCGAGCGCCGCCGTTTGCGTCAGCTCGTTGCGGTTGATGAGCGGCGAGACCGTCTGCTTGCGATCGACGCCCACCGTACCCGGCTGCGTGGTCTGCACCGTCTGGCAGGCAACCAGACCCCACACTAGCGCGCCGCCGAGCAGGCAGCGGGCCATGGGGCGCCATCTGGCTTGGTTCATGCGTTTTCTCTCCTCGTTGGCGGCTGGCATCTGATCCGCCGCCTTATCGTTGCGGGCTCGGGACGTCCTGCTCGCCCGTGGGCGCCAGGCCGGCGATGCGCGGCACGCGCGGCGACACGTCGGCGTTCTGCGCGCGCTGGCGCAAAGCATGATCCACCAGCACCAGCGCCAGCATGGCCTCGGCGATCGGCGCCGCGCGGATGCCGACGCAGGGATCGTGACGCCCGGTAGTCATCATGTTGACCGGCTGGCCGTCGCGATCGATCGAACGACGCTCCTGCGGAATCGACGAGGTCGGCTTGATGGCCAGCGAGACGCGTACATCCTGGCCGCTGGAGATCCCCCCCAGCACGCCCCCCGCGTGATTGGACAGAAAGCCCTCCGGCGTGAGTTCGTCGCCATGATGCGAACCGCGCTGCGCCACCACACCGAAGCCATCGCCGATTTCCACGCCCTTGACGGCGTTGATGCTCATCATGGCGTAGGCGATGTCGGCGTCCAGACGGTCGTAGACCGGCTCGCCCCAGCCCGGCGGCACGCCGGTGGCGATGACGTCGATACGGGCGCCGATGGAGTCGCGTTCGGCGCGGATGCGGTCCATGTAGGCTTCGAGTTCCGGCACGATATCGGCGTTCGGCGCAAAGAACGCGTTGTCGGCGACGTCTTCCCAACGCTTGAAGGGAATGGCGATTTCGCCCAGTTGGCTCATCCAGGCACGGATCACGATACCGTGTTGCTCGGCCAGCCATTTCTTGGCGACGGCCCCGGCAGCCACGCGCACCGCCGTCTCACGCGCCGAAGAACGACCGCCGCCACGGTAATCGCGCACGCCATACTTGTGCTCATAGGCGTAGTCGGCGTGGCCCGGACGGAAGGTGTTGGCGATCTTGGAGTAATCGCCGCTGCGTTGATCCTGGTTGCGGATCAGCAGCGCGATGGGGGTGCCGGTGGTCTTGCCTTCGAAGACGCCGGAGAGGATTTCGACCGTATCCGGCTCTTTGCGCTGCGTGACATGCCGCGACGTGCCGGGCTTGCGGCGATCCAGTTCGATCTGGATGTCCGCTTCGGTCAGGGCCAGCCCCGGCGGGCATCCGTCAACCACGCAGCCGATCGCGGCGCCGTGGGATTCGCCAAATGATGTAACGGTGAACAAAGTGCCCAAGGTACTGCCTGACATGGCGTGATGGCGTCTCATGTTATGGGGTCGGTCGGCGATTTTAACATGCGCAAAGCGCGTGCCCCTCGGCTGCTCCGGCACGATTTCTCACGACCTTTTACGCTTTGTCATGACTGACTTCGCTTAGCATGGGCGCCGCTTGTCACACGCGGGCGACCGCATTGCTGGAGTCACACCGATTCAACCGAACCCGCCGCGTCAGGCACAGTCTCTTCTCCGACGCATTGCCACCGCAGTGGCCGTGGTTCCGCTATGGCGCCGCCTGATCGTCTCGCTGATCCTCCTGTGCCTGCTGGGCGCGGGCGAATTCGTGGTGCGCCTGAACCAGGCACGCCAATACGAAAGCCGCCGCGCGCTCATCACCGCGCATCTGTCGCACATCCGCGCCAAGCTCGAAACCGAGCTGAACAGCACACTCTTTCTCACCTCCGGCCTGGTGGCCTACGTCAGCGCCCAGAAAGAGGAACTGAGCGAGAGCGACGCCAATGCGCTGCTGTGGGCCATCTATGCCAACGGGCACAACGTGCGCAGCATCGGCATCGCCCCCGACAACCGGCTGCGCTGGGTACAGCCCCTGCCCGGCAACCAGAAGGCGATCGGCTTGTACTACCCGGAACTGCCCGAGCAGTGGCCCGCCATTCAACAGGCCATCGCGCGGCGCACGACCGTGGTCGCCGGTCCCATCGCGCTGGTCCAGGGCGGCACGGGGCTGGTCGCGCGCACGCCGGTCTTTCGTGCCGACGGCACGTATTGGGGCCTGCTCAGCATGGTGGTGGACTGGCAGAAGCTGATTCGCCGCGTTGGTCTGGAGCAAGAACTGGACGGCGTACGCATCGCCATCCGGGGGCGTGACGGAACCGGCGCCGGTGGGTCGGTGTTCTTTGGCGATGCCCGCGTGTTCGAGGCGCTTCCGGTCACGCTGCAATTGGAGCTCCCCGGTGGGGCATGGCTGCTGGGCGCCGTGCCGGTGACAGGCTGGCAGCCCGATTCACTGCTGCGCCCTCGCCTGCTCTATGTCCTGCTGGCGCTGCTGATCGCCGGCATGATCCTGTCGGCCCTGCGCGATGCCGCTGACCGCGAGCGCGCCAACGAAGAACTCGAACGCCGCGTCCAGGCCCGCACGCGGGCGCTGCAAAGCTCGCACGACACCCTGGCACAGACGCTGACCAGCCTGCGTCAGGCGCAGGATGAGCTGATCCGCAGCGAAAAACTGGCTGCACTCGGGGGCATGGTGGCCGGCGTGGCACATGAGCTGAACACACCACTGGGCAACAGCTTGCTGGCCGCCACGGCACTCGCCCAACGCGCGCAGAACCTGCGCGAGCGCGACAACATGCGCCGCTCGGAATGGTTCACCGCCCTCGACGACATCGAACAGGCCAGCGACATCATCCAGCGCAGCCTGACCCGCGCGGCGGAACTGGTGACCAGCTTCAAACAACTGGCCGCCGATCGCACCAGCGAGCAGCGACGCCGTTTCAAGCTCGAAATGACCGTGCACGACCTGGTCACCACGCTGGAGCCGACGCTCAAGCACGCCAGCCTGGCCGTCCACAGCGAGATCCCGCCCGACATCGAGCTGGACGGCTATCCCGGCCTCATCGATCAGATGCTGATGAATCTGATCCAGAACGCCATCATGCACGGCTACGACGACGGCCGCGCCGGGCGCGTCACGCTGACCGCCCACACCGAGGGCAAGACGGTCGTACTGGACATCGTGGACGACGGCGACGGCATCCCCGCCGAAAACCTGGAGCGCATCTTCGATCCGTTTTTTACGACACGGCTGGGCACCGGCGGTACGGGCCTGGGGTTGAACATCGTCTACAACATCGTCACCCGCACGCTGGGCGGCCAGGTCACCGTATCCAGTTCGGCGGGACGGGGAACGCACTTCCGGCTGCGCATTCCCCAGACTGCCCCCTACCCCACGCCCATGGCAGCGTGAATCACGCCGCCGCGAAGAACGATTCCAACTGCTCGAACACACGGTGCTCGGCGCCATGGCGCTGCACCGCCAGCACGTCTTCGAGCTTTTCGACCTGGCTGATCATCTGCGGCAACCGCGCATCATCACGCACCGACAGCCAGATACGACTCTCCGCCCCGCCGCCGATCGGCATGCACAGGATGCCCTCAACGTTGAAGGCTCGGCGCGCAAAGAGCCCGCAAACGTGGGACATGACGCCCGGGTGATTGCGCACGGACAGTTCCAGCACGACTTTGCTTTCGGCCATGTCAGCCTCCGATCATTTCGGTGTTGGCCGCGCCCGGCGGCACCATGGGAAACACTTTCTGGTCGATGTCGATGGAGACGTGAATCAGACACGGCCCCTGGCACGCCAGCGCTTCGCGCAGCATGGCCTGCGGATCGTCCGCCTTGTCCAGATCGAAGGCTCGCACGCCAAAGCCCTCGGCGATGCGCACGAAATCCATGCGACGCCGGTAATCGGCGGCAAACACCCGCTTGCCGTAGAACAGATCCTGCTGCTGATGCACCAAGCCGAGCGACTGGTTGTTCATCAGCACGACCTTGACGTTGACGTCTTCTTCCACCGCCGTGGCCAGTTCCTGGATGTTCATCTGCAAGCTGCCATCCCCCGAGAAGCACACCACGGTGCGATCCGGTTCGGCCAGGGCAGCGCCGATCGCAGCCGGCAGGCCGAAGCCCATCGTCCCCAGGCCACCCGAAGTCAGCCATTGGCGCGGCCGGGCAAACGGATAGGCCTGTGCCACCCACATCTGGTGCTGGCCGACATCGGTCGCCACCAAGGCCCGCTCATCCACCGCCACCGCCACGGCGCGCACCAGACCGTAATGAGTGCGGGGATCGTCGGCCCCCGGCATGGCCAGGGGGTAAGCCGACTTCAGTTCGCCCATGCGGGTCAACCAGGCTTGGCGCATCTTGACCGCCACCTGCGGCAGCAACGCCTTCAGCACTGCGCCGACATCGCCTTGGATCGCCACGTGGGCGCGGCGGATCTTGCCCAGTTCGGCAGCGTCGATGTCCACGTGGATGATATTGGCGCGCGGGCAGAACTTCTCGGCCTTGCCGATGGCACGGTCATCGAAGCGCGCGCCCAGCACGATCAGCAGATCGGCCTCTTCGAGCACGAAGTTGGTGAAACGCGCCGCATGCATACCCAGCATGCCCAGGGACAGCGGGTGGTCGCTCGGCATGGCACCCAATGCCATGAGGGTGGACGTCGTCGGCAACGAAGCCTGCTCAGCCAGCATCACCGCGGCTTCGGCGGCGCCTGAAAGGACCACGCCGCCGCCCAGGTAGAGCACCGGGCGCTCGGCCTCGTTGATCATCTGCGCGGCCCGCGCGATGGCTGGTGCGTCGATCGCCGGCAAGGCATCGGGCACCCCCGGCGCGGGCAACGCGTCGATCTCGAGCGTGGCGGTCTGGATATCCTTGGGGATGTCGATCCAGACCGGGCCAGGACGACCGGATTCGGCAAGACGGAAGGCTTCGGGAATCACCCTCAGCAGGTCACGCACATCGCGGACCAGGTAGTTGTGTTTGGTGACCGGAATGCTGATGCCGTAGGTATCGACCTCCTGGAAGGCATCGGTGCCGATCATGCCGGACGGCACTTGACCCGTAATGCACACCAGGGGGATGGAATCGAGCTTGGCGTCGGCAATGGCGGTCAGCAGGTTGGTCGCACCAGGGCCACTGGATGCCAGGCACACAGCGGCGCGCCCGCTGGCCCGCGCGATACCCTGGGCGATGAAGCCCGCCCCCTGCTCGTGGCGCGCCAGGACATGGCGCAGCGAGGATTGTGACAAAGCGTCGTACAGCGGCAGCGCGGCGCCGCCGGGGATACCTGTCACCAAAGAGATTCCCTGCTGCTCCAGCAGGCGAACGATCAGCTGCGCTCCAGTCAATCGCATGGCACTCATCCTTTTGTCAGTGCCGGCGCTCGCAGTCGAGAGGGGAGACGAAAAAAAACCCCGCTCGGCTCGCGCCGGCGGGGTTGGAGACTTGTTGTCTGATCCGTACCCGTTACAGCGCGAGGCCGCCTACGCCTACTACGCGTACGACTACGACTACCGCAACAGCGGCAGAACGGACATCGGTACGAGTAAGGGCGAGGTTCACGGTAAAAATGGACCAAACTTAAGTGAGAAACGCGGGATCGATTCAATCACATCCCATCGCGGCGCACAAGCGCCAAATCTATTAAAAACGGTATACGCCTACGCTGCTTCTCGCGCAGTCTGTTGCGTTGATTCATCACGCAACGCCCGGCGGAGGATTTTCCCTACATTGGTCTTGGGCAATTCGCTCCGGAACTCCACCTGCCGCGGCACCTTGTAGCCGGCCAGGTTCTCGCGACAATAGCGGATCAGGGTTTCGGCCTCCAGCGACGGGTCGCGGCGCACCACAAAGAGCTTGACCGCCTCGCCCGAGCGCTCATCCGGCACGCCCACGGCGGCGACTTCAAGCACGCCGGCATGGGCGGCCACGACGTCCTCGACTTCGTTGGGATACACATTGAAGCCCGACACCAGGATCATGTCTTTCTTGCGATCCACGATACGAACGAAACCCGCCTCGTCGACCATGGCGATGTCGCCGGTACGCAGATAGCCGTCCGGGGTCATCACGCGGGCGGTTTCGTCGGCGCGCCGGTAGTAGCCCGTCATGACTTGCGGCCCGCGCACGCACAGCTCGCCCGCCTGCCCCAGCCCCAATTCGTTGCCGTCTTCGTCGCGGATGGAGATCTCGGTGGACGAGATCGGCAGGCCAATGGAGCCGGTAAATTCAGCCACGTCGAGCGGATTGACGCACACCGCGGGTGAGGTTTCGGTGAGGCCGTAGGCTTCCGCCAGGGCGCAGCCGGTGACCTTCTTCCAGCGATCGGCCACCGCATGCTGCACCGCCATGCCGCCGCCGAGCGAAACGCGCAGGCGCGAAAAATCGAGCGACGCGAAATCCGGATTGTTGAGCAGCGCGTTGAACAGCGTATTCACGCCGGTGATGGCCGAGAACTTGTACTTGCGCAGTTCTTTGACGAAGCCCGGAATGTCCTTGGGATTGGTGATCAGAACGCTCGTCGAGCCCAGCTTGAAGAAAGTCAGGCAGTTCGCAGTGAGCGAAAAGATGTGATACAGCGGCAAGGCCGTGATGATGATCTCTTCACCATCCTTCAGGTACGGACGCACCCAGGCGTGGGCCTGCTGCAGGTTGGCGATGATGTTGCCATGCGACAGCATGGCCCCCTTGGCGACGCCGGTCGTCCCACCCGTGTACTGCAGGAAAGCGATGTGCTCGTGGGTGGTTTCGACGGCCTCCAGCGTATGGCGGGCGCCAGTCCGCAGCGCATCCTTCAGCGGCGTATAGGCCGGCAGATCCCAGGCCGGCACCATCTTCTTGATGTACTTGACCACCAGATTGACCAGCGGCCCCTTGGCGCCCAGCAGATCACCGATACGCGTGATCATGACGTGCTTGACGTCGGTCCGCGCGATGATGCCCGTCAGCGTGTGGGCGAAGTTCTCGAGGATGACAATCGCCTGGGCGCCCGAATCCTTGAGCTGGTGCTCGAGCTCACGCGGCGTGTACAGCGGATTGCAGTTGACGACGGTGTAACCCGCACGCAACGCCCCCCACAGGCAGACGGGATATTGCAGCAGGTTGGGCATCATCAGCGCCACGCGCGCGCCCACCGGCAATTTCAGTTCGTGCTGGAGATAACTGCCGAAGGCAGCGGAAAGACGATCCAGTTCGGCATAGGTCATCTCCCGATCCATGTTGATGTAGGCCACGCGGTCGGTCCAGCGTGCCACCCCCACCTCGAACAGATGGCCCAGGGAGCGGAATTCATGCAGATCGATTTCTGCGGGCACGCCTTTGGGATAGCTCTTCAACCACACCTTTTCCACGGCTCTGTCTCCTCGATGGGTCTTTGGTTGTCGTTATATCGGGGCCGGGTACTGGCAAGACACGGTACACCGCCCGGCGCTGCGCGCCGTGGCGGGCGACCTCCGGCTTATTGCGGCTGGCTTTCGCTCTCCGGCCAGTTGCGGATGTAATTCTTGAGCATACGGTTTTCGAAGCTCTGCTCTTCAAGCACCGCGCGCGCCACGTCGTGAAACGAAATCACACCCAGCAGTGTGTCGCCTTCCATGATCGGCAGATAGCGCTGGTGATGCTCGATCATGTCGCGCCGCAGTGCATCGATCTCCGTCGTCGGCGCACCGACGCGCGGCTGCCGCATCATGGCGTCGCTGACCAGCACCGACTCCCACGCGGCGCCCGCACGCCCCATGGCGGCGAGCACTTCGCGGAAGGTCAGCATGCCGGCCATGGCACCGTCTTCCATCACCACCAGCGAGCCGACGTCCTGCCCGTTCATGACCTCGACCGCCTCTTTCAGCGTGCGCTGCGGAGCGGTTGCGTACAGCACCTTGCCTTTGATGGCGAGAATCTCTCTGACCAGCATCGTCCTCTCTCCTTGGGTATGCGACGCCACGCGTCGCATGTGAGCGCCGCAGTGCGGCGGTGTTCAAACGCCCGCTATCGTGGCGGACGTCGTGCATGCATTGGACCGTCCCCAAGGCGGTTGGGTCCCGCGCCAGGCGGACCATACCGTACCGTATGGATTCAGTCTATGTCCAACTCCCACTCGCTGCCATCCGTAAACACCAGTAGACAACGCACCTCGCGGCCCGCGAACAGCGCGGCGATGATATCCCGGTATTCCACCAACTGGGCTCGATATTGGGCCAGCGGCGCCCCGGCCAGCTTGCCGCTCTTGTAATCAAGAATCCACAAGGAGTCACCCGTATCGACCCAACGGTCGATGCGGCCGAGCGCCCCTGCTCGCGTCATGAATGCCAGTTCATTCGCCGCGCGCACGTACTGGGCTGGATCGAAGAAACGCCGCAGCCCCGGCTTGGCCAGAATGGCCTGGGCAGCGGTCGGCACGGTGTCACGGTGTGCCGGTTCGAGAACGGGCAGCGGACGCGCCTGGGTCGCCGATTCCAGGTAAGCATGGAGGGCTCGACCAAACGACTGCGCGGCGGAATCGCTGCCGGCGACGCGCGCGCTTCCTACGGCGCGAGGCGCCGTCGCCTGGCGCGGCGGCACGGCGGGCGTCTCGGGACGCGGCAGCGCAGCCGGCGCTTCCGGCAAGGCCATGGCGGGCCGCCCCGCTACTGCTGCCTGCACACGCAGATAGTGGGACTGCGCCAGATCGCCTTTGGCGGGCGCGATGCCACTGACGGCAAAAACCTGCTCGGCCCGCGTCATGGCCACATACAACAGATTGAGTTCTTCGCGAGCGGCGGCGGCCTCGTCGGCCTCGAAGAGCGCTTGGCGGGCAAGGCCCCGTTCGCTGTAGCGCCCCAGCAGCGAAAAATGCGCAGGGATCGAGGCTTCGGCCGGCCAATCGAGCGCCACCCCATAGCCAGCCGGAGGCGTACTGCGGGCATGCGCATCGAGTAACAGCACGATGGGCGCCTCCAGACCTTTGGCGGCGTGCACGGTCATGATGCGCAGGCGGCCGTCCCCCTCATCCGAGGGTTGAATCAGGCCCTCACTGGGCGCATCGCCATCACGCGAATCGGACAGGCGACGCAGCTCATCGCGCAGGCGCGACAGACTTGGATAACGCCCGGCATCTACCGACAGGGTCAGTTCGAGCAGCGCTTCGAGGTTGGCGCGCACGCCCGGCCACAGGGCGGCCGGCACGCGGGCCCGGTAGCGCTCGAACCAGTGCGCACGATGGAAGATGCGATCGAGCAGATCGTGCGCCGGCAGATGCCGCGCCGCCTCGATCCAGGTCGACAGTTCCGACACCATGGCCGCCAGCGTGCCATCGGGTTCTTCACGGGCCATCCGGCGTGCCGCCTGCCACCAAAGCGCAGGACGATCGGCGGCGATCCGCAGCAGCACGTCGTCATCGACATCGAATGCCGGTGTGCGCAGCACGTGAGCAAAAGCCAGGTTGTCGGCCGGATCGGCCAGAAAATCCATCAAGGCCAGCAAGTCGGCCGCTTCCAGCGTCAGCAGCAGGCCGCCACGCCCCGGGCTGGTAAATGGGATGCCCGCCTCACGCAGCGTCGAGGTCAGCGGCCCCAGGATGGTGGTGCGCCGCGTCAGGATCATGACGTCGCCATAGCGCGCGGTGCGCGGCCGGCCATCCTTGCCGAGGATGAGGCGGTGCCCCACCAGCGTGCCGAGCCAGTCGACGATCTGTCGTGCCTCATCGGCGCGGCGCAGGTCTTCGCTCGCCTGGACCGCTTCGAGCAGCGGATTGCGCGTGTCGCCGCCGGCGGCGGCCTCGTCCTCGGTCACGTGGACGAGGGGCAAGGCATCGACGCGGCCCGGCCACTGCGTGCGTTCCGCCGTTTGCGGCTGGAAGCCTTCGAAAGCGGCGGCATCGGTGAACACCGCGTTGACGGCGTCGATGACGGGCTGCGCATTGCGCCGCGTGTGATCATTGCGGATGCGCACGGCGCCGTAGTGATCCTGGAAGAAGCGCGCGGCCGCCTCGAACAGCCGCGGTTCGGCACGGCGAAAACGGTAGATCGATTGCTTCGGATCGCCAACCAGGAACACGCTCGGCCGCTGTGCATCGGCACCGTACGCGGATAACCACGCCTGCAGGATGCGCCACTGCATGGGGTTGGTGTCCTGGAATTCGTCGAGCAGGATCTGGCGATAGCGTGCATCGAGCCGTGCCTGCAGGAAGGCGCCATATTCTTCATGCGCCAGCAGACGGTCGACTTCGCATTCCAGATCGGTGAAGTCGATCACGCGGCGCAAGCGCTTGATGCGCGTAAAGGCTTCAAGCAATGCCACGCCCACGCGCAGTGCATGCTCATTCAGCTCACGGTTGCGCTGGTCTTCGAGCTGCCCCAACACGTGCGTCACAGCGGCGCAAAAATCGGCGTGCTGACGCAGCAGACGGTCCACGCCGTCCTCACCCAGGGTCGTCGCCAGGGCCTTGACCACCGTCAGCGCACGCGGCTCATTCTTGCCCGTCAGCACCGCCTCGCGGATCACTTCAAAGGCCTGCTCATGTGCATCGGCCTCGGCGCACAGCGCAATGCCCTGCTCCAGTTTGGCGGCAGCTTCCGCCCCTCGCTTGCCGTTGGCAGCCACACCAGCGGCAAGCGCCCGCGCCTCTTTCACCCATATCGAGGCAACGAAGTCCCTGGTGGGCGGCGTACCGTCGCCAAACGAAGCCAGGGTGGCGACGACGGCGTCGTCCGGCGATCCGCAGGCCACGCACCAGGCTTGCCATTCGGCACGGCGCTCGACAAACGCGTCGAGCAGCACGTTGGTCTGATAGGCGCCGATGCGTCCATACAGCCACAACAAGGACTGCGCGACGGCGGATTCGGGCGCCGCGCCGCAATCACTGGCCAAGCGTGCCCAGGCCTCGGCAAGCAAGGGGCGCGTGTTCTCGTCCAGCGTCAGGCCGGCCAGCCCGCTTTCGAGCGGGGCGCCCGACAACAGCCGGGCGAACCAGCCGTGGAAGGTGGTGATGGTGATGGGCGGATCGGCATGCAGGACGTTTTCGAGCGCAACACGTGCGCGCGGCAGCGCAGCAACCGCCTCGTCGCCCGACAGGCCGCGCTGGCGCAGGAAGTCGATTGCGGCCTCATCCGGCAGCGTCGCCAGCTCACCCAGAAACTGACGCAGACGCTCTTCGATTTCGCGCGCGGCCTTGCGAGTGTAGGTGATCGCCAGAATGTGCTTGGGTGGCACCCCTGCAATCAACAAACGCACCAGGCGTGAAACGAGCAGCCAGGTCTTGCCGCTGCCGGCACACGCTTCCACCACCACGCTGCGCGCGGGGTCCAGACCGATGGACAGGCGGGAATCGCTCATTCGTGCCAATCCTTGCGGCACAGGCCGCGCATGGCGCAATAGCCGCATACGGCGTTGACGTGTCCGTTGGCGGGCATGCCCGCGCCCCGATGCAGATCGGCGAACAAGGTGCCGATGCGCTCGGCTAACTGTTCGGCGGCCTCGTGCGGTGCATCCAGCGGCACGGTGGCGACCAGATCATCATCCAGCGCCACATAGGCGGCTTCTTCCACCTGCTCGCCTTCGAGCAGCGTGTAGAAAGCCAGTTGAACGTCATCGGGATCAGCGGCCTGGCGCTTCAGATCGGTACGGGTACGCGTCTTGTAGTCGAGCACCGCCAGCGCCTCGCCACGTGTGTCGACGCGGTCAATGCGCCCGTACAACTGCAAATCGGGCAAGCCGCCCAGGAGCGGAAATTCGAAACTGCGCTCGGATTCCGACGTCGCGAACAGCCACCCCGCTTGCTCGCGTTCGCGCGCCCACACCACGTAGTCGGCCAGGTGAGGTTGCCAGCGCGCGAGCCAGGCATGATTGAGAAAGCTCTCGGCCAGCAAAGGCTCGAAGACCGCCACACTGTGGCGCGCCAGGGCATCGACGAGCGTAGTTTCGTCATGCGTCAGCAGACGGGGGTATTCGCCGTGGAAATTCTGCAGGATGCGGTGGACGAATTCGCCGAAGTCGCGCTTCTCCAACGCTTCGCGGACCTCATCGACCTCTTCAAGCCCCAGCACATAGCGCGCGAAATACTGGTACGGACAAGCCAGCAGGCTGCGCAGGCCACTGGCCGACAGGCGTGCCGGTACTTTGCCAGTCGGCACGGCCGGCATCGGCATGCGCGTCGGCACGCTGTCGGCCACCGCCGTCGGCGCAGGCTGCGCCGATGAAGCCACGGGGCGGCCAGTCGCCAGCGTCAGCGCGGTCATCAGCAGTTCGACGTCCGGCGCAGGCAGGATGTGTTCGTCACGCTGCGCCGACTGCCACGCCAACATCGTCTGGCCGCTGCACAGCACCAGGCCGGCGAGATCTTCACGCAGGCGCTGGCGCTCGGCGTCCTGCCCGGGCAGGCCGAGTTCGCGGCGCACGCCTTCGTGCGCCAGCCATGCCGACGGCTGGGGCGGTCGCAGATGCTCGGTGTCGGCGCCGATGACGATGGCCGCATCGAAGGCACGCAATCGCGTTGCCGCCAAGTGCGTCATGACAATGGGACTCTCGATGCCACGGTCGCGGAACAGGGCCGCATCCATTTCACGATTGAACCAGATGCGCCAGGCGGTCAGATCGAATCGTTCGTCATCACCGGCCAGTTCCTCGCTACGCGCACGATGCCATTCCCACCACTGGGCTCCGGCGACGTCGGCGCGCAAGGATTCACTCGCACCCAGCGCGCCCAGCGCTTCGTGCAGATGCGCCAACCAGGCATGGATGGGCAGCGAACCACGCGGCGGCATGACGCGGCGTGCCGCCTGCAAGCGTTCAATCAGATCCGCCCCGCTAGCGGCGCCGTGCGCCTGCAATGCGCGCAGCAATGCGTCGAGCCCGCTGGTGATGCCGGCACGCGCCAACTGGCGTTCGATCTGCAGAATGCCGCGGCCCCGCTCGGCCATGTCGAGATCCGCGAAAACGAACGGCGACTTGATGAGATCGACCACGGCGCGGTGATAGCCGTCGGTGCTGAGCACTTCAATCCACGCATCGACACATGCCGCGGCGCGCGTGGTGGACAGCTTCCAGCCGGTTTCATCTTCGACCAGTATCTGACGTCGCTCGAGCAATGCCCGTGTGCGGCGCGCGGCCAAACGATCGGCGGCGATCAGGGCGATCGACTGGCGCCCTTCGTCCAGCCATTGGCAGACTTGTTCGACAACGCCCTCGGCAAGCGCTTCGAGACTTGCCGCCGTCATGAAACGCAGCGAGGACAACGCGCGGGCGGCATCGTCGGGCGCCATGCCCAGGGCGCGCGCACGGACCCCCGCCCCGGGCGCGGCCGGCAGCGGCCAGGCTGTCATCAAGGCAGCGGCCGTCGGCGCTTGCGATGTGGCGCGATCCGGCTCGCACACCCAGACATCGGTATGCGATGCGCATCGCTCGATCAGTCGCGCCAACGGGCCCGACTCACCCACTGCCTGCTCGGCGATCACGCACAACGGATGGACCAGATCATCGGCCCATTGCGCGGCAGCCAGCAGACGAGCCGCAGTGCGGGAAGGACGCCCCTGCGATTCGGCCATCCACAAGGTGTGGGCGACGCGGGCCTCGAAGGCCAAGGCCTGCGAGGCTCTCATTTCGTAACCGCGCGCCAGCATGGCGGCGAGTTCTTCTTCGTCCGCCGGCAATGCCAACTGCTGCTCGGTCAGTTCATCGAACAAGCCGGTAAGTTCGGCAGCCACATCCCAGAGTGCGGCGCTATCGAACCAGCGATTGCGACGCAGGACGCTGTGCAGCATGAGTTGCCGACGCGAATCGGGCAGCGGAGAAAAACCGGCCTGCCACAACGACAAGGCACCCGGCAGCGTATCGATGACGGGCAGCAGCAGCGCATCGCCTGCCGACCTGGCCAAGGCGCGCGTCAGCGGCGGCGCCAGCAGCAAATTGGGGACGATGATGCGCAGCGAGGCCAGCCGCGCAGGATCGAGCGGGTCATGGAAGCGTTGCAGGATTTGCGCGGCGGCGCGGTCCAGAAACTGGCCGTCCAGCGCGAGGCGGGAATATTGGATGGGCACTGCAGTATGGAGAGGCGGAGCACGCCGCGTTCAGCGCCACGCGATGTCTTGCCGGCCAGCGCCACCCACCGAGGGGCAACGCTGTCGGCCATCGCCGGGGCGCGTCAGCGTTCGAGCTTGTCGAGCTTGTCCTTGACCTTGACCCACTCGTCGGCGTCGGGCAAAGGTTCCTTGCTCTCGACGATCGGTTGCCAAGCCTTGGCCAGTTCGGCGTTCAACGCGATGAAATGCTCCTGGTCGGCCGGCAGATCATCCTCGGAGAAGATCGCTTCGGCCGGACACTCGGCCACGCACAGGGTGCAATCGATGCACTCGTCCGGATCGATCACGAGGAAGTTGGGGCCTTCACGGAAGCAATCGACGGGGCATACGTCGACGCAGTCGGTGTACTTGCACTTGATGCAGTTTTCGGTAACAACGTAAGTCATGAATCTGTTCTCCTACAGGGATTCTGCGCCACTTTGCCCGCCGCAGCACCGGCTTGGGCATTGCGCAAAGGCGGGCAGATCGCGTTTTGCCGCGAATATACCTGATTGCCCCTGCAATGTCCGCCCCGCAAGAGGTATGCACACATAACGTGGCAGCCGACAAACGCCCGCACCAGGCAGGCGTTTGCGGTGCTGCAACACGCTATTTCTTGCTCTTGCCTTCGGCCGTGGCGCCCTTGGCCGCGGCACCCGCCACGGTCAGTTCAGACTTGAGGCTTTCGTAGGTCGCCGGCCCGATGCCCTTGACCTTCTGGATATCCTCGATCGCCTTGAAATTGCCATGGGCCTTGCGGTACTCAACGATCGCCTTGGCCTTGCTCGGACCGATACCGGGCAGCGAGGTCAATTCACTTTCATTGGCGGTGTTGATGTTTACGGCACCCCATGCCAGCGATATGCAGGCGAACAGGGCAGACAGACCAACTGCGGCTTTCTTGAACATTGCTCCTCCTATGCATCAGGAATATGCGGGACGGTTATTCCCGTGCGAGCAAGTTAGCGCAGTACGCGGCAACGCCGCTTGACACATCATAAAACGTCTTGTCATATCCGGCGGCGCGCAGCGCCGTCGTGTCCGCCTGGGTGAAACTCTGGTACTTACCCTTGAGCGCATCCGGGAAGGGGATGTACTCGATGATCCCTTGTGCGCGCGCCTCATCCAGCGTCAGGGCGACGTCACCCTTGGCCGCGCGGCAGGCATTGACCGTAGCAATGGCAACGTCATTGAAGGTCTGCGCCCGGCCGGTACCCAGATTGAAGATGCCGGAGCGGTCGCCGTGCTCCAGGAAGTGCAGATTGGCGCTGACCACGTCTTCCACGAAGATGAAATCACGCAATTGCTCGCCGTTACCGTAACCATCCGCGCCGGAGAACAGCTTCACGCGCCCTTCGGCCTGGTATTGGTTGAAGAAGTGGAACGCTACCGAGGCCATGCGCCCCTTGTGTTGCTCACGCGGGCCGTAGACGTTGAAGTAACGGAAGCCGACAACCTGCGAGGACAAATCTGCCAGGTTACGACGCACAACCTGATCGAACAGCAGCTTGGAGTAGCCGTACACGTTGAGCGGACGCTCATAGGCCGGGTCTTCCTTGAACACGCTGCTGCCGCCATAGGTGGCGGCGGACGACGCGTAAAGCAGCGGAATCTGCTGATCAACACAGAAATCCAACAGGGTGAGCGAGTACCGATAGTTGTTGTTCATCATGTACTGCCCGTTGTGCTCCATGGTGTCCGAGCACGCGCCCTGGTGCAGGATGGCCTCGACCCCTCCATCGAACTCGCCGGCCTCGATGGCTTCGAGAAATTCGGCCTTGTCCAGGTAGTCATCGATCTGGGCATCGACGATATTGCGATACTTGTCGCCGCGCGTGAGATTGTCCACCGCGATGACATTCGTGATGCCTTTTGCATTGAGACCGGCGATGATGTTCGAGCCGATGAATCCGGCCGCGCCGGTAACAACATAGTAGCGGGACATTTCAGTTCTCCTGGAGAGTGCTTTGCAGCTCTTGCAGCGTGACGGTAGCGGTGCCGAGCTTGCCCACGACGATACCGGCGGCGAGGTTGGACAGGCGCATGGCGGCGACCAGATCGGCGCCGGCTGCCAGCATGACGGCCAGCGTGGCGATCACCGTGTCGCCCGCACCCGAGACATCGAATACTTCTTGCGCACGCGTGCCCTCATGGACCGTACCGCTTTCGCGGAACAGGGTCATGCCCTCTTCCGATCGCGTGACCAGCAGCGCGTCGAGTTGCAAGCGGCTGCGCAAGGCCTGGGCGCGTGCGATGAGATCGGCTTCGTCGCGCCATTGGCCGACGACCTGTTGCAATTCTGAACGGTTGGGCGTCAGCAAGGTGGCGCCGCGATAACGCTCGTAATCATCTCCCTTGGGATCGACCAGCACCATCTTGCCGGCCTCCCGGGCCAGACGGATCATCTCGGGGATATGCGCCAGCCCCCCCTTGCCATAGTCGGACAGCACGATGACATCATGGCCGGGCAGCAAGGCACGGTACTCATCGAAATTGGCCGCCAGCACTTCACGCGTCGGCAGGTTTTCGAAATCGATCCGCAACAGTTGCTGCTGGCGCCCCACCACACGCAGCTTGATGGTCGTGGACAGCGCAGCATCGCCATGCAGGCGGGCGTCGACACCATCGTCCTTGAGCAGCCGCGCCAGCGCGTCGGCCGGCTCGTCCTTACCCACCACCGACAACAGCGCGGTGCGTGCCGCCAGGGCCGAGGCGTTGCGCGCAACGTTGGCTGCCCCTCCCGGGCGCTCCTCGGTGCGCTGCACCTTCACCACCGGCACCGGTGCTTCGGGTGAAATGCGCGTCACGTCGCCAAACCAGTAGCGATCGAGCATGACATCGCCCACGACCAGGACGCGGGCGCTCTGAGTGTCCGGAATGCGCAGCGACTGTTCGCTCATCGCCATCCTCACTTGCGGCCGATGCCGAAATACTCGAGGCCGGCTCGGCGCGGCAGGCTCGGCGAGAACATGTTGCGACCATCGAAAATGACCGGCTCTTTGAGCTTGGTCTTGATGGCATCGAAATCGGGGCTGCGGAATTCCTTCCACTCGGTGACGATGACAAGGGCATCGGCATCATCGAGGGCGCCCATCGGCTGTTCGACGTAAGTCAAACGCGCTTCGTCGCCGAACACGCGGCGAGCTTCGTGCATGGCCACCGGATCGTAGGCCGCCACGGTAGCGCCACGCGCGAACAGCTCATCCACGATGGCGCGGCTGGGCGCCTCGCGCATGTCGTCGGTATTGGGCTTGAAGGCCAAGCCCCACAGGGCGAAGCGACGACCGGAAAGATCTTCACCGAAGCGCGCCACGATCTTGTCGACCAGTACACGCTTCTGATGATCGTTGGCGTCCTCGACGGCCTGCAGGACCTTGAGCCCCTGCCCGGCTTCGTTGGCTGCGCGGATCAAGGCCTGCACATCCTTCGGGAAGCACGAACCACCGTAACCACAGCCCGCATACAGAAAGTGATAGCCGATGCGCGGATCGGAACCGATGCCCTGGCGCACCTGCTCAATGTCGGCGCCCAGGCGCTCGGCCAGCAGGGCCATTTCATTCATGAACGAAATGCGCGTGGCCAACATGGCGTTGGCCGCATACTTGGTCAGTTCCGCCGAGCGCACGTCCATCACGATGACACGCTCGTGATTGCGCTGGAATGGCGCGTACAGCGCCCGCATCAGATGGATGGCCTGCTCATCTTCGGCACCGACGATGATGCGGTCCGGGCGCATGAAGTCTTCCACCGCAGCGCCCTCTTTGAGGAACTCCGGATTCGACACTACGCTGAACGGCACTTCGACATTGCGTGCCTTGAGTTCGTCGGCAATCGCTTCGCGCACTTTGTCGGCAGTGCCGACCGGCACCGTGGACTTATCCACGATGACCTTGTAATCGGTCATCGACTTGCCGATGTTGCGCGCCGCTGCCAGCACGTACTGGAGGTCAGCCGAGCCGTCTTCGTCGGGCGGCGTGCCCACGGCGATGAACTGGATCGTGCCGTGCGCCACGGCACGTTCGACATTGGTGGTGAAGCGCAGACGCCCCGCCGCCACATTGCGGCGCACCATTTCCAGCAGGCCGGGCTCATAGATGGGAATATCGCCGGCTTCGAGGATTTCGATCTTGCGTGGGTCGACGTCCAGGCACAGTACATCGTTGCCGACTTCGGAAAGGCAAGCGCCAGAGACCAGGCCCACATAGCCTGTCCCGATGACAGTGATTTTCATGATGCAATCTCTTTGAATACAGACGCCGCGTCAGGGGCGCGGCCGACAATGCCTGCTCGAGGCAGGCGCCGGTTATTTTTCCAGGTCGAACTCTTCGGTGCGACGCGGAGGATAGGTCTCCCAGCCGCCGCAGGCCGGGCAACGCCAGTAGAACTGGCGGGCCTTGAAACCACATTCATTGCAACGATAGCGCGCGACGCGGCGGGTGTGGCCGTAGATCATGCCACGCACCATTTCGACGTCGGTCCGCTTATCCGGAGGCGCCGTCAGGATGGCCGCTTCGAGCAACTTGTCCAGGCCCAGAATGGTGGGATTGCGGCGCAGCTCGTCGCGCACCAGCGCATAGGCGGCCTCGGGCCCCTGCTTTTCGATCTCCCACTGGAAGACGGCCTCGAGCAGATCGAGCGAGGGGTATTGCGCCAGATACGAGCGCAGCAGCTGAATGCCCCGATCTTCATCCTTGATGCGGCGGAAGGCGTCCATCATGCGTTCGGCCACCAGCGCCAGATACGAAGGCTCAAGCTGCTCGATGCTCTGCCAGGCTTCCAGCGCCTCGGCATCCTTACCTTGCGCGGCAAGCACGTCGCCCTGCAGCAAAACGGCGCGCACGCACTTGCGATTGACCGCCAGGGCATCGACCGAGTGCTGCCACGCCGCGTCGTAGTTGGCGCGGGTGAACTCCATGGTCGCCAGTTCGCAGTGGAAGTTCGCGACTTCCTGCTCCCAGATATGGCTGTTGGTATCCGGCAGACGTTTGGCGGTTTCGATGGCGCGCACCCAGTTCTTTTCCTGCTGATAGATTTCCAGCAGCGACTTGAGTGCGGTCTCTTGCCTCGGCGTCTCCGCCAGTTGCACGTAGACATTTTCGGCGCGATCGAGCAATCCGGCCTTCAGAAAGTCCTGACCGAGTTCATCCAGCGCCTGCATGCGCTGCTCTTCGGTGAGATCCTCGCGATCGATCAGGCTCTGGTGGATGCGGATGGCGCGGTCGACTTCGCCACGGCGACGGAACAGGCTCCCCAGCGCGAAATGCAGCTCGATGGTCTGTGGATCGATCTGAACCGCTTCGAGAAACGAATCGATCGCCTTGTCGGGCTGCTCGTTGAGCAGGAAATTCAGCCCCGTCAGCGTCGAACGCGGCAGGGTCGAGGATTCACGGATAAGGTGCTTGATATCGATGCGGGCCGCCAGCCAGCCCAACAGGAAAAACAGTGGCCAGGAAAGTAGCCACCACAGCTCGAAGTCCATAGGTATTTAAAAGGCTTCCGGAATATCGGCACTCGCGGGACGCGAGCGGATCGGCGCGGGCTCAGCCGCCGTGGCGCGGCGCAGCCGCTTGATTTCACGCCGTTGCGAGAAAAGGGTCGCCACAGTCGCGGTGGCGCCCAGCAGCACCCCGCCGGCGAACATCACCAGCATCACCACGATCAGGGGCACCATCCATTCGCCTCCGAAGAAGACGCGCACCGCCACGACGTTGTCATTCTTGATGGCAAAGCCGAGCAACAGGACGAACAGGATGATGCGAAAAACCCAGATGAGTAGTTTCATGGGCTGCAATTATCCGGTATTCCGCACCGCAAGCAACTCCGTCACGCCGCCCGCCCCTTCAGGCGGCGACGGACGAAAAAAAACGGCCGGAAGATCCGGCCGTTTTCAATGTGTTTCAGCGCAATGCCGCGCCTGTCAGCGCTGCATGCTGTCCACGCGCTCCCGCAATTCCTTGCCCGCCTTGAAATGCGGGACATATTTTTCGGGGACCATGACCTTGTCGCCCGATTTCGGATTGCGGCCCACACGCGGTGGCCGGTAGTTGAGTGCAAAACTGCCGAAACCGCGGATCTCGATGCGATGGCCGCGTGCCAGGCACGCCGCCATCTCGTCGAGTACGACCTTTACCGCGTAATCCGCATCCTTCACACCCAACTGCGGAAAACGCGCAGTCAGCTGCTCAATGAGCTCCGACTTGGTCATGAGTGCCGATTTATTGCTGTTGCGCGTTGTTCAGCTTGGCCTTGAGCAGCGCACCGAGGTTGGTCGTGCCGCTGGCCGCGTTGCCGGCATCGGCCGCCAACTTGCTCATCGCATCGCTTTGCTCGGCTTGATCCTTGGCCTTGACCGACAGGTTGATCGTGCGCGACTTGCGGTCGACGTTGACGATCATCGCTTCGAGTTCTTCGCCGGCCTTCAGGACGGTGGAGAGGTCTTCGATGCGGTCGCGGGAGAACTCGGACACGCGCAGGTAGCCTTCAACGTCACCACCCAGGTCGATCACGGCGCCCTTGGCGTCGACCGACTTGACGGTGCCCTTGACCAGGCTGTTCTTGTCGTGGGTGGCCACGAAGGAGGTGAACGGATCCCCATCCAGCTGCTTGACGCCCAGCGAGATGCGCTCCTTCTCGACGTCGATGGCCAGCACAACGGCTTCCAGCTCATCGCCCTTCTTGAAGTTGCGGATGGCTTCTTCGCCCGGCAGCGACCACGACAGGTCGGACAGGTGAACCAGGCCATCGATGCCACCCGGCAGACCGATGAACACGCCGAAGTCGGTGATCGACTTGATGGCGCCCTTCACGCGATCGCCCTTCTTGTGGTTCTGGCTAAATTCTTCCCACGGATTCGCCATGCATTGCTTCATGCCCAGCGAGATGCGGCGGCGGTCTTCGTCGATTTCCAGGATCATCACTTCGACTTCGTCGCCCAGCTGGACAACCTTGGTCGGGTGGATGTTCTTGTTGGTCCAGTCCATTTCGGACACGTGCACCAGACCTTCGATACCTTGTTCGACTTCAACGAACGCGCCGTAGTCGGTGATGTTCGTGACCTTGCCGAACAGGCGCGTGCCCGACGGGTAACGGCGCGAGATGCCCACCCACGGATCTTCGCCGAGTTGCTTCATGCCCAGCGAAACGCGGTTCTTTTCCTGATCGAACTTGAGGACCTTGGCGGTGACTTCGTCGCCCACGGCCAGCACTTCGGACGGGTGACGGACACGGCGCCAGGCCAGATCGGTGATGTGCAGCAGGCCATCGATGCCGCCCAGGTCGACGAACGCGCCGTAGTCGGTGATGTTCTTGACGATACCCTTGACGATGGTGCCTTCCTGCAGGGTTTCGAGCAGCTTCTGACGCTCTTCGCCCATGGTCACTTCGAGCACGGCGCGGCGCGACACGACAACGTTGTTGCGCTTGCGGTCGAGCTTGATGACCTTGAATTCGAATTCCTTGCCTTCGTACGGGGTCGTGTCCTTGACCGGACGCATGTCGACCAGCGAACCCGGCAGGAATGCGCGGATGCCGTGCGTCATGACGGTCAGGCCGCCCTTGACCTTGCCGGTCACCACGCCCTTGACCAGCGTCGACTCGTTCAGAGCCTGGTCCAGGAAGTTCCAGGCCGCGATGCGCTTGGCCTTGTCGCGCGACAGGCGCGTTTCGCCGAAGCCATCTTCCAGCGATTCGATGGCCACCTGGACGTAGTCGCCCGGGGTCACTTCGATTTCGCCACGGTCGTTGCGGAATTCATCGACCGGGATGTAGCTTTCGGACTTCAGACCCGCGTTGACCACCACGAAGTTCTGGTCGATGCGGACCACTTCAGCGGTGATGACTTCGCCGGCGCGCATTTCCTGACGAGACAGGCTTTCTTCGAACAGCGCGGCAAAGCTTTCCATCGAATCTTGTTGGAGATCTGCAGTAGAGGTTGACATAGGAAAATAAACAAGCGACGCCGCACATGCTCGGCATCAGGGTTAAGAGCGCAACAAACGTTGCAATACCCGCCGGACATCCGGCGGACCTGGCTCCCTGCCTTGCCCTTGATCCATCCATGACAGGACGGAGGCCGCGGGCGCGGCAAGGTCTAACGCGACTTCCCGGATTCGTGCAAACGCTGCGCGGCGTGCATGAGGACGAACTGAACGGCTTGTTCGATGCTACGGGCGGTTGTGTCCAGCAGAAGCGCGTCTTCGGCTTGCTTCAAGGGTGCAACAGCACGCGTGGTGTCGCGTTCGTCACGCTCTCGAAGATCCAGCAAAAGACGTTCAATGTTAGCTGACATTCCCTTGTCGATCAACTGCTTATAACGCCTTTCCGCACGCGCCTCGACACTGGCTGTAAGAAATATCTTTAGAAAGGCATCAGGGAATACGACCGAGGCCATATCGCGGCCGTCGGCCACCAGTCCAGGCTCCGTGCGGAAGGCGCGCTGGCGCTCGCGCAAGGCGTCGCGAACCGTCGGCAGGGCCGCCAGTCGGGAGGCCGCGTTGCCCGTATCTTCGCGGCGCAGATCGTCCGTGACATCGACGTCTTCGAGCAGCACGCGGTGATCAGCCAGGAAGCGGATGTCCAATCTGCCGGCCAGATCGACCAACGCCGGGGCATCATCCACGGCGACGCCCTGCGTCAGCGCCGCCCAGGCCAACACCCGGTAGATCGCGCCCGAGTCGAGTAAATGCCAGCCCAGCGCTTCCGCCACACGCGCGGCGACCGTTCCCTTTCCCGATGCTGTCGGCCCATCGATGGCAATGACCGGAATATGTGCGTCCATGGGCAATCCTCTCGTCTTCGATTTCCGCCGAGTGCCCACAAGAAAAAGGCCGGTTGGCTTGACCGGCCTTTGTTTGGAGGCGCCCAGACGGGCAACCGTCGAGTATACGCCGAGGACGCCCCGAGCGTCGCCAGCCGCGCTTCAGTTGCTGTGCGAGACGGACAGCGAATAGAGCTTCGTGGTGGCCGAGCCTCCGTCAGCGGAGTTGTCCTGCACATAATTGCCGGCCTTGAAGTAGTACTTCAGGTTCTTCCAGCCGGCGTCCATCGACACGAAGTCCACGCTGCGCGTGTCACCATTGACGGTGATGAACGCCACGCCATTGGTCACCCGGATCTCGACGTCGTAGCGATCGCCCACTGCAATATTGGTGAAATAGTTGTGGACGTCCGAACCGCTGCCTGACGAGTCACTCTTGACCTGACCGTCGAGCTGGTTGGTGTTGAACACAATCTTGACCAGCGGCGGCGCGTTGGTACCGTCTTCCTCAATAGCGTGGATCTGCGCCACGATCACCTTGCCGGTCGATGGCAACTTCACCACCTTGCCAGTGAGTTTCATGATGTGCGTGCCCTGCCAGCCCCAATTGACCTTGGAACTGCTCGGATCAAGCATCTCGCGCAATTCCGAGCGCGGGTAATGACTGTTCTGCGTGGTGGCACCCGTCGTCGGCGCCCAGAACGTCATGGCGCCGTCGGTATCGGTATAAAAGTACTGACTTGTGTAGCCGGCAGACAAGGTCGAGGCGGGAATCTCGGTCGTGTCGGCATCGGGCAATTGCAGCTTCCAGTGACTCAGATCGAAGTTCTGCCCCGGCGGCCAGGCCGCATTCAATGCCGACGAGGATGACGCAGACGAAGAAGACACCGACGCGCTGGCTGCGGCCGACGACGCGGCGCTGGACGAGGCCGCGCCGGCACTGCTCGATGCACTGGAACTGGCCCCCGCGCTGCTGACCGCCGAACTACTCGACGAGCGGCTGCCGGCGACACTGCTGGCCGCACCGCCGCCCTCCCCGCCACCGCCCCCACAGGCCGCCAAGTTCATTACCAGGACCAGCGCCCCCCATTGATTCCGCGTCACCACATGTGCCCCCACTCTTGATCATTTGTTGTTGGCCCGCCCCTATGGCGGATTAACTAAAACGATACACGGTCACCACATTCGCTTCGATAGCGGCGAGATGGAAAGACATGGAAAGTAACCGTAAGGCAGGGTTTTCCTGACCAGAGGCAGGTAAACCGACAACGCCCCGTCACGGGCAAGCCACGACGGGGCGTTCGGTCACCGGCACGTACCCGCGATCACATCGATTCGAGCACTTCGATGCCGAGCAGGGCCAGACCGGTCTTGAGGGTGTTTGCGGTCAGCCGGCACAGTTGCAGCCGGCTGGCTTGCACAGCACCTTCACTCTTGAGCACCGGGCAGTTTTCATAGAAGCGCATGAATTGCCCTGCCAACTCGTACAGGTAGGCGCACAGCAAGTGCGGGGAAGCTTCACGCGCCACGGCATGAATGGTATCGCTCAGACGCACCAGTTCGAGCGCCAGCATGCGTTCGGCTGCCTCGTCGAGCACGATGGCGGCTTTATCATCCCATTGGCCGGCTTTGCGGAACACGCTGCTGATACGCGCATAGGCATACTGCAGATACGGCGCCGTGTTGCCCTGCATGGCCAGCATGGTGTCCCAGTCGAAGGTGTAGTCACTGGTCCGGTTCTTCGACAGATCGGCGTACTTGACCGCGCCAATACCCACCGCATGGGCAATGCTGCGCCGCTCCGCCTCGGGCAGTTCGGCATTCAGCTCACTGACCAGCGCAAAGGCGCGCTCTTCAGCCTCCACCAGCAGATCGGCCAGCTTGACGGTTCCGCCCGAGCGGGTCTTGAACGGCTTGCCGTCGTCACCCAGCATCACGCCGAAGCCGACGTGCTGCAGTTGGACGGATTCGGGCGCATAACCCGCCTTGCGGCTAACCGTGAACAATTGCTGGAAGTGCAGGCCCTGGCGCGCGTCGACCACATACAGCGCGCGGTCCGCATGCAGGCTGCCCACGCGGTAGCGAACCGCTGCCAGGTCGGTGGTGGCATACAGGTAGCCGCCATCCTGCTTGCGCACGATGTAGGCCTGGGGCTGGCCTTCCTTGTTCTTGAATTCGTCGAGGAACACGACCAGCGCGCCGTCGCTCTCCACTGCCAGGCCCTTGGCCTGCAGATCGGCCACGACCACCGGCAGATCATCGTTGTAAGCGCTCTCGCCCCGCACGTCGTCCCGCGTCAGGCCAACACCGAGGCGGGCGTAGACGGCCTCGCAGTGATGCAGCGAAACATCCAGGAAACGCCGCCACAGCGCATTGACCTGGGCATCGCCTCCCTGCAGCTTGACGACATATTCGCGGGATTTTTCTGCAAAGCCCGGGTCTTCGTCGAAGCGCGCCTTGGCATTGCGATAGAAGTTTTCCAGATCGGCCAATGCCAGTTCGCCTTCGGACTCGTCGCCCATCTCCATCATGTAGGCGGTCAGCATGCCGAACTGGGTGCCCCAGTCACCCACGTGATTCTGGGCGACGACCTCATGGCCGATGAAACGCAACACGCGTGCGATCGCGTCGCCGATGATGGTCGAGCGCAGATGGCCGACGTGCATTTCCTTGGCCAGGTTGGGCGACGAATAATCCACCACCACGCACTGGCGGACGGGGTGCGGCACGTTCAGGTCATCACGCGTCACGGCGGCCATGGCGCGTTCGGCGAGGAACGCCGGCGCCAGCGTGATGTTGATGAAGCCAGGGCCAGCGATGTCGACCTTGCTGGCGATGCCAGTGAGGTCGAGTTGCGCCACCACGTTTTGTGCCAATTCGCGCGGATTCATCTTGCGCGCCTTGGCGGCAGCCATCACGCCATTGGCCTGGTAGTCGCCGAATTCCGGCCGCGCCGCCGACTGGACGATGGCGGGCGCGCCCTCGCAGCCCACAGCAGCCAGCGCAGCGCTCACACGCGCATCAAGGAGTTCGAGAAGAGTCTGGTTCATCACAAATCAATCCAAGGGTGGGCGGGCCACCGGCCCGCCTGCACGCCACGGCTGCGCTCAGCGCGTGACCGAAGCGAATACGTCGAAATATTCAGGGAACGTCTTGGCCGTACAGCGCGGATCATTGATCCGCACCGGCACGCCGCCGAGAGCCACCAACGAGAAACACATGGCCATGCGGTGGTCGTCGTAGGTGTCAATGGCGGCATTGGCCGTCAGTTGTGCCGGCGCCGTTACGCGCAACCAGTCATCGCCCTCGTCCACCGTGGCGCCGACTTTGCGCAATTCGGTCGCCATGGCGGCGATGCGGTCGGTTTCCTTGACTCGCCAGCTGCCGATGTTGGTCAGCCGGCAGGGGCCGTCGCAGAACAGGGCCGCCACAGCCAGCGTCATGGCCGCGTCCGGAATGTGATTGAAATCCATATCGAAGGCCTTCAGCTTGCCGTTAGCCGGCAGGCGCGCTTCGATCCAGTTGTCGCCCATGTCGATCTGCGCACCGATATCCGACAGCGCCTGGGCAAACTGCACGTCGCCCTGGATGCTGGCGCGGCCAACACCCTCGACACGCACCGGGCCGCCACCAATGGCACCGGCGGCAAGGAAGTACGACGCCGACGAAGCATCGCCCTCGACATAGACACGCTCAGGGGCGACATAGCGCGCGCTCCCCGGCACCACGAAACGCTGCCAGCCGTCCTGGCGCACCGTGACACCGAACTGCGCCATGAGCTTGAGCGTGATGTCGATGTATGGCTTGGAAATCAGCTCGCCCACCACTTCGATGGTCGTTTCCACGCCGGTCGTCGGCAGGGCCATCAACAAAGCAGTCAGGAACTGGCTCGACACATTGCCTTTGACGCGTACCGTGCCCCCCGCCACGATGCGGGCAGGCTTGATTTCCAGCGGCGGAAATCCCTCTTCGCCCAGATGGGCGACATCCGCACCCAGTTGCCGCAATGCATCGACGAGATCGCCGATCGGCCGCTCGTGCATGCGCGGCACACCCGACAGTCGATAGTGCCCATTGGCCAGCGCCAGGGCGGCTGTCAACGGGCGGAAGGCGGTGCCGGCATTGCCCAGGAACAGGTCGGCTTCCTTGACCGGAAAGGCGTCGGCGCCGCCGATGCCCGTCACGACATAGTCACGTTCCCCCGTCTGCGCCCACTCGACGCCCAGCGCGCGCAGAGCGTCGAGCATGCGTTCGGTGTCGTCCGACGCCAGCAGATCGTGGATGTGCGTGGTGCCCTCGGCCAGCGCGGCGAGCAGCAGCGTGCGGTTGGAAATACTCTTCGAGCCAGGCAGGCGAACACTGCCCTGGGCGCGATGGAGCGGCGGGAGATCGATATATTCCATGGTCTCTACACGTATTGGTGGCTGCACCCGCCGCCCCGTCAGGAGCGGCTGGCCCCCCAGGCGGTACGCACGGTGCGTGCGCGGGTGAATACTTCTTCCAGGCCGGCGCCGTTCGATTGATCCAGCAGCGCGCGTACCCGACCGAGTTCGGCCACGTACGCATCCAATTCCTTGAGCAAGGCAGGCCGATTGGCGACGCAGATATCACGCCACATTTCCGGATGGCTGGCGGCGATCCGTGTGAAGTCGCGAAAGCCCGACGCGGCATAGTCGAACAGCTGCGCAGCGTTGTCACGCTGCGCCAGATCGTCGACCAGCGCAAAGGCCAGCAAATGCGGCAGATGGCTCACGGCGGCGAACACACCATCGTGCTCGGCGGCGGTCATCTGGTGCAGACGCGCACCACAGGCCGCCCACGCAGTCTTGACCGCTTCGACGGCCGCCGGCGCGTTTTCGGGCAGGGGTGTCACCACCACTTTGCGCCCTTCGTACAGATCGGCACGTGCCGCCGACGGCCCGCTTTTCTCGGCACCGGCGATCGGGTGCGACGGGACGACGTGCGCCAGGTGGGCACCAAAATAGCGGTACATGGCGGCAACCACGTCGCTCTTGGTGCTGCCGGCATCGGTCACCAGCGTGCCAGGCTCAAGGTGCGGCGCCGCCGCACTCATGACGGCATCCATCTGCCCGACAGGCATGGCCAGCAGCAGGAGCTGAGCGCCTTTGAGCGCGCTGGCCCAGTCGGTGCTGGCTTCATCGATGATGCCCAGGGCCAGCGCCTCGTCCAGCGTCTCTTGGCGGCGACCGACGCCCACCACATGGCGCACGCAGCCGGCCGCTTTGAGCGCCAGCCCGAACGAGCCCCCGATCAGCCCGACTCCCGCGATGACGATGCGATCGAACACGCCTCAGCCTTTCAGGTTGGCGGCCAGCGCTTCAAGGAAGCGCGCATTTTCGGACGGGGTGCCGATGGTCACGCGCAACCACTGCGGCAAACCAGCGATCGGACGCACGATGACGCCCATGCGAAGCAGACGCTGAAACACGGCCAGCGCATCGCCCACGTTGATGGCAAGGAAGTTGGCCGATGAAGGAATGACCTCCAGCCCCAGGCGCGCAGCGCCCTCTTCCAGTTGATGCATGCCTTCGCGATTGATGCGATAGCTCTCGGCAAGGAATTCGGCATCGCCCAGGGCCGCCTCGGCCGCAGCCAGCGCGACGGTATTGGCATTGAACGGTGCCCGCACGCGGTTGATCAGATCCGCCACGGCCGGATTGGCCACGCCATAGCCGATGCGCAGGCCAGCCAGGCCATAGATCTTGGAGAAGGTGCGCAGCACCACCAGATTGGGGAAACGCGGCAGCCAGGCCAGCGCGTCAAAGCGCTGCTCCGGCGGCATGTACTCGTTGTAGGCCTCGTCCAGGATCACGATGACATCGCGCGGGCAGCGCTCGAGGAACGCCTCGATCTGCGCCGGCGGCAGATAGGTGCCCGTCGGGTTGTTCGGATTGGCGATGAACACCAGACGCGTGTCGGCGCGAATGGCGGCCGCCATGGCCGGCAGATCGTGCCCGTAGGCCAAGGCAGGCACTTCGATGCGCGTGGCACCGACAGCTTGCGTCGCGATGCTGTACACCGCAAAGCTATGTTGCGAATAGACCGCCGACGTTCCCAGCCCGAGGAAAGCGCGCGCAGCCAGATCGAGCAGATCGTTCGAGCCATTGCCCAGAATCAGCGCATCGAGACCGACTCCCAGCTTGCGGGACAGTGCCTGCTTGAGCGAAAAACCATTGCCATCCGGGTATCGCCCCAGGTCGGACAACGCGGCCTCGGCGGCCACGCGCGCCTTGGGGCTCATGCCCAGGGGGTTTTCGTTGGAGGCCAGCTTGACGATGCTGGACTCTTCCAGGCCGAATTCGCGGGCCAGCTCGGAAATCGGCTTGCCCGGGATGTACGGTGATATCGCGCGGATGTACTCCGGCGCGCGATCGGCAGCGCTCATGTGTTCACTCCAGAATGTCAGATGACGGCGACCGGGTACGATCCCAGTACTTTCAGAAAGCCGGCGCTGGCTCTCATCGCGTCAAGCGCACGCACCACAGCGGGTTCGCTGCGATGCCCCTCGACGTCAATATAAAAGACGTACTCCCACAGGCCCGCACGCGACGGGCGCGATTCGAACTTGCTCATGCTCACCCCCTCGTCGGCCAGTGCGCGCAGCAGATGGAACACCGAGCCGGCGCGATTGGAGGTGGAGCAGACTATCGAGGTCTTGTCGCGCCCGGACGGGCCTGCGTCCTGCCGGCCGATGACCAGGAAGCGCGTGGTGTTGTTGGCTTCGTCCTCGATGTTGGCAGCAAGGATCGTGAGACCATAACGCACCGCTGCGACCTCGCCAGCGATGGCTGCGGCTTCGCTGTCATTCACGGCCATGCGGGCCGCCTCGGCATTGCTCGACGCCGACAGGCGCTCGGCTTGCGGCATATGCTGATTGAGCCATTCGGTGCACTGCCCGAGCGACTGGGCATGCGAATACACCCGCCGCACCTGGCTCAGCTCGGTGGCGGTCGACATGAGGTTATGGCGCACGCGCAAGCCGACTTCGCCGCTGACCTGCACGGTGCTCGCCAGCAATAGATCAAGCGTACGCCCGACGGCGCCTTCGGTGGAGTTTTCGACCGGCACTATTCCGAAGTGGGCCGCACCTGTCTCAACCGCGCGAAAGACCTCGTCGATACTGTGCTGCGGCATGGCCTGCGGTGCACTGCCGAAATGCTTGAGTACCGCCGCCTCAGAATAAGTACCTTGCGGCCCCAGGTAGGCCACGGCCTGGGGGCGCTCGAGGGCGATGCCGGCCGCCATGATCTCGCGAAAGATCCGCTGCACGGCTTCGTCAGGCAAGGGGCCGGCGTTGTCTGCCAGCACCGCGCGCAGGGCCTGTGCTTCGTGTTCCGGGCCATACAGCGGCCCCTGCCCCAGCGTGCTGGCACGCTGTGACAGCGCGCCCCGCGCCGCCAGGCGATCGAGGATATCAGCGTCCAGCTTGGCGATTTCGGCGCGCAGTCGTGCCTGCTCGTCGCTCACGTCAGCCCCGCTCGCGCTCGAAATCCTGCAGATACTGGACGAGCGCCTCCACCCCTTGGAGGGGCATGGCGTTGTAGATCGATGCGCGCATACCGCCCACCGATTTGTGGCCCTTCAACTGCAGCAGGCCACGCTCCTTGGCGCCGGCCAGGAACGCCTCGTTGAGGCGCTCATCGGTCAGGAAGAACGGCACGTTCATATGCGAACGGCAATCGCGCTGCACGTGATTGACGTAGAAATCACTCTGGTCGAGCGTGTTGTAGAGCAACTCGGCCTTTTCGCCATTGACGGCATGCATCGCCGCCACGCCGCCCTTGTGCTTGAGCCATTGGAACACCAGACCGGCGATGTAGATGGCATAGGTCGGCGGCGTGTTGTACATCGAATCGTTGGCCGCGACGATCTTGTAATTGAAGGCCGACGGGCACAGCGCGTGGGCGCGGTCCAGCAGGTCATCGCGCACGATCACCAGCGTCAGGCCAGCCGGGCCGATGTTCTTCTGGGCACCGGCGTAGATGAGTCCGAACTCGGAAACATCGACCGGGCGCGACAGGATGTGCGACGACATGTCCACCACCAGCGGCACGTCCGGTGCCCCCAGCGCAGCCAGCTCGGGCCATTGCTGGAATTCGACGCCGTCGATGGTTTCGTTGCCGCACACATGCAGATAGGCCGCGTCACGACGCAGTGTCCACGCCGCCTGCTCGGGGATGTACGTGTAGCGCCCCTGCTTGGCGTCGGAATCAAGGCTCGAGGCCGCCACGTTCACATCAGCATAACGGCGCGTCTCGGCGATGGTCTTGGTCGACCACGAACCGGTTTCGATGAAATCGACCTTGGGATTCTTGCCGGCCAGGTTGAGCGGCACGATGGCGTTTTCGGCAATCGCCCCCCCCTGCATGAACAGGATCCGGTAGTTGTCCGGCACCGCCAGCAACTCGCGCAGGTCGGCCTGCGCCTGGGCCAGGATCGACATGAATTCCGGCCCGCGATGGCTCATCTCCATGACCGACATGCCGCTGCCATGCCATTCGAGCATTTCGGCGGCGGCCTGTTGCAGTACTTCTTCCGGCAATGCGGCCGGACCTGCGGAGAAATTGAAAACGCGGCTCATCGTGACGGTTTCTTTCGCGGATTTACTTGGCGGGCTTGTTGCAGAACTTGGGCGTTTTATCGGAACACAGGCGCTTGGCCACCAGATCGGGGAACGTCGCCGACGCCGAGACTTTCTGGCCGACGGCGCGCGCCCGCTCGGAGACCTTGCCCATGATCTGCGGCATCACCTGCGCCATGAATTGCGGCAGGGAATCACGCAGCTTGGCGGCCGCCGGGGTCTTCTGGAAGGCGAGGATCTGCTTGAGCTCGGCCTCGGTGAAATTCTGCTCGTACCAGCCCTGCATGGCGACGGACATTTCCTTGCCCGGATCCATTTCGCTGTAGATGTCGCGCAGCCCCTTGTTGAATTCGGGCAGCACACGCTGGCGGTAATCGTCGATGAGCGCCGGCTTTTCAGCGGCCAGGGCACGCTTTTCGCCCTCGCTGAGGCCACGCGTGCTGGCGTAGGACTCGATGGAGTCGTCGATCATGCGCGGCAATTGCTGCGCCATCTGCTGCTCCATGGCACGCGACACGCCATCCAGCGTGCGCTCGCGGTAATCCTTGGGCAGCGACACGGCGATGATCTCGCGCGCCAGGGCGGCCTTGGCCGGGCTGCTCGCCGGCGCCGCCTTCGCCGCCCCCTGCGGGGCCTGGGCGGCGACAGGCAGGCTCAATGCGCCAGCCGCGGCAAAGATCAGACTTGCGAGGGTCGTGCGCATCAGATTCATCATTGCTCTCCGTTGTCAGCCGATTCGTTGTCCGATTCGTTCTCGGCCTGAGCCTCGCCGTTTTCGTCGGCCTCGTCAGACTCGATGATCTTTTCGATGTTCGACAGTCTGGCGCCATCGTCCAGGTTGATCAGGGTGACGCCCTGCGTGGAACGGCCCAGTTCGCGGATATCCTTGACCGGCGTACGGATCAGCACGCCGTTATCGGAGATCAGCATCACCTGATCGGTCGGATCGACCAGCACGGCGCCGACCAGCTTGCCGTTACGCTCCGAGGTCTGGATGGCGATCATGCCCTTGGTGCCCCGGCCATGCAGCGTGTACTCGGCGATCGGCGTGCGTTTGCCGAAACCGTTCTCGGTTGCCGTCAACACGCTCTGGTATTCACCGTTGGCCACCAGCATGGACAGCACACACTGGCCGTCCTCCAGCATCATGCCGCGCACGCCACGAGCCGTACGGCCCATCGGGCGCACGTCGCTTTCACGGAAACGCACGGCCTTGCCGGCGTCCGAGAACAGCATGACGTCATAGTCGCCATCGGTGATGGCCACACCGATCAGGTAGTCGCCCTCATCCAGCGCCACCGCGATGATGCCGGCCTTGCGCGGGTTCGAGAAATCGGTGAGCGGCGTCTTCTTGACGGTGCCTTGCGACGTCGACATGAAGACAAAGTGCCCTTCGTCGAATTCCTTGACGGGCAGCACGGCGGTGATCTTTTCGTTCTCCTGCAGCGGGAACAGATTCACGATCGGCTTGCCGCGCGAATTGCGATTGCCTTCCGGCACCTCGAAGACCTTCAGCCAATACAGGCGGCCCCGGTTCGAGAAGCACAGGATGTGGTCGTGGGTATTGGCCACGAACAGTTGGTCGACGAAGTCGTCGTCCTTGACCGCCGCCGCCTGCTTGCCACGGCCACCACGGCGCTGCGCGCGGTAATCGCCCAACGGCTGACGCTTGAAATAACCGGTGTGCGACAGGGTTACCACCATGTCTTCCGGCGCAATCAGGTCTTCGATATTGATGTCGGCGGTGTTGAGCACCACCTCGGAACGGCGCGGATCGCCGAACTGGTCGCGGATGGCGCGCAGTTCGTCGGAGATGATCTGGGTGATGCGCTCCGGCCGTGCCAGGATATCCAGCAGGTCGGTGATGACGTCCATGATCTCGCGGTATTCGGCGAGGATCTTGTCCTGTTCCATGTTGGTCAGGCGCTGCAACTGCATTTCGAGGATGCGTTGCGCCTGGACGTCGGACAGCCTGTAGCCCTGATCCGACAGACCGAATTCCGGCAGCAGACCTTCCGGACGATACGAATCGGCCATCGCCCGCGCCAGCATCTGCTCGACCAGCGGCGAGCGCCAGATGCGGCTCATCAGCTCTCGCTTGGCATCGGACGGTGCCGGTGCGGCCTTGATGAGTTCGATGATCTCGTCAACGTTCGACAGGGCGACGGCCAGGCCTTCGAGCACGTGGCCGCGCTCGCGCGCCTTGCGCAGTTCGAAAATGGTGCGGCGCGTGATCACTTCGCGGCGGTGCGCCAGGAAGCACTCGAGCATGTCCTTCAGGTTGAGCAGGCGCGGCTTGCCATCCACCAGCGCAACCATGTTCATGCCGAAGGTGTCCTGCATCTGGGTCAGCTTGAACAGATTGTTCAAAACGACCTCAGGCATTTCGTTGCGCTTGAGTTCGATCACGACGCGCATGCCGGACTTGTCCGACTCGTCGCGCAGATCGGATATGCCCTCGACGCGCTTTTCCTGCACCAGCTCGGCGATTTTTTCAAGCAGGCTGCGCTTGTTCACCTGGTACGGCAGCTCATCGATGATGATGGCTTGGCGATTGCCCTTTTCGATGTCCTCGAAATGGGTGCGCGCGCGCATGATCACGCGACCGCGACCGGTGCGGTAGCCTTCCTGCACGCCCGACAGGCCGTAGATCAGCCCCGCCGTGGGGAAGTCCGGCGCCGGCACCAGCTTGATCAGGTCATCGACCGACGTATCGGGATGCGCCAGCAGCGCCAGACAGGCCTCGACGACCTCGCCGAGGTTGTGCGGCGGAATGTTGGTGGCCAGGCCGACCGCGATACCCGAACTACCGTTGATGAGCAGGTTCGGGATGCGCGCCGGCAGAACCAGCGGTTCTTTTTCGGACGCGTCGTAGTTGGGACCGAAATCGACCGTTTCCTTGTCGATGTCCGCCAGCATTTCGTGGGCGATCTTGGCCAGGCGGATTTCGGTATACCGCATCGCCGCCGCTTCATCGCCGTCGACCGAGCCGAAATTGCCCTGACCATCGACCAGCATGTAACGCAGCGAGAAGCTCTGCGCCATCCGAACGATCGTCTGATAGGCCGCCGAATCACCGTGCGGGTGGTATTTACCGATCACATCCCCAACGATACGGGCGGATTTCTTATAGGGACGGTTCCAATCGTTGTTCAGCTCATGCATGGCGAACAGCACGCGACGATGCACGGGCTTGAGGCCGTCGCGCGCATCGGGCAGCGCCCGCCCCACGATCACACTCATGGCGTAATCGAGGTAAGAACGACGCATCTCATCTTCGAGACTGATCGGAAGCGTTTCCTTGGCGAATGAATTCATAAGAGCGCGAAAGGAGTGGGTGGCGCACGAAAAGACGGAAATTGTAACATGCGAGGCAGTCCAGACCTTTCCACCCCCCAGGAAGGGCCGCTACGCCATATAAGAAAGCGCCATGACCGACGCCCAGACCGACCATTTCGTTATCGAGGCCCGCTGGATGGTGCCGGTGGAACCTGCCGGCATCGTTCTCGAAAATCACGCGATCATCGTCCAAAAGGGTCGCATAGCCGACCTGCTACCCAGCGAAGACGCAGCACGACGCTATGGGAGCCTGCCCCGCACCCGGCTGGATAACCACGTGGTGATTCCCGGGCTGGTGAACACCCACGCCCACACCGCCATGAGTCTGATGCGGGGCATTGCCGACGACATGCCCTTGATGCAATGGCTGCGCGAGGCGATCTGGCCGCGCGAAACCCGCCACGTGTCCGAACGCTTCGTGTATGAAGGCACGCTACTCGGCGGTGCGGAGATGCTGCGCGGTGGCACCACTTGCGTGAATGACTTGTATTTTTATCCCACGGCGGGCGCCCGCGCCTACGATGAACTTGGCATGCGCGCCCAGGTGGGCATGACCGTCATCGACGTACCCACCGGCTATGCTTCAGACACCGACGACTACTTCCGCAAGGGTCTGGCGGCGCGCGACGCCTGGCAAGGCCACCCCCGGATCGGCTTCTTCTTTGCTCCGCACGCACCCTACACGGTCAGCGATGCGGACTTCGAACGCATCCGCAGCCTGGCCGACCAGCTCGATGCGCCGATCCATATACATTTGCACGAGACTGCGCAGGAAGTCGAAGACGGCCTGCGATTGCATGGCCGGCGCCCCCTGGCGCGTTTGCGCGCGCTGAATCTGCCCGGCCCGGATCTGAGCGTGGCGCACGCCGTACACATGAATGACGAAGACATCGCCACCCTGGCGCAGAGCGGCGTCGGTGTCGCGCACAACCCGACGTCGAACATGAAATTGGCCAGCGGCATCGCGCCGGTATCAAAAATGCTTGCAGCCGGCATAGCGGTCGGCCTGGGGACGGATGGGGCGGCCAGCAACAACCGCATGGACATGTTCCAGGAAATGCGCCACGCGGCGCTGCTGGCCAAGGTCAGCACGGGCGATGCTGCGGCTCTGCCGGCCCATGATGTCCTTCGCATGGCGACGCTTGGAGGCGCCCGAGTACTCGGGCTGGACCACACGATCGGATCCCTGACGATCGGAAAATCAGCCGATATTTGCGCTATCTCGCTGAATGGCCCTTTGCATCAGCCATACTTCGACCCCGTTTCTCACCTGATCTACGTGATCGGGCGAGAAGAAGTATCTGACGTTTGGGTTTCCGGCAGCCGTCGTGTACAAGATGGAACGTTGTTGCATCCGCACAACAAAGAATTGCTGCGAATTTCGGCGATGTGGCAAAATTCTTTGAAAGCCTGACGGGCTATGCCGAAAATCAATCAGGCATTAGGCGTTACGCCTGGCCATAGCAGCTTGGCATGTTTGAGGTATATTGCCTTCCGCTGTGGCTTGTAATCCGCTAGCGCTGTTTCGAGACAGCCTTAAGGATTTGGGGGGCTCGACACCAAATCGGAGCTATCCTTTTGTTCGCAATCAGCCTTGCTACGAGGAGAATATGAAAAAAAGTCACAAACTGCTGCTTACGGCGTTGATCGCCTCTGCGGGTTTCGCTGTTAATGCCCATGCCCAATCGAAAGAAGTCGTCGTTGACACCAAGGGCGGCAACGTCCCCTACCTGGTTGATTCCCGTGGCGTGCTGGTTCGTAGCGGTACCGGGCTGTGCTGGCGCACGGGTTACTGGTCCAAGGATCTGGCCCAGTCCGTGAAGACCGTTGGCGGCGACAACCTGCCGGTCGGTTGCGTCTGCGACAAGGACCTGCTGCCCAAGGATGTGTGCGAACCGCCGAAGGCTGCCGCCCCCGCTCCGGCCGCTGCCCCGGCGCCCGCTCCGGCCCCGGCACCCGCTCCGGTCCCCACCAGCGACAAGGTCACCATCCCGGCCGACGCGCTGTTCGAGTTCAACAAGGCTGACATCACTGCCGCTGGCCGTGAAAAGCTGGGCGCCTTCGCTAACAGCGCCAAGCGCCTGAACCTCGAAGTCGTGATCGCCGTCGGCCACGCCGACCGTATCGGTTCCGACGCCTACAACCAAAAGCTGTCCGAGAAGCGTGCTGCTTCGGTGAAGGACTTCCTGGTTGCTCAAGGCATCGAAGCCAACCGCGTCTACACCGAAGGCAAGGGTGAGTCGCAACCGGTGACGGGTGACAGCTGCAAGAACGTTGGCGCTGAAAACCGCCACAACAAGAAGCTGATCGACTGCCTGGCTCCGGATCGTCGCGTCGAACTGGAAGCCGTCGGCACCAGCAAGTAATTGCTTCACCAAGGCAATTCGGAAAAGCCCTGCTTCGGCAGGGCTTTTTCTTTTTGGGCGAGACCTACGCCTTCTACTGCAGGTGCGTGACGCCGTGCATACGACGTGGTTTCATTGGCGCGAACAACCGGAGGTCATGGATGAACACTGTTAACGCAGACGCTGGCGAATTGGCCAAATTCAGCGAGCTTGCCCACCGCTGGTGGGACACCGAATCCGAATTCAAGCCATTGCACGAAATCAATCCGCTCCGCCTGGGCTGGATCAGCGCCGCGCTCGGTGGCTTGGCCGGCAAGCGCGCCATCGACGTCGGCTGTGGTGGCGGCATCCTGTCTGAAAGCATGGCGGCGGCGGGCGCAGATGTGACCGGCATCGATCTTTCGGACAAAGCGCTGGGGGTGGCACGCCTTCACCTGTACGAGAGCGGCCAGAAGGTCGAATACGTCAAGAACGCAGCAGAAGACATCGCACAAGAGCGCCCCGGTCAATACGACCTGGTGACCTGCATGGAAATGCTCGAGCACGTCCCTGATCCGGACAGTGTCATCCGCGCTTGCTGCGCGCTGGCAAAACCCGGCGGCAGCGTCTTTTTTTCGACGCTGAACAGGACCGCCAAAGCCTATGCACTGGCCATCCTTGGTGCCGAATACGTGCTGGGCATGCTGCCGCGCGGCACACACGACTATGCCAAATTCATCAAGCCGTCGGAACTGGCGCGGTCGGCACGCCATGCCGGCCTCGATGTGCAGGAAGTGACGGGCATGACCTACAACCCTTTCTCGCGCATCTATTCGCTCGGCCGTGACACCGACGTCAACTATCTGATCCGCTGCACCAAGGCCGCATGACATGAGCCGCGCCGTATTGTTCGATCTGGACGGCACGCTGGCCGATACGGCACCCGACCTGGGAGGCGCCCTCAATCGCGTACTGCACGCACATGGACGCCCCGAGCAAGCGCTCGAAGTACTCCGCCCGTATACCTCGCAAGGCGTGCGCGGGCTTCTCCGAGCCGGATTCGGCATCACACCGGACGATCCGTCTTACGCCGACCTGGCCAACGAGGTGCTGGCCGAATACACCGCCGGCATCTGCAATGAAACACGCTTGTTCGACGGGATGCCCGAGCTGCTGGACCAGCTCGAACAGGACGGCGTCACCTGGGGCATCATGACCAACAAGCATCAGCGCTTCACCACGCCGCTGATGCAGGCGCTCAAGCTCGACCGCCGCGCCGCATGCATCGTATGCGGCGATTCGACGCCACACCCCAAACCCGCCCCGGACGGCCTGCTCCTGGCGGCTCGCCTGATCGACAGGAGCGCAATGGATTGTCTCTATGTTGGCGATGACAAGCGCGACATGGACGCGGCGCACGCGGCGCAGATGATCCCCATCGCGGCCGCCTGGGGATATCTGGGCGTTGACCACCCCATCGACAGTTGGGGCGCCCGTCACATTCTGTCGCACCCCGCTCAAGTCATGGACTATCTGGGCGCCCCCGGCCTATAATCCGAACTTGAGTTTCGTTGAACTCACTGCAATGGGGACGACCTGGTTTCGACGGGGGTCGCAAAGCAGCTTGGTGCATACCGAGGACCAGTTCCCTCGTAAATCTACTGGAAATTTATACTCGCCAACGACGAGCAATTCGCTCTGGCCGCTTAAGGCCTAAGCCGCTGCACTGATTGGTCTCTGGGTCAGATCGGGCAACCGATAGCAGCGTCATTCACAGGGACTCGTGCCGCATCGGGTTACTTGGTGCGGAGCTAAAATCAAGGTGACTCGCTGCAGGTCGGCCTGCCTATCGGCTAAGCCTGCGGTTAAATTCAAATAGTTAGGCTAAGTATGTAGATCCGGTTGTGGAGGGCTTTCGGACGCGGGTTCGATTCCCGCCGTCTCCACCAGACATGTCGCGCAAAGCAATTGTTTGCGCAGTAAAAAAGCCATCCTCGGATGGCTTTTTTGCTTTTCGGGGCAACGTGGGGAATTTGGCCTCCCTGTCGAATCAAGCGCAGCGAGTGCAATTCCCCTCTCCGGCCGAATACCAAATCCGTTTGCCGCATCGGCACGCCACACCAGTCAGCCACGGGGCGAAGCTTGAGCGCGTGATTTTGATTTACGGTGCAAAAGATAAACGGGTTATCGCTCACCGACATCTCACGAATACCATTTGTCATAAGCGTCGGCCAAACACACCAAGACCGAGGAAATGTGATTCGCCCCCACCTGCACTTCTCGCAGCGGCCTCGCTACGCGCCCGCGTAGCATGCATGGCCTGTGCGCTTCCAGCGAAGGATCGCAAACATGCGCTACATCAGAAGGAAAATTCGCACACTCTTGATCTAGTCGTAGCGCGCAAGGCCGGGCGACACTTCAGAATGCGCCCGCACTTTTCACCGCGATACGCTAGGAGCAACTCGATGTCCCACTCCGCAGGTGGTGCCGACCGCACCGCCAACCCTGCCCCCCTCGGCCTTCTGGGCTTCGGCATGACCACCGTGCTGTTGAATTTCCACAACGCAGGTCTGTTCGAACTGAACACCATGATCCTCGCCATGGGGCTCTTCTATGGCGGTCTGGCACAAGCCATCGCCGGCGTGCTCGAATGGAAGAAAGGCAATACCTTCGGTACGGTGGCCTTCACGTCATACGGTTTCTTCTGGATCGCTCTGGTCGCCTTGATCCTGCTGCCGCAGGCCGGTCTCGGCCAAGCCACGTCGGAAGGCGGCATGGTCGCGTTCCTGGCCATGTGGGGCATCTTCACCTTCGTGATGTTCATTGGCACGCTGAAGATGAATCTCGCCACGCAGATCATCTTCGGCTCGCTGACGATCCTCTTCGCCCTGCTGGCCCTGGGCGACTACACCGGCTCTGAAGCCATCAAGCACCTGGCCGGCTGGGAAGGCATCTTCTGCGGCGCCTCGGCCATCTACGCCGCCTCGGCCCAGATCCTCAATGAGATCTACGGCCGCATCGTCCTGCCCCTGGGCGAACGCAGCGCCCCCGCACCGGTCGCACTCAAGCACGCCGCCTGAGTCTCCGCTGGGCCCCTCTCCAAGGGGCCCAGTCCGCACTGCTGGGACGTGTCTCAGGCATGCCCCAGCAAGAAGCGCTTCACGATGCCGATTTGCGGCTCATCCATCAAGGTCGGGGCATGCCCCACTTCCGGTACCGTTACAGATTCAGCGTGCGGGCCGCGCCGTGTCATTTCTTCCACCGTATCGGCCGATAGCAGATCGGATTCAGCACCCCGGATCACGAGCGTGGGGCAGCGAATGAGATCGTAGGTCGGCCACACCACGATATCCGACACAGCCAGCGCCGGCGACAGACGAAAAGCATCGCCAATGCCAGGGTCATAGGCCATGCGAAAACCGCCGCCGGTGGAACGGATGGAATGTTCCGTCAGGTGTTGCCATTGAGCATCGCTCAGGCGGCCAAACGAAGCGCTGACAGCACGGATGTACTGTTCCGCTTCGGCAAAGCTGGCAAATTGCGGCGCTCGGCCCACATATTCACCAATACGCCACAGCGCCTGCCCTGAAATGACGGGGCCGACATCGTTGAGCACCAGCCGCTTGATGGGCGTGGCGGGCTGTGAAGCCAGCGCCATGCCGATGAGGCCGCCCATCGACGTACCCACCCAATCCACCGTATCGACATTCAGACGCGCCAGCAAAGTGACCACGTCGGCCACGTAAAGCGGCACGGCATAGTCCATCTTCACGCGCAACCAGTCGCTGTCGCCACGCCCAACGATGTCAGGGCACACGACGCGATAATCGCGTGCCAGCGCACGCGCGAGAAAATCAAAATCCCGCCCATTGCGCGTTAACCCGTGCACACACATGAGCACACGCGTATTGCGCGGATCGCCCCACTCCACGTACGCCATGCGGTGCAATCCGTTCGCGCCAATGCATTGCACACTGCCGTGACGCGGCTCATCGATGGTCCACGCAGGCGGTGGCGAAACACGACGGATACCCAAGGCTCTGAGCCAATCTCGCATGCACATCTCCTCTGCCAGACAAGAGCACATCAATGGTGATGCCAGTATCGTGCCATGCGATGTCGCCAGCGCGTCACCGAACGCCCCGCCGCGCTCATCTCGATGCTCACCGCGCCATCATGATCGGTGCGTGCGACCTCGGCGCCACTGGCCGTGTAGCGGGCCAGGACGGTCGCATGCGGATGACCGAAACGGTTACGGTGGCCGACCGGAAACACCACCAGTTCGGGCGCCACATGGCGGACGAAAGCGGATCGTGAAGAGGTCCGGCTACCGTGATGAGGCACAACCAGGACATCCGATTTCAAAGCTACCCCCTGCACATCGATGAGGCGCTGCTCACCGGATGCCTCCACGTCGCCAGGCAATAATACAGAGCCATGCTCGCTGATGACCTGAAGCACGCACGATCGATCATTGCGTTTGCCACCGTGGCTTTCCTCGGCAGGCGGATGCAACAGGGCAAATGCCACGCCATCCCAGCGCCAGGCGAGACCGGCATGGCAGGTGATACGGCGCAGAGAGCGTGCCGTCTTCGCCTGGACATCTTCCGTCGCAGCCCACCAAGCCACCGGCATCTCGTCCAGCAATGAACGCAGACCGCCGGCATGGTCCATATCGCCATGCGACAGCACAAGACCATCCAGCTCGACCACGCCCTGGCTTCGCAGGTAAGGCATGACCAGTCGCTGCCCAGCGTCCGACTCCGCGCCGAATGCCGGGCCGGTATCGTAAATCAGGTCATGGCGGGCCGTCTGAACATGGACGGCCAACCCCTGTCCGACATCCAGCACCGTCACGCGCAGCGCGCCGTGATCCGGCCGCGCCGGGCTCCATGCCAGCAAGGGCACACAGGCCAGCAACCCGATCCTGCGACCAGGAAAACCACGGGGCAGGATCGCCCATATCGCCACCGTTACACCGAGGACGATCAATAGCGTCGGCGGAGTCGCCTGCTGCCAGACGGCGCCGGGCAATGCCGCCAGGTATTCCAGCGCCGCCAGCAACGCCTTCAATGACAGCGTCAGCAAAACGCCCAAGGGCGGCCACGGTAGCACCGCAAAGAGCAGCGCCAGGGGTGTGATCAAGAAGCTGACGACGGGGATGGCCAGCGCGTTCGCCACAGGCGAGATCACCGAAAACTGGCCGAAGACACCCACCAGCATCGGCAAGGTGAGAAGCGTGATGGCTCCCTGGGCGCGCAACCACCCGCTGAGGCCGCCCCGCCCGCGTTGACTCAGCCCCAGCACGAGCAGCGCACCCACGGCACCGAACGACAGCCAGAATCCCGCCGACAACACGGCCCAGGGATCGATGACGAGCACCAAGAGCAACGCCCCCAACCACGCACGCCCGGCTTCGGCTTCGCGGCCGAGGCACAACGCGAGCGCAGCGCCGGCCAGCATGTACAAGGTACGTTGCGCGGGCACCCCGAACCCCGCCAGCGCAACGTAGGCACACGCCGCGACAGCTGCGGCAAGCGCAAAGACTCTTTGTGCAGGGCACAACAGCACCAGTGTCGGGATACGCCGCCAGACGCCCTGCACGCACCAGGCGATCAGGCCCGCCACCAACGTCACGTGGAGACCCGAGATTGCCATCAGATGGGTCGTCCCGGTGGCGGCGAACAAGCGCCAATGTGCCTGCTCCACGCCGTTCTGATCGCCGATGGTCAAGGCGGCGACCAATGCCGCAATGGGTTTTTCCGGCAGCGTAGCGAAG
Organism: Rhodocyclaceae bacterium; assembly: GCA_047605765.1. Taxonomy (GTDB): domain Bacteria; phylum Pseudomonadota; class Gammaproteobacteria; order Burkholderiales; family Rhodocyclaceae; genus JBGVSA01. Next base: position 48,895 of record JASGFB010000012.1, read on the forward strand.
ACACGGGCACGAACCCCGTCACGCACGTCGTCGATTCTGGCTGACAGGTTAGGCGCCCGACCGTCCAGCTGGCGTGTAAGCGGGTCGGCGCGGACGTAGCCCGTGGCGCGGATCTTGCGCTGAAATAGCCAGGCTTCGTAGTCGAAGCCCGATGGATTGGCATTGCCATGTGGTCGCCGTAGGCGCACATTCAGTTGCCAACGCTGACCTGGCCCCAACGCCGGTACCGCCTCGCCGCCAAAGCGGCGGCCGTACCACGACAAGGCCAGTCGTCGCGGGACGCCACGGGCCTTGTCGTCGGTCACGAAGACGAAGCGAGCGTCGTCACCGTGCCATTGCACGAGGCCTTCGATGTGGCCTGTGACGACGACGTCGGGCCCCTGGCGTTCTGGCGATAGCGCGTCCGACAGGCGCCAGTGTGCCCGAATCGATGCAAAGGCGAAGCCGATGACAATGGCAAGAAGCGGCAATGCGTAGCTGAGGGGCCGCGCTGAGGGCTGGCGGAAGGCATATACGCATGTTGCGCCCGCCATCAACAGCGCCAGTCCAGCCAGCCAGACCGGAACCAGCGCCGCTTGCTGTTGGCATAGCCATATTCCAAATGCAAAGGCGGCGGCGAACATTGCCCGATTGGATCATCACCGTGGCACAACAGCGATGAACTAACGCAAGCAAAACCGTTCAATGAACAGGGCGATGACGCGTCGTCACGCCATTAACATCTGCACCATGAGAAAAACATTCAAACGCTATTTGCCAGAACCGGAGACTCTGCGCGAAAACCGCTGGTTTTCCATGCTCGGCGACACGCTGTTCCACCCCAGCCTGTGGCACCTGAATCGCCGCTCAGCCGCAGGTGGCGTCGCCACCGGCCTGTTCTGCGGCTTGATCCCAGGACCGCTGCAGGTTCTGGGTTCGGTCATCGCCTGTGTCATTTTCCGGGTCAATCTGCCCGTCGCCGTCGTCACCACTTTCTACACCAATCCGTTCACCATCGTGCCGCTGTACGTAGCGGCTTTCTGGATCGGCAGTGCCTTGCTGGGGTCCACCGGGCGATTCGTGTATCCCCCCGACATGGGTGACATGAGCCTCGTGGAATGGGGCCAGGCCCTGTTGCACTGGCTCGGCGGCCTCGGCGCCCCCTTGGCATTGGGGCTGGTGGTGCTGGCCACTATGCTGGCGCTCATCGGCTATTTTGCGGTGTGGTTGCTATGGCGCTGGCACCTTGTGCGCGAGTATCGCCGCCGCAAGGCCAGACGACTCCCTCCTGCCCCTGTCTGAATGCACCGACCGCAAGACAAAAAAACGGGAGCCAGCGGCTCCCGTTTTTTGTGCTGCGCCAAGCATGCGATGCTCAGCCCATTTCCTTGACGTGCTGGACGACGTCGGCAATGGCCTGCTGGGCACTGCCGTACAGCATGCGACAGTTGTCCTGGTAGAACAGCGCGTTTTCGATACCGGAGTAGCCGGCACCCTTGCCACGCTTGACCACGATGACGTTCTGCGCCCTGTCGACATCCAGGATTGGCATGCCATAGATGGGGCTGCTCTTGTCAGTGCGTGCAACGGGGTTGACCACGTCGTTTGCGCCGATCACCAGGGCCACGTCGGCAAGCGGGAACTCCGCGTTGATTTCTTCAAGGTCGAAGATCTTGTCATAGGGCACGCCCGCCTCGGCCAGCAGCACGTTCATGTGACCAGGCATGCGACCCGCCACCGGGTGGATGGCAAACGACACGTCGACGCCGGCGTTCTGCAGCAGTTGGGCCATTTCCCACACCTTGTGCTGCGCGCCCGCCACGGCCATGCCGTAGCCCGGAACGATGATGACCTTCTGCGCATAGCGCATCATGGCTGCCGCATCCAGACCCGACAATTCCTTCATCGTGCCTTCGATCGTGCCGCCACCGCCCTGCGCTTCGCCGGAAATCGGCTGGAACAGGATGTTGGTGATCGGACGATTCATGGCCTTGGCCATCAACTGCGTCAGCAGCGTGCCTGCGGCACCCACCACGATGCCGGCGATGATCAGCGCGGGAATACCCAGCACGTAGCCTTCGAAACCCACCGCAAGGCCGGTGAACGCGTTGAACAGCGAAATCACCACCGGCATGTCGGCGCCGCCGATCGGCAGCGTGACGATCACGCCGAGGATCAACGACAGCACGAAGAAGGTGACGATGTGCGCCGCCGTCGGCTTGCCAATGAGGACGATGGACACGCCCACCACCACGGTGGCCGCAGCCAATGCGATGTTGACGATGTTCTGCTGCGGCAGGCGGAAAGCCTTGTTCATCAGACCCTGCAGCTTGGCGAAGGCCACGCAGGAGCCAGAGAACGACACGGCGCCGATCAGCGAGCCGAGCACCGCCAGCGCCACGGCCACCTCGCTGTGGAACGTGCCACGTGCGAACTCGACCGCGGCAATTGCCGCCGCAGCACCACCACCCATGCCGTTGTAGATGGCCACCATCTGCGGCATATCGGTCATCTTGACGACGCGGCCCGACCACCAGGCGATACCGCCACCGATGACGATCGCGAGGATCATCAGCAGGAAGTTGTGCATCCCCGGCGTCAGGAACGTGGCCAGGGTGGCCAGCAACATGCCCACGCCAGCCCAGATGATGCCGCCGCGCGCCTTGGCGGGCGAAGACATGCTCTTGAGGCCAACGATGAACAGGACGGCGGCAGCGAAGTACGCCACTTCAACCAACACATTCGGCGTCATCACGCGCTCTCCTTCTTGTTCTTGCCAGTCTTGAACATCGCCAGCATGCGTTCGGTGACCACATAGCCACCGGCTGCATTGGCCGCGCCCAACAGCACCGCGAAGAAGCCGATGGCCTGTTCAACCGGCGTCTCGGCATGGCCGAGGGCCACCATGGCACCCACCACGACCACGCCGTGGACGAAGTTCGAACCGGACATCAAGGGCGTATGCAGAATCACCGGCACGCGCGAAATCACCTCGTAACCGGTGAATGCGGCCAGCATGAAAATATATAAAGCGGTAAAGCCTTCCATGAGTTCTCCCATCGCGTGAAGGGCGTCGGCGCCAATGACGCCCCCGCCCCTTCCGCTGCTGATATGGTCCTTAGAGTCCGAGCACCTGCTTGACGGTGGCGTGACGTACCTCGCCGGCATGCGTCGCGCAGGCACCGGCCAGCACTTCATCTTCCCAGTCGAGCGTCAGCACGCCATCCTTGAGCATCGGGCCGATGAAGTTGAAAAGGTTCTTCGAGAACATTTCCGAGGCATGCACCGGCATGCGGCTGGGCAAGTGCGTCGGGCCGATCAGCACGACGTTGCCGATCGGCGTCTCGGCGTCGGCCACGCATCCTTCGACGTTACCGCCGGACTCGGCGGCCAAGTCGACGATGATGGCGCCGGACTTCATGCCGGCGACCATGTCGGCGGTCACGATGCGCGGGGCACGCTTGCCCGGTACGGCGGCCGTCGTGATCAGGACGTCGCACTGGGCGATGGCCTTGCCGAGCTTTTCCGCCTGTTGTCGCTTTTCTTCGTCGGTGAGCTCGCGCGCATAGCCACCGGTACCGGCAGCCGACACGCCCGTGTCGACGAACTTGGCGCCCAGCGACTCGATCTGCTCACGCGTCTCGGGGCGGACGTCGTAAGCCTCGACCATCGCACCCAGACGCTTGGCCGTCGCGATTGCCTGCAGGCCCGCCACGCCGGCGCCGATAATGAGCACGCGTGCCGGGCGGATGGTGCCCGCGGCGTAGGTCAACATGGGGAAGAACTTGGGGCACTTGCTGGCTGCGATCAGCACGCATTCGTAGCCCGAGCAGGCGGCCTGTGACGACAGGATGTCCATGCTCTGCGCGCGCGAAATGCGCGGCAGCAGTTCCATCGGGAAGGCGGTGATCTGAGCGGCTTGCAGCTTCTTGATGCGGTCGGCGCTGCTGTACGGCTGCAGCATGCCCAGCAAGACGCTACCCGGTTTGAGCTTGGCGATGACCTCGTCCGAAGGGGGGCTCACCGCAAGCAGGCAATCGATCTGGCCGAGCAGTTCGTCGGCACTGTCGACCCACTTGACCTCGGCGTAATCCGCCTCGTTCAGATAAGCCCTCGACCCGACCCCGCGCTGCAGCACGATGCTGGCGCCGGCCTGCTGAAACTTTTTGGCCACGTCGGGTGTAAGTGGTACGCGCCGTTCTGCGGCGTCGTCATCCTGCAAGACTCCGATAGTCCAGGACATTGATTCTCCCTGTTACAAAATAAGGCTCCGCCTCTATACCACGGACCGGCCGCCGATGCATCATTAACGATTGGTACCATCGTCGGATATCCGCATGCCAAAACGCTCAGATCGCAAACCCCGCAAGCGCCGCGTGCCCTATGCGCCCAAGGTGGGACGCCCCCCTGGCAGCATTGATTACGTCGGAGAAATCAAGGTCGAAAATCCGACGATCACTTTATTCGACTACGATGCGGAAGCTCTGACGGAAGTCACTTTCAAGTCAATTGGTGACTCACGTCAATACAAGCGGCAGCATGATCGATTGTGGCTGAACGTGCATGGTTTGCATGACCCCGAAGTCATGCGCGAGATCGGCGCACGCTTCGGCCTCCACCCGCTGGTCCTCGAGGACATTGCGCACACACAGCAGCGTCCCAAGATCGACGACTATGGCGACTACCTGTATGTGGTCCTGCGCGCGTTTACCTACGACACGCAGACGCACGACGCGGCCTCCGACCAGATCAGTCTCGTTCTCGGCAAGGGGTTCGTACTGAGCTTCCAGGAGCGCCCCACCGGTCTGTTCAATCCGGTCCGCGAGCGTCTGCGCAAGGATGGTGGCATGCTGCGCCGCGCCGGCATGGACGCGCTGCTGCATGCGCTCATCGACGTGATCGTCGACAAGTATTTCGTCGTGGCGGAAGCCATCAGCGACGACATCGAATGCCTGGAAGACCAGATCATGGACGCCAGCGCCGCCCATCCGATCTCGGCCATCAATCACTACAAGCGCGAAACGCTGCAAGTGCGCCGCGCCATCTGGCCGACACGTGAAGTCCTCAACACGCTGCTGCGCCAACAGGGCACGTTTCTCAAGGAAGAAACGCAACTGTATTTTCGCGACATCTATGACCACACCGTGCACATCATCGATCAGCTCGATGCGCTGCGCGATCAGATCGGCGATCTGCTGGACATCCACCTATCCACCGTCAGCAACCGGCTCAACGCCGAAGTGCGCGTGCTGACCGTAGTCACCACCATGCTGGCACCGGCCACGTTGGTGACAGGGTTTTTCGGCATGAACTTCCAGCATCTGCCGTTTCTGAACGCCCCCGGCGGCTGGGAAATCTCGCTCGTGTTCATCCTCATCGCCGGCCTGGCTCTGGTGGCCCTGCTCTACTGGCTGCGCTGGTGGACCGTCAGACGCAGGTAAGGCAATCGATACTCAGGCCGCGGCGTCAACCAGTTGCGGCTTGAGGATATCCAGCAGCACCTGGGGCGAAATGCCAATCAGATAACCACGCTTGCCGCCGTTGATGTACACCTGCGGCAGCTCGGTGATGCTCCGCTCCATGAAGACGGGCATCGCCTTGCGCGTCCCGAAAGGGCTGGTGCCGCCCACCATGTAGCCGGAATGTCGATTGGCCACATCAGGGCTGCACGGCGCGATGGTCTTGACGCCCATGTGACGCGCCAGATTCTTGGTCGACACTTCGCGGTCACCGTGCATCAGCACGATGAGCGGATGCTTATGATCATCCTCCATGATGAGCGTCTTGATCACGGCATGCTCTTCGACACCGAGCGCGCGACTGCTCACCGCCGTACCGCCGTGCTCCTCATAGTCGTAGAGATGATCCGAAAATACCGCGCCGTGCTGACGCAGCACACGGATAGCGCTGGTCACAGGCGTTTTATCGTGATGGCTCATTTCAACTGGTAATGCCCCCATTCTTACTGGGTCGCAGAAGTAGAAACTGATGCGGCCATGG
>JASGFB010000013.1:0-53876 GCA_047605765.1 Rhodocyclaceae bacterium
CCATGGCCGCATCAGTTTCTACTTCTGCGACCCAGTAAGAATGGGGGCATTACCCGGGGAGGGAAGAGGCTGGGTGCAGTACGCAGGCATTCTGGCTGTGGCCCCCTGTGTGCAGGATGACCTCGGGCCAAGGACCACGACGGGTTCGCGGCAGAGAGCGCCGCTGCGTGCAGTAGGTCAAATGGGGTGTCCCACTCTGACCACGTTTGGGGAGGTTGATGTTTTACCCCAAGAAAAAGGCCACCGTGGGTGGCCTGGGATCTGATGCGACGCCGGTTCAGATGCCGGCCATGCACAAGTACTTCATCTCGATATACTCGTCGATACCGTAGCGCGACCCTTCGCGCCCGTAGCCCGATTGCTTGACGCCACCGAACGGGACGCTCTCATATGAAATGAGGCCGGCATTGATGCCGACCATGCCGTATTCGAGCGCTTCGGCCACTCGCCACACGCGGCCGATGTCACGGCTGTAGAAGTACGCCGCCAGGCCGAAGGGCGTGTCGTTGGCCAGGCGAATGGCCTCGGCTTCGTCGCGAAACTTCATCACCGCCGACACCGGGCCGAAGGTTTCCTCCTGCGCGATCAGCATGTCTTGCGTGACCCCGCTCAGCACGGTGGGCGCCACGAAGCGCCCGTCGCGCACCTGGCCGCCGGTTTCCAGCCGCGCGCCCTTGCCGACGGCATCATCGATATGGCGTCGCACCTTGGCGATGGCGGCCTCGTCGATCAAAGGCCCCTGTTCGACGCCTTCTTCCAGGCCGTTGCCCACCTTGAGCGCGGCCGAGCACTCCGCCAGTTGCGCGACGAAATCGTCGTGAATGCTCTCTTGCACGATGAAGCGGTTGGTGCACACGCAGGTCTGGCCCGCATTGCGGTACTTGGACGCGATGGCGCCGCTGACGGCAGCCTCCAGATCGGCGTCGTCGAAAACCAGGAAGGGGGCATGGCCCCCCAGTTCGAGGGCGAGCTTCTTGACGGTCGGCGCACACTGCGCCATGAGAATACGGCCGACCTCGGTGGAGCCGGTAAAGGACAGATGGCGCACGTTGGGGTGTTCGCACAGCACTTTGCCGACATCGATGGAGCGTTCGCCATCGGCGGTCACCACGTTGATGACGCCTTTCGGTATGCCCGCACGACGGGCCAGCTCGGCCATTGCCAGGGCGCACAGCGGCGTCTGTTCCGCCGGTTTGATGACGATGGTGCAGCCGGCAGCCAGGGCGGGCGAGACCTTGCGTGTGATCATCGCGATCGGGAAGTTCCACGGTGTGATGGCGGCGCACACGCCAATGGGCTGCTTGATGACCAGCAGGCGTCGATCTGCCGCCTGCGTCGGAATGATGTCGCCATACACCCGTTTGGCTTCCTCACCGAACCATTCGATGAACGATGCGCCATAGGCCACTTCGCCGCGCGATTCAGCCAGCGGCTTGCCTTGTTCGAGCGTCATCAGGATGGCGAGGTCTTCCTTGTGCTCGATGAGCAATTCGAACCAGCGGCGCATGAAGGCGGCACGTTCGCGCGCCAGCAACCCACGCCAGGCGGGCAGCGCGGCTTCCGCGGCGGAGACGGCGCGCTGGGTTTGTTCAGCACCCAGATTGGCGACTTGCGCAATGGTCTGGCCGGTGGCCGGATCGACGACATCGAAGCGGACGTCGGCGCGGGCCCATTGGCCGTCGATGAAAGCGTCTTGCTGGAAGAGGGCGGTATCGCGCAGACGCGCGATGGGGGTGTCGGGCATGGGACTCTCCTGGTCGGGCCGTGGGGCAGACCCACGTGCATTGTTGCCGGAGAGCATAGCGCTCGATGAGCGCCCCGTCATGGGGCGAAAATCCTACAGATCGGGCCAGAAAAGGGGGCGATCTGGATGCACGGGCAATAAAAAAGCCGACCCACGCGGGTCGGCTTTCATCGCGCGAGCGCCAATCTTAGTTGGCGGCCGGTGCGGAAGCGTCAGCCGGAGCGGAAGCGTCAGCCGGGGCCGAAGCGTCGGCAGCCGGAGCGGATTCTTCAACAGCCGGAGCGGGTGCTGCTTCAGGAGCCGATTGTTCAACGGCCGGAGCCGGTTCAACCGGAGCTTCTTCCTTCTTGCCGCAGGCAACAGCAGCCAGTGCGATCAAGGCAGCAACGAGGAGAGACTTGTTCATTGTTGGTTTCCCTTGCAAAGAATGTGCAATAAGCTAGATATCTTGATCGGCCAGGGTTATGGCCGATTCGCAATTATATCCACCCGCACAAAAAAAGTGCGAGCCTCACTTGCCGGCATCATGTGCGCGCGTCGACGGTGTCGTGACGAAACCCGCGCAGTACCATTCGTACAACAATTCCAATGTGTTTTCGGTTACGGCCGCCAGTCGAGGCAGATGGCGTTGATCGGCCAGCGTGCGCAGCAACATCGCATCTTCTTTGCATGCGTGCTCTTCACCATTCATGAAAAAGCGCTTGCCCTGATAAAGAAGCTGGCTGCGCAGATCAAGCGAAAGGCCCGACTGGCGTGCCTTTCGGACGAACGCCGCAAAGCTCAGCGGCGCCTCGGGCGGGTCAAAGAAAACATGCGGTTTGGGTTCCGACATATAGCGCCCGATGAAACGGGTGACGTCGGATTTGTCCCAGCGGATTCGTTCGAGAATGCCACCGACCTGATCAATCATATTGGACGGGATTTGCGCCGGGTTACGGACCGGCGCCTGATCGGGGTCTGAATACATGCCTCTTTCATTTACATCCTCTTGCAAAAAAGACAGGAATTCAGACACGAGTTCTTGGGCCGACGGCGCGCGGAAACCGATCGAATACGTCTGGCATTCGCCGATGGCGATACCGTCATGCGCATAGCGAGGCGGCAAGTACAACATGTCACCGGGTTCGAGGATCCACGACTGCGTCGGCTTGAAATGGCGCAGGATCTTGAGCGGGGCATCTTCTTCGAGCGTCAGATCGCGCTGGGCGCTGATGCGCCACTCGCGCCTGCCGGCGCCCTGGAGCAGGAAGACGTCATATGAATCGAAGTGCGGCCCGACGCCGCCGCCGTCGGTGGCGTACGACACCATCAGGTCGTCGAGGCGCGTATACGGCAGGAAATTGAAGCGGCGCAGCAGCGCATCGGCCGTGGGCATGACCAGGTTGAGACCCTGGATCAGTACCGTCCATGGGCCCTTGCGTGGAAAGTCGCGCGGCCGGAACGGTCCATGGTCGAGCGTCCATCCCTCGTCGGTCTGGCAGACCAGGCGTGATTCGACGTCCTCGTCGGCCGCCAACTGGCGGACTTCCGCCGGGGTGAGCAAGCCCTTGAATCCCGGCACGGCGCCACGCACCAGCAGGGGTTTTTTCTGCCAATACTCGCGCAGGAAGGTTCGCGGGCTGATGCCGCCAAGGAGCGTATCGGTCATGGCGCGCAGTGTAACGCTTGTTTGGACGCACGTTTGGCGACAAACGCGACCGCTCGGTTTAAAATCACGCCCTTTTTGCGCGGAGCTATCGATGCCTGTTGTCACCGTTGAGTCGCTGGACCACGAAGGCCGGGGGGTTGCCCACTTCGAGGGCAAGGCGATTTTCATCGAAGGGGCGTTGCCGCGCGAACGGGTGGAGTACGCCAGCTATCGCAAGCGCCCGAGTTTCGAACAGGCAACCGCGACCCGCATCGTCAAGCCGTCTTCGCAGCGGACCACGCCGCGCTGCAAATACTTCGGCGTGTGCGGCGGCTGCAGCATGCAGCATCTTGAATTGGGCGCCCAGGTGGCGGCCAAGCAGCGGGTGCTTGAAGACGCCCTCCAACACATCGGCCGCATCAAGGCCGACACCTTGTATCCCGCCATCTACGGCCCAGGCTGGGGCTACCGCTTCCGTGCCCGCATCGGGATCCGCGTGGTGCCCAAGAAGGGCGGCGTCCTGGTCGGCTTCCACGAAAAGAAGAGCAGCTACATCGCCGACATGACGAGCTGCGAGATCCTGCCGCCGCATATTTCCGCTTTGCTGCTGCCGCTGCGCGAGCTGGTGTCGGGCCTATCGACGCCGGATCGCATCCCGCAGGTCGAAATCGCCGTTGGCGATGACATGACGGTACTCGTGCTGCGCAATCTGCTGCCCTTCACGCCGCAGGATGAGGCACGCCTGCTGGCGTTCGGCGAGGCTCACGGTGTCAGCATGTGGCAGCAGCCGGGCGGCCCGGAGACCGTGCGTCCGGTGGAAAAGTGCGTATCGGAATTCCTTCACTACACGCTGCCTGAATTCGATCTGGCGCTCAAATTCCGCCCGACCGACTTCACGCAGGTGAACGTCAGCATCAATCGCCTGCTGATCCGCCGTTCCATGCAGTTGCTCGATCCGCAGCCGGGCGAGCGCATTGCCGACCTGTTCTGCGGCCTGGGCAATTTCAGCCTGCCGATCGCCCGCCGTGGCGCTCATGTGGTGGGGGTCGAGGGCAGCGCTGCGCTGGTCAAGCGCGCGGGCGAGAACGCCGCCGCCAATGGTTTGGCCGACCGTTCGGAGTTTGCCGTCGCCAATCTGTTCGAGGCGACGCCCGAAAGCCTGGCGGCCCTGGGCAAATTGGACAAGATACTGATCGATCCGCCGCGCGAGGGCGCCATGGCGGTGGTCAAGGCGCTCGATGAGAACTCGCCGCGGCGCATTGTGTACGTATCGTGCAATCCGGCCACGCTGGCGCGCGATACCTCGGTTCTGGTCCAGGAAAAGGGTTATCGCCTCAAGGGGGCGGGGGTGGCCAACATGTTCCCGCACACCTCTCACGTCGAGTCGATCGCCCTGTTCGAGCGCGATTGAACGCGGTTGAACGTATCTCGCACCCATGAAAAAGCCCGCGCAAGCGGGCTTTTTCGTTGGTTGGCCGGGGCGCCGTCAGTCGCGGTTACCGCCCAGCACGCCCAGGATCGACAACAGGCTCTGGAAAATGTTGAACACGTCCAGGTAGATCGCCAGCGTGGCCGTGATGTAGTTGGTCTCGCCGCCCGTGACGACACGGTTGATGTCGTACATCAGGTAGACCGAGAAGACCGCGCACACCAGCACCGAGATCGTCAGGAACAGGGCCGGGATCTGCAGGAACACGTTGGCGATGCTAGCCGCCAGCAGGAGCAGCACGCCCATGAACAGGAAATTGCCCAGCCCGGACAGATCACGTTTGACGACCGTGGCCAGCGTGGCCATGCCAAAGAAGATCAGGCCGGTGCCACCCGCCGCCAGGGCGATCAGTTGCCCGCCGTTTGAAAAGCCCAGCGTCGCCTGCAGGATGCGCGACAGCATCAGCCCCATGAAGAAGGTAAAGCCGAGCAGCAGCGCCACCCCGACCGGGCTGTGCTTGAAGCGTTCGATCCCGTAGAAGAAGGCGAAGGCGATGCCCAGGAACACCACGATGCTCAGCAGGGGGCTGCCGGCGAAGAAGGTGAAGTGCATCTGCACGCCCAGCCAGGCGCCGAGGAGCGTCGGCACCATCGACAGGCTCAAAAGCGCATAGGTATTGCGCAGCACGCGGTTGCGCGCGACGCCATACGACGTCGACGAGTTGATCATGCGTTGTTCCATCTGGTGTTCTCCTGTGTGGGTGACCCACATGGGTCATGCTCGCAGTGAAGACATAGACCCATGCGTGCAAATGTGGTTCCGACTTTTGGGCAAGAAGTATAGGATTTTTATGCAGCCACCGCGTTGCGGCATACTGAAAAAACAAAACCTCCCAAACAGGCAGATACCATGAATCGCGTCAAACAGATTGGCCGCCATGGCCAGCAAGTGTGGTTGGATTCCCTCTCGCGGCAACTCATCGAGTCCGGCCGCCTGCAGCAGCTCATCGACGAAGACGGCATCGCCGGTGTGACCTCCAATCCGGCGATCTTCGAACAGGCGCTGGCCAAGGACCCCAGTTATCGTGACGCCCTCGCCGCGCTGGCGGCGGGCGATGCCGAACAGCGCTTCGAGGCCGTGGCCCTGCCGGACATCCAGGCCGCCTGCGACGTGTTGCGGCCGGTGTTCGACGCCAGCGGCGGCGCCGCCGGCTTCGTGAGCTTCGAGGTGTCGCCCCGCCTGGCGCACGATGCCGAGGGTACTTTCGAGGCCGCTCGCCGCCTGTGGGCCGCCATCGACCGGCCCAACGCCATGATCAAGATCCCCGCCACGGCCGAAGGGCTGGTGGCAATCGAGCAAAGCATTGCGGCGGGCATCAATGTGAACGTCACCCTGATGTTCTCGCATCGCCACATCCGCGACGTGTTCGAGGCGTATGCCCTGGGGCTGACCCGGCGCGCCGCCGCTGGCCAACCGATCGACCACGTGCGTTCGGTGGCCAGCGTGTTCGTGTCGCGTTGGGATGCCCGGCTCGACCCGATCCTGGCCGAGCGTGCGCCTGAACTGGTCGGCAAGGTGGCCATCGCATCGGCGCGGCGTGGTTATCAGTTCTGGAAGACCCGCTTCGGCGCCGGCAGCTCGTTTGCCGCACTGGCCGCCAAGGGCGGGCATCCGCCGCTGCTGCTGTGGGCCAGCACAGGCGTCAAGAATCCGGCCTACCGCGACACCCTGTACGTCGAAAGCCTGATCGGGCCGGACACCGTCGATACGGTGCCGGAAGCCACCCTGAACGCCTTTCGCGATCACGGCGAGGCCGCCGCGACGCTGGAAAACGACCTGGAAGAGGCCACCGCCGTGCTCGACCACCTGGCTCGACTCGACATCGATCTCGAACGGCACGCTGACGTGTTGCAGCAGGAAGGCCTGGCGTCCTTCTCCAAGGCCTTTGCCGAGTTGATGCGCCTGGTGGCCTGAGGCTCGCCCGAGGGCCGCGTCAGTGCAGCACGCGCGGCCCGCTCAACACGAATTCAGGGATGTCGGCCTCGAAACGGCTACCGTCCGATGCCTGCATCTGGTAGCTGCCGCGCATGGTGCCGAAGCTGGTTTCGAGCGTGCACGCGCTGCTGTACTCGAAGCTCTGGCCCGGTTCGATAATCGGCTGCTCGCCGACCACGCCCAGCCCGCGCACCTCTTGTTCCTTGCCGTCGGCGTCGGTGATGATCCAATGCCGGCTGACCAGTTGCGCCGCCACGTGGCCCACGTTGCGGATCACGATGCGGTAGCTGAACACGTAGTTGTCCTCGTCCGGCGAGGACTGCTCCGCGACGAAGGTCGATTGCGCCTCTACATCGATGCGATATTTGTCTTGTGGCGTCATGATGGGCAGAGTAGGCGGTTCACTCCGGCACGGAAACCTCGGTCAGGGACTGTGCCGGCCGGCGCTGCGCCGGTAAACTGCTGCATCTTAGACGATCGGATTTTTCTCGGCATGACCTTCTTGCATGCCGCTGCACCCACATGAATACCCCTACTTACCGTATTGCTCCGAGCCTGCTGTCCGCCGACTTTGCCCGCCTGGGGCAGGAAGTCACCGACGTGATCGCCGCTGGGGCCGATTGGCTGCACTTCGACGTGATGGACAATCATTACGTCCCCAATCTGACCATCGGCCCGCTGGTGTGCGAGGCGATCCGCCCGATCACGCAGGCACCGATCGACGTCCACCTGATGGTCGAGCCGGTCGACGCGCTGGTGCCCATGTTCGCCAAGGCCGGCGCCAACATCATTACTTTTCACCCGGAAGCCTCGCGTCACGTCGATCGCACGCTCCAACTGATCCGCGACAATGGCTGCCAGGCGGGGCTGGTTTTCAATCCCGCCACGCCGCTGAACTGGCTCGATCATGTGATGGACAAGATCGATCTCATCATGCTGATGTCGGTGAACCCCGGTTTCGGCGGCCAGGCCTTCATTCCGGAAACGCTCGCCAAGCTGCGCCAGGCGCGTGCCCGGCTTGACGCTTACGAAGCCGTCAGCGGCCGCCACATCCTGCTCGAGATCGATGGCGGCGTGAAACCGGCCAACATCGCCGAGATCGCCGCCGCCGGCGCCGACACCTTCGTCGCCGGCTCGGCGGTGTTCGGCGCTCGCCGCGCCGACGACGCCCACGGCTACGACACGGTGATCGGCGCGTTGCGCAGCGCCCTGGCCACGCTGTAATCCCGGCGGACGGCGTGCCGCCCGTTTTCTCCGACGAAAAATAGGTTTGCTATGACAACGCGTGCGATTCTGTTCGACCTGGACGGCACTTTGGTTGATTCCATCCCCGATCTGGCCGAAGCGGTCAAAATGATGCTGGCCGAACTGGGAGAGCCGCCACGCAGCGAACAGGAAGTCCGCGCCTTCGTCGGCAAGGGCATTCCTCACCTCGTGCGCAGCGCCCTGGCCGCCGGCCGCGGCCCGCGTACCGACGACGAAGTCAAGCGCGCCATTGCCGTCTTCCAGCGCCACTATGCCGTCACCAACGGCCACAAGACGACCATCTACCCAGGCGTGCTGTCGGGCCTGTCGGCGCTGCACAAGGCCGGCGTCGTCATGGGCTGCATCACCAATAAGGATGCCGCCTTTACCCAGGCCTTGCTGGCGCAACTGGGGCTGGCGCAGTTCTTCGGCAGCGTGGTGAGCGGCGATACGCTGCCGCAGAAAAAGCCGGATCCGCACCCGCTCTGGCACGCCTGCGAACAACTCCGGGTCGGCCGCGACGAGGCAATGATGGTGGGGGACTCGGTCAACGATGCGTTGGCCGCGCGCAATGCCGGCATTCGCGTGCTGCTGGTGACCTATGGGTACAGCGAAGGGGTGCCGGTGGACACTATCGATTGTGACGGGTTACTATCCTCAATCAATGAACTGCCGGCCAGAATTGGCCTTGCAGTCTGACGGACGATTCTCATCTGAGCCATTCGTGACCCACCATAGCTTGTTCCGCGTGAAGGAGTACCTCCCGAATCGCGCCACTTCATCGTGGCAGCGCATCGGGTACTCGTGGCGTGTCCGCCACCACTGAACGCACAGCGGCCCGCCCCGGGCCGCATCCGCGAGCGACAGCCGCCCGCACCGAACACAAGCTATGGAGTCACCATGACCGAAGCCGAATTCCAGGCGTTGGCCACGCAGGGTTACAACCGTATTCCCCTGACGCTGGAAACCTTTGCCGACCTCGACACGCCGCTGTCGATCTATCTCAAACTCGCCAACGAACCGTATACCTACCTGCTCGAATCCGTGCAGGGTGGTGAAAAGTTCGGCCGCTATTCCATCATCGGCCTGCGCGCCCACACACGCATCGAAGTGCGCGGCCGCTCGGTGCTGCTGGTGTCCAACGATCGACTCGTCGAGCGCCGTGATTACGGCGATCCGCTGGCCTATGTCGGCGAGTTCACCCAACGCATCAAGGTGCCGCCGCGGGCCGGGTTGCCGCGTTATTGCGGTGGGCTGGTCGGCTATTTCGGCTACGACACCGTGCGCTACATTGAGCCCAAGCTTGCTGAGCACCAGCCGTCGCAAGACCCGCTGGAAACGCCCGACATCCTGCTGCTGCTCTCCGAAGAGATCGCCATCGTCGACAATCTGTCCGGCAAGCTCACCCTGGTGGTGTATGCAGAGCCGGAAGTCCCCGGTGCCTACAAGCGTGCCCAGCGCCGTCTGCGCGAACTGGTCGCCAAGCTGCGTGAGCCCGTGCAGATCCCGGCCGACGTCAGCGTCGAACCGCAGGCGCCGGTGTCGGTCACTGGTGAAGAAGAATTCAAAGCGGCCGTGCGTCGCGCCAAGCAGTACATCGTCGATGGCGACATCATGCAGGTGGTGCTGTCGCAGCGCATGAAGAAGCCCTTCGCTGCCAGTCCGCTGGCGCTGTACCGTACGCTGCGCGCCCTCAATCCTTCGCCCTACATGTTCTTCTTCAACTTTGAAGATTTTCATGTCGTCGGCGCCTCGCCGGAAATCCTCGTCAAGCTCGAAGACGAGGGCGACCAGCAAGTGGTCACCGTGCGTCCCATCGCCGGTACGCGCCGCCGCGGCGCCACCCACGAGGAAGATCTGGCGCTCGAGCGCGAGTTGCTGGCCGATCGCAAGGAGCGGGCCGAGCACCTGCAATTGCTCGACCTGGGCCGCAACGACGTGGGCCGCGTGGCCGCCACCGGCACCGTCAAGGTCACCGAGCGCTTCACCATCGAGCGCTACTCGCACGTCATGCACATCGTGTCGAACGTGGAGGGTGTGCTGCCGGCCGGCACCGATCGCCGCGCCGCCGCGCTGCAGGTGCTGCGCGCCGCTTTCCCGGCGGGCACGGTGTCCGGTGCGCCCAAGGTGCGCGCCATGCAGATCATCGATGAACTGGAGCCGCTCAAGCGCGGCGTATATGCCGGCGCTGTCGGCTACCTGGGTTTTGATGGCGATCTGGACGTCGCCATCGCCATCCGCACCGCCGTCATCAAGAACGGCGAACTTCACGTGCAGGCGGGTGCCGGCATCGTGGCCGATTCCGATCCTGAAACCGAATGGCAAGAAACGCTCAGCAAGGCACGTGCGCAGATGCGCGCCGCCGAACTCGCCGAGCGCGGGCTCGATACCCGCTTCGCCCTCTGAGCCGGATACCGGAAAGGAATACCGCCATGTTGTTCATGCTGGATAACTACGACAGTTTCACCTACAACATCGTCCAATACCTGGGTGAGCTGGGCGCCGACGTGCGCGTGCACCGCAACGACCAGATCACCATCGAACAGATCGAAGCCATGCGCCCCGAGCGCATCGTGGTGTCGCCCGGCCCGTGTTCGCCGGCCGAAGCGGGCATCTCGATCGCACTGATCCGCCACTTCGCCGGCAAGCTGCCGATCCTGGGCGTGTGCCTGGGCCACCAGAGCATCGGCGCCGCCTTCGGAGGCGACATCGTGCATGCCAAGGAGCTCATGCACGGCAAGACATCGCCGATCCATCATGCCGACGTCGGCGTGTTCAAGGGCTTGCCCAATCCTTTCACCGCCACGCGCTACCACTCGCTGGCCATCCGCCGCGAAACGCTGCCTGATTGTCTGGAAGTAACCGCCTGGACGGACGATGGTGAAATCATGGGCGTGCGTCACAAGACCCTGCCCATCGAAGGTGTGCAGTTCCACCCCGAATCGATCATGACCGAGGGTGGTCACGACCTGTTGCGCAATTTCCTGAATACCTGAGGCGCCGGACATGACACCCCAAGAAGCACTGCAGCGCGTAATCGAGCACCGCGAGATCTTTCACGAAGAGATGACCGACCTGATGCGGCAGATCATGTCGGGCGAGGTCTCGCCCACGCTGACCGCCGCCATCCTGACCGGCCTGCGCGTCAAGAAAGAAACCATCGGTGAGATCGCCGCCGCCGCCGGCGTGATGCGCGCCTTCGCCAACAAGGTAGAGGTGCCGGCCGACAAACTGTCCAACTTCGTCGATATCGTCGGCACCGGCGGCGACGGGGCACAGACCTTCAATATCTCGACGGCATCGATGTTCGTGGCCGCCGCCGCCGGTGCGCGCATCGCCAAGCACGGCGGCCGCAGCGTGAGTTCCAAGTCGGGCAGCGCCGACGTACTCGAAGCGCTGGGCGTGAACATCATGCTGGCGCCGCAGCAGGTGGCCGAATGCATCGAAGAGGTCGGCATCGGCTTCATGTTTGCACCCAATCATCATCCGGCGATGAAGAACGTGGCGCCGGTGCGCCGCGAAATGGGCGTGCGCACCATGTTCAATATCCTGGGCCCACTGACCAATCCGGCCGGTGCGCCCAACATCCTGATGGGGGTCTTCCACGAAGATCTCGTCGGCATCCAGGTGCGTGTCATGCAGCGCATGGGCGCGCGGCACGCCATCGTGGTGTACGGCCGCGATGGCCTCGACGAAGTGTCCCTGGGGGCCGGCACGCGGGTGGGCGAGCTCAAAGATGGTGAAGTGCGCGAGTACGAAGTGCACCCCGAAGACTTCGGCATCCAGATGGCCTCCACGCGCCAGATCAAGGTGGCCGACGCAGCGGCGTCCCGCGCCATGCTGCTCGACGCGTTGGGCAACGAACCGGGCACTGCCCGCGAAATCGTCGTTCTCAATGCCGGCACCGCGCTGTACGCCGCCAACGTCGCCGCCAGCATTGGCGAGGGCATCGCACTGGCGCGCGAGGCGATCGCCTCAGGCGCCGCGCGCGCCAAGCTCGACCAGTTCGTGACCAAGACGCAATCGTTCGCCAAGGCCTGAGATCCATGTCCGATATCCTGCAGAAGATCCTCGCCACCAAGCGTCAAGAGATCGAAGCGGCCGAGCGTGAGCTGTCGCGCGAAGCCATCGTCAAGCGTGCCCGTGGCGGCGCCACGCCGCGCGATTTCGCCGGCTCCCTGCGCGCCAGGATCGCCGCTGGCGATGCGGCCGTCATTGCCGAGGTCAAGAAGGCCAGCCCCTCCAAGGGCGTGCTGCGCGAAGATTTTCACCCGGCCGACATCGCCGCGTCATATCAGCGCGGCGGTGCCGCCTGCCTGTCCGTGCTGACGGATCGCGATTATTTCCAGGGCTCACCCGACTACCTGCGCGCCGCTCGCGACGCCTGCGCCTTGCCGGTGCTGCGCAAGGATTTCATGGTCGATGCCTACCAGGTGTTCGAAGCGCGGGCCATGGGCGCCGACTGCATTCTGCTGATCGTGGCGGCTTTCCTGCCGCCCGAAGGCGTGGTGGGGGTGTCGGCGGCGCGCGCCGCACAGGCCGGTCTGCGCGATCTGGAGGCACTGGCGCATGACCTGGGCATGGCGGTGCTGGTGGAGGTCCATGACGCCGACGAGCTGGATATCGCGCTCGAGCTGGCAACGCCGCTGGTTGGCATCAACAACCGCAACCTGCGCACCTTCGAGGTGACGCTGGACACCACGCTGTCGCAGTTGGGGCGCATACCCGATGATCGCGTGGTGGTGACCGAGAGCGGCATTCTCGGTCGCGAGGACGTCCAGCGCATGCGTGGCAATGGCGTCAATGCCTTCCTCGTCGGCGAGGCTTTCATGCGCGCCGAAGACCCGGGCGCCCAGTTGGCCGCACTGTTCTCCTGAGTCGCCGGCCACCGCCGCCATGCGCCCGCTCGGGCGCTGGCTGACGATGGCCGTCTGCAGCGGCGCGGTTTTGCGCGATACTCCGCATTGTTTCCCATGCACACGGAGCATCGCGGGTGACGACTGAACCCAGCGCCGATACGCCACCAGGCCCCTCTACGCCCGATTCCGCTCCGCCCGCGCCACGTACGCGGCGCCGCTGGCTGCGCCACGCGATGATGGCCGCCGTGGCGGTGTCGGCGGTGGCGACGGGCACGCTGGCCTGGGTGATCGGCACCGAGACCGGAAGTCGCACCGGTGTCAATCTTGCCGCCAACATCATGGGCGGCATGTTCCGCGTCGAAGGCTGGCAGGGCCGCCTGCTCGATCATTGGCAAGTCAGCCGCTTCGAACTCCATCTGACGGGTTTTCGCCTGGTCGCTACACAGGCGGACGTCCGCTGGCACGTGCGCCCCCTGCTGCGTGGCGATGTGCGGCTCGATTGGCTGCGCCTCGCCGCGCTGGATATTCGCTCGGCTCCGTCCACCGACGCGCAGCCCGACAGTGGCCCACTCACCGACGTGCGCCTGCCGGTGGCGATCCACGCCGCCGAAGTGCGCGCGGCGCAACTGACCATCGGTAGTCTCGCAGCGGGCGATGTGCAGCCGCCGCCAGCCGTTACGCTCACCGATATCGCCGGCCGCGTGGATAGCGATGCCGCGCGCCACGTCGTCGATCAATTCGCCGTTACCACGCCGGCCGGCCGCGTCAGCGGTCAGGCGCAACTGGCAGCGTTGCCGCCGTTTGCCCTGCAGGCGGCGCTGGTGCTGAACAGCGCCGTGCAGGAACGTACCGTCAGCGTCGATGCCGCGGTCGACGGCAGCCTGCTGGCGCCCCATATCGTGTTGCGCGCAAGCGGCGAGGGTATTGATGGCACGGCCGACGTGCAGGCCCAGCCGTTCGAGCCCGTGCCTTTGCGTCATGCTCGTCTGGCCTTCACCGGCGTGGATCCCTCGCGTTTTCATGCCGACGCCCCTCATGCGTTGTTCGATATCGACGCCGACCTGACGCCCGCCGCGGCGGCCGGCGTCGCGTCACCCGGCGTCGCCGATTGGGTGGTGTCCGGCCCGCTGACGGTGGTGAACCGGGCTGCCGGCGCCATCGACCAGGGGCGCATTCCGGTCGAACGGCTGGCCACCACGCTGGCGTGGTCTGCCGGCGCGCTCAAGGCCGATGCGCTGCGTATCGACGTGCCGGCCAAAGGCGCAGTGACCGGCGAGGTGACCTGGCAGCCAGGCAAGGACGATGTCATCGGACGCATCGTCGGTCAGTTGCGGCTGGCGGGTATCGATCCGCGCGTCATTCATTCCGCTGCGCTGAGAATGCGCGTCAACGGCGAGGCCACTGCCACCGCCGGTAGCGACGTGCAGGCGTTCACGCTCAAGCTGGCCGCCGACCGCTACCGCCTCGATGCGGTGGGCGAACATCGCGCCGGCGTGCTGCGCCTGTCGCGTGCCGAACTCGCAGCCGGTGCTTCGCGGGTCAGCGCCGCCGGTCAACTGGCGCTGCAAGGCACGCAGGCCTTCACCCTCAAGGGCGCCCTGGTGCACTTCGATCCGCAGCATTGGGTGAGCACGGCCCCGCAGGGCGACCTCAATACGAAATTCGACGTGACAGGGCAATTGGCCCCCGCCTGGCAGGTGCGCGCATCGCTCGACCTGGGCAACAGCCAGCTCGCCGGCCGCGCGCTGACGGGCGGTGGGCGCATCGCGCTGGCGCCGGCGCGGGTGCTGGATGCCGATTTGAATGTGAATGTCCTGGATAACACCTTGCAGCTCAAAGGGGCCTTCGGCCGACCGGGAGATTCGCTCAGCTACAAGCTCGACGCCAGCCATCTGAACCGCCTGGGGCAGGAACTGGCAGGTGTGGTGCAGGCCGAAGGGGTCCTGTCGGGAACCGTGCAGGCGCCTTCGGGCAGCATCGTCGCACACGTGCAGAACCTGTCTTTGCCGGGCCAGGTGCACATCAGTCGCGCTGACGCCAATGCGCGTCTGCAGGATGGTCTGGACGGTCTCTTCGAGGCCCGTATCGAAGTCGGCACGCTGCGTGTGGGCAAGGCCGACAGTGAGGCCATCGTGCGTAGCGCGCAGCTTGTTGCCAATGGTCGGCGCAATGCGCACACAGCGGCGTTGACCGCCGATCTGATGCGCGACGAACGGGTCACGCTGCGCACGCGCGGCGGCTTTGCCGCCGATGGCTTTCATGGGCAGATCGAGCAATTCAGCGCCGAAGGCCCGATCGGCTTTGCACTCGAATCGCCGGTGGCGCTGGACGCCTCGTTGACCCGCGTGGCGCTGGCGCCGGCACGGCTGCGGGCACATAACGGCCAGGTCGAGCTGGCGCAGACCGAATGGACGCCCGAGCGCCTCATCGCGCGCGGCAATATCTCCGGCGTGGAGGTCGGTTTGCTGCAGCGCGACGACGGCAGCGGCGCGGCGCGCACCGACCGTTCGCGCAATCGCTCGCTACGCCTGGGCGGCAACTGGGACGTAACGCTCGGCCCCAGTTCCAGCGGCCTGGTGAGGATCTTCCGCGAAGGCGGCGACCTTATCCTGCTGGGCGATACGCCGGTGGCGCTCGGGCTGGAAACGCTCGAAGTGGCGGCGGCGCTGCAGGACAATCGGCTGACCCTCAACGCGGTGGCCAACGGCAAGCGTCTGGGCGCCATGACGCTGGTGTTGTCGACCGCTACGCGCGGCCAGGGGAGCCGCATCAGCCTCGATCAGAACGCGCCGCTGGTCGGCGTCGGTCACGTGCAGATGCCGTCGCTCGATTGGGTAGGGCCCTTCATCGATGCCAACCTGCGAACCGCCGGCAGCCTCAATGGGCGCTTCAACATCCTGGGTACGCCGACGGCGCCGCGTGGGGCCGGCGATCTGACTGGCGAGAATCTCGAGATCGGTCTGGTCGATCAAGGCATGCGATTGGAAAAAGGCACGCTGGCGCTGTCGTTCGATGCCAACCAGGTCAAGCTGGATACCCTGCGCTTTACATCGCAGAACAACGCGCCGACGCCCGACCCGCGGCTGCGTGTGCTCAACCTGCCCAAGACCGGCACGGTGACCGGCTCCGGAGCGATGCAACTGGCCAATGGCAAGGGCAATTTCCGTATCGATCTGGACCACGTCGGGGTGGCGCAGCAGCCCAACCAGTGGATCCTGGTGTCCGGCACCACACGCATCGACACGGGCTGGGACGACTTCGCTCTGACGGCGCAACTGCGCGCCGATGGCGGCTTCGTCGGTGTCCCCAAGGGCGGCACACCGGGCCTGTCCGACGATGTAGTGGTGCGTGGGCGGACCAACAAGGAAGTGAGCACCATGAAGCTCAATGCGGATGTCGCGTTCGACTTCGGCAACAACTTCCTGCTCAAGGCCTACGGCATCAATACTTATCTGGACGGCGTGCTGCGCTTGCGCCTGCCCGCTGGTGAGCCGATGCGCGCCACAGGTTCGATCCGGGCGCGCAATGGCGTGTTCGATGGTTACGGACAGCGTCTTACCATCGACCGTGGTGTCGTCAATTTTCAAGGCCCGCTCGACAATCCGGGCCTGAACGTCATTGCGTTGCGCAAGGGCTTGGCCGTGGAGGCTGGCGTCGAAGTGACCGGCTCGGCCCGCACGCCGCGCGTGCGCCTGGTGTCACAGCCGAACGTGCCGGAAACCGAGAAACTTTCGTGGATGCTGCTTGGCCGCGCCAGCGAACCGGGCACCGGGGACGCCGGTCTGCTGCTGTCGGCGGCCAGTGCGGCAATGAGCGATGGTGGCGAGGGGCCGGTCGAAAAACTCGTTCACGGCCTGGGCCTGGACGACATCAATCTCGGCCAGTCATCGACCGAGGATCGGCCCTTGCAGAGCCAGGTGGCGAGCAATGCGACGGGGCTTGGTTCAAGTGTCGGGACGAGTACCGATGCCGCCAATCAGGTGCTCACCCTGGGCAAACGCGTATCGGCCCGGGCCTATCTGTCGCTGGAGCAGAACTTCATCGGGACGGAAAGCGTTGTCAAACTCACGTATACGCTGACACGCTACATCGCACTCGTAGCGCGGGCGGGGACGGATAATGCGCTCGATCTGAATTACTCGATCTCGTTTCGATAAAGATCAATGCAACGGTATTAAACATTTCCAAGGTCTCAAGACTGCCCGTTTGGGTGTCGTAGTCAGAGCCGTGGTGTGGCAAATAGGTGTGACGTCAGCTTGACGGGCAGGGAAGGCATCTGTTGCCATGCTGTATCCGACTATTCCTACATAAACTAGCGTTCAACGCGCTTTTCAAGCGGTACTCATGGTGAGTGATTTTTCTGAAGGCAGCCTGCAGAGGCTGGCTCGGCGGGCAATTGTCGTTGCCTTGATGGCTGGTTGGTCGGCAACGCCCTTTGCGGCAGCGATGTGCGATCCCTCGGTGGGCGAACTGGCCTCCATCGAAGGCATCGTCGAAGTTCGCTCGGCCGGGGCCACCGAATGGATACGCGCTTCGCGCCAGACGCAACTGTGCGCGGGCGATGTCGTCGCCGCGCGCACGCGCAGTCGGGCAACGATCGTGTTCAGCAACGGTGTGCTGGCGCGTCTCGATGAGCAGACCACGGTGACCATCACCGCGGTGGGCGAGACCGCCGCCGGCGAGCTTTCGCTCAGCCAGGGGGCGCTCAATGTACTGTCGCGCCAGAAGGGTGATGTGCGGGTGACTACGCCCCACATGGCCGCGCAGACGCAAGGCGGCGAATTCAACGTCGTGGCCCAGCCCGACGAAACCAGCGTGTCGGTGGTGGAAGGGCGTGTGCAGGCGGTTTCGCCGGAAGGCACGCCGCTGGTGGCCGCCGGGGCCAGCGCCGACGCCGCGCGCGATCTGGCGGCGCTGCCGCTGGAAGTCCGCCCGGCCAACGCCGTGCGTTGGGCCATTCACTATCCACAGATTATCTCGGTGCCGCCGCGCGCCCTCGATGGCCTGCCGGCCGCCGAACGCGACGATGCGGCCCATGCCTTGTCGGAAGGGCTGGCCGGCAACTACGCCATGGCCACCGCGATGATCGAAAGCGTGCTTGCCACGCATGACGTGCCGGCCCTGCAGGCCTACCGCGCCAACATGCTGCTGGCGATCGGGCGCTTCGACGAAGCGCGCGACATCATCGCCAAGCTCGATCCCGAGCGCGACGCCAACGCCGCCGCGCTCAATGCCATCATCCGCGTGGCCACCAACGACGCCGCCGGCTCCATCGATGCCGCCAGCCGGGCCGTATCGCTCGATCCGCACTCGTCGTCGGCTGCTTTGGCGCTGTCCTACGCCTGGCAGGCGCAACGCGACCTGGGGCGTGCCCTGGATGCGGCGACCACGGCG
The DNA here is from genome assembly GCA_047605765.1 of Rhodocyclaceae bacterium. Classification (GTDB taxonomy): domain Bacteria; phylum Pseudomonadota; class Gammaproteobacteria; order Burkholderiales; family Rhodocyclaceae; genus JBGVSA01. Next base: position 18,294 of record JASGFB010000013.1, read on the forward strand.
GCGGTGCTCGATCCGAACAGCGCCCTGACCTGGGCACGCCGTGCCGAAATCGAACTGTCGATGTCGCATCTGGACGAAGGGGCGGAGTCGCTCGAACGTGCGCTGGCGATCGAACCCGATATGCCGCTGGCGCGCGGGCTGCAAGGTTTCAGCGAGTTGCTCAAGGACGAGACCGACAAGGCGGTGGCGCTGTTCAACACCGCCATCGAGCGTAACTCGGCCGAACCGCTGCCCTGGTACGGGCGCGGCATGGCGCTGATCCGCCAGGGGCAACTCGAACAAGGGCGTCGCGATCTCGAAGTGGCGGTCATGCTCGACCCCACCAACGCCGAGCTGCGCAGCTACCTGGCACGCGCCTATGTGGATGAATCGCGCATGCAGGATGCCGTGGCCGAGAACGATCTGGCACGCCGGCTCGATCCGCTCAGCCCCACGCCCTGGTACTTCGACGCTCTGCGCAAGCAGGAGAGCAATGATCCGATCGGCGCGCTGGCCGATGCGCGTGAGGCCATCTCGCGCAACGATCGTCGTGCGGTGTTCCGTCCGTCTACCTTGCTCGATCAGGACCGTGCCACGCGCGAAGCCAACATGTCGAAATCCTACGAGGAGCTCGGCTGGTATCGCGCCATGATCACCACGGCGCAGGCTGCCGTCGTGCAGGATCCGCAGAGCGGTAGCGCGCACCACTTCCTGGCCAGCGCCTACGCCACCGGTTCGCAGTACGAAGTGGCTCGCATGTCCGAACTGCTGCAGGCCCAATTGCGCCAGCAGCCCGGGCAGTGGCCCTTGCCGCCGCAGTATTTCATTGCCGGCCTGCCGATTCTGGACGGACCGCGTGCGCTGTCGACCGAAGAGACCTCGGATCTGTTCGAGCGCCAGCCCAATTACTTTGCAGTTTCCGGCATTGGTGGGTCGCACAGCACGGCTGGCGGCAGTGTGCTGGCTTCGCATGCCTGGCAGAGCGGGCAGATTTCGGCCGGCTACTTCAATTACCAGACCGATGGCTGGCGAGCGGGCAGCGATTTCACCGTCAACGCCACACAGATCGATCTGCTGCAGCAACTGACCGACGACACCACGGTGTACGGCCAGATCAAGCATTCGGAACGTACCAGTGGCGACCTGACGCAACAACTGGCGCCCAGCGCGGCGGTCCCCGTTGTGCGACGCAGCTTGGATGTAGACCAGGCGCAGGTGGGCTTCCGGCATGACATGTCGACGGATACGCAGGTGCTGGGCAATTTTTCGGTGGCACAGCAACGCACGCAGTGGTCTCAGTTCTTGCAACTGTCGCCCACGGCCTCCGCCGACTTCGGCTCTGATTCTCCGTTTAACTCGCGATATGGCGAGCTTCAGTTATTGAAGACATGGGGGGCATACAGCTTGCAGGCGGGCGGTGGATCCTTCAGGGGTTCAGGCGTCGGCAAGACTACACAGACGGTCAAGATCACCACCCCACCCATCCAGATAGTCACCAATGCAACCAGCAATGGTGCCCAGGCATTGGACAACGGCTACGTTTATGGACAGGCGCGACTGGCGACCGGCTGGACCCTGCATGGCGGGGCGTCGTACGACGTGTTTCACAACCGTGATCGCTTTGACGCCACGAAGCTGAGCCCCAAGCTGGGCATTGAAATCCAGGCCACGCCGGAAACCGTGCTGCGGCTGGCCGCCTATCGTAGTTTTGCTGCGCCCGTTTCGCGACAGCAGTCCCTGACGCCGACGGTCTTCAATGGTTTTTCGGACATGTTCGACGATGTGGCGGGGACGCGTTCCGGCCGGCTTGCCGTCGCCGTCGATCAGCGCCTGGGCGTCAATGGCAAAGCAGGGTTCGAACTGTCGCAGCGCAACCTGGATGTGCCGGAGGCCGGCTGTGCAACCGGGCCTGCGTGCATGGGCAAGTGGCGTGAGCGCAGTCACCGCGCCTATGCGACGTGGGCGCCATGGAACTGGCTTGCGCTCTCGGGTGAATGGCGCTATGACTCCAATCACATGGATGTTTTTGCCGAGGCCGGTACGGCAACGCTCGGCGCGCCGCTGAGAGTGCGTACGCAGCAATGGCCCTTGCGCGTCTGGGTGCGCTTGAGCCGCGAATTCTCGACGCGGCTTGAAGTCCGCCAGGTGCGCCAGGACACCATGACGTGGCAGGACTCTGCCAACGTGTTGTCGTCCGAAACGTTCTGGCTGACCAACCTGAGTATTCGCCAGACCCTGTCCAATGGTCGGTACTGGTGGGAGCTTGCGGCCAACAATTTATTCGATCAACATTTCCGCTATCAGGATACGAATGTCATGGGCGACCCGCGCATGCCGGAGTTCTGGCCTGCCCGCGTGGTCACGCTGCGCTTGAGTGCCAAGTGGTGATAGATCCCTACGTCACTTGGATTTACAAGTTTTTTCCAAGTGACGCAGGAGGTTCGAATGAGCAAGGTTCGTAGCTTCGCAGTGATTGCCGCTGTCATTCTGGCGGGCTCCGCCAGTGCGTGGGCCGGGCAGGTCGATACCAGGATGCCAGTGGATGCGACGCCCGCCGCGTTGCAGTCTGCGTCATCCAACGATGCAGCAGGCGATCTCCAGAAAGTGGGCGAAGCGCTGCGCCTTGCCGAGACGTCGAAGGCACAGGCGGCGGTTCAGGTAGCTGATTGCATCCCGGTGTTGCAGTGTGACACTAGCGGGTGCAAGTGGACGTTAATTTGCTATTAATCGCGGTGTGGCCGCGTCAAGTGCGAATGGCATCACCCTGTATCGGGTGTGACGGCCTTTCATGATTGCATGGGAGGCGTGAGGAAAGGCTTCTGGTGCATGCGCAGAAGCCTTTGTCTCACTGGAGCGGGGCGTAGGCCACGCGCACCGATCGCAACGGTCGGTGCGTTGCTAGAGCTTGAACGCCGTCACCAGCGAATTCATGCGGTTTGCCAGCGCGTGCAGTTTTTCCGCTGACAGGCTCATGCTCGTGACGGCGTTGTTGTTGTTCTCCACCATCTTCGCAATACGTTCGATATTGCCAGCGATCTCACCGCTGGCGCGGTTCTGTTCGCGCACGGCGTTGGTGATCTGATTCAGCTCGCTGGTGGCGTGGGCCACCGCCTTGTTGGCACCGGCCAATGCGGTGACGGTCTGGTCCATGCCGTCGCGGCTGTTGGCGATCTTGGCCAGGCCGTGCGCCACCGAGCTTTCGAGATCGCTGGCCTGGTTGCCCAGCGTGACCGTGATGGCATCTATTTCAGCGGCCGATTGACCGGATTTCTCGGCCAGCTTGCGCACTTCGTCCGCCACCACGGCAAAGCCTCGACCGGCTTCGCCGGCGCGCGCGGCTTCGATGGCGGCATTGAGTGCCAGCAGATTGGTCTGGTCGGCAATTTCGCGGACCTGGCGCGTCATCGTGCTGATGCGCTGCATGCTGGTGACCGACTCCTGCGACGCTTGCGCCACGCGTTCGATCACTTCGGCCGTTTCCCCGATCACCCGACGCACTTCGCCGAGCTTGTCCTGCACACCCTGCGACTGCGCCAGGCTGTCGTGGGACAGTCGGTTGGCGTTGTCGGCGTTCTCGGTGATCGTCTGCATCGATTGTGAAAGCTCTTCCATCGACGCTGCCGTCGACGAGGCCGCTTCGGATTGTTCGACCGATGAGTCCGAGACATGCCCGGTATCGTCCGCCATGGCATCCACGCTCTGCTTGAGCGTCACGGCGCCTTCACGGATCTGGCCGATCAGTGCGCCCAGATCGCTGCGGATGGTCTCGGCCGCATGCGCGACGTGGCTCAGTTCGGCACAGTGGCGCAGATCGACGGGCTGGCTGAAATCGCCCGCCGCCAGTCGGTTCAGGTCCTTGGCCAAGCGCGCCGTGCCCTGCGTGACCTGTCGGCTGACCACCCACAGAAAGGCCACCAGCGCCACCAGGCAGAGCACCAGCATGAGGGCCAGTGAGGCGCCATAGGCCGTCTGCGCGGATGCCACGATGGCGGCGCCGTCGGCCTTGGCCGACGCCCCCAGGCTCAATACCGCCCGATGCTGGACGACGAGGCCGTAGGTCGCTACCAGAACGACGCACAGCGAGCCCAGACCGCTGACGAGCAGCAGCTGATTGCGCATGGAAGAAAACAATTGGCGGAACATTGGGTGATAGCCTTTTATCGGTTATACAAACGCCTCCGGCGGCGTGTGGCCGCCAAGGGCGATCGCGGCGTTCGCATTCTGCTGTCAGTTACGGCAGACGCGCCGTTCGTCTTGAGGGCGGCCGACTAAGGGTTTGCCCACTCAAGGCCTGGGCTTCGCGGCCGATAAACATCGCAGAATCCATTACTTCCGATCATCCCCATGGCCCGCCGCAGACACGAAGAGGAGCACGAAAACCACGAGCGCTGGCTCGTGTCGTACGCCGACTTCATTACGCTGCTGTTTGCCTTTTTCGTGGTGATGTACGCCATCAGTTCGGTGAACGAGGGCAAGTACCGCGTGTTGTCGGATTCGATGATGCAGGCCTTCCGCAGCGCGGTGAATCAACAGGGGGCCAGCACCATCACGCCGCCCACCGACACCGGCTCGCTGGTGCCGGTGGTGGTCGCCCGGCCGCCGCCGCCCGACCCCGAAGCCGAACGCCGTCGCGCTGCCCACGCGCAGCGCATGCGCAACATGGCCGACCAGATCCGGCGCGTGTTGGCGCCGCTGGTCAGCGGGGGGCAGGTGCGAGTGACTGAAGGGGTGAGAGGGATTTCGGTGGAAATCAACGCCAGCGTGCTGTTTGCGCCGGCCGATGCGTCATTGGGCGCCGCGGCGGTGCAGGCCTTGCGTGCCGTCGGCGAAGTGATCGCCACGGGGGATTTCCCGGTGGTCGTCGAAGGGCACACCGATAATTCGCCCATCAACAACAGTTACTTCCCGTCGAACTGGGAACTGTCGGCCGTACGCGCTTCGTCGGTGGTACGCCTGTTCGTGTCGGCCGGTGTGCGGCCGGCCCGGCTGACCGCCGCCGGCTATGGCGACCAGCGCCCGGTGGCGGACAACGCCACACCCGAAGGGCGTGCGCGCAATCGGCGCGTGACGATTCTCATCGAATCGTCCCTGCCGGCGCAGGACGAGCCCGCGCCAGGTGCCGCGCCGGCGACCGATGGTGCCCTGGGTATCCCGGCGGCCAGCGCGGCGACGCCTGTTCAAACCGGCGGGTAGCCCGCCTCACTCAAGCGGTTTCTCAACTCGGCGTCGCCCAGGCGCGTCGAGGTCACGGCCACTTCCTTGCGTTCGAGCGCGATGTCCACCTTGGCGTCGGGGTCCGCCTCGGTGAGCGCCTGGCGAATGGTGGCGACGCAATGCCCGCAGCTCATGCTCGGGATATGGAAGGTCTGCATGATTGAAATCTCCTGATGTGCTCCGGCCCCTGAGGGGCAATGGCCCGGGGGCGGGGGAGCGGTGAACAGGAGCTTTCACCTTGCCATCGTGGCAAGGTCAAGGCATCGCCGGCGCGGTGGTGCTTATCACCGAACGTGCAAAAGCAAAGCAGTTTTTATTCGTTCCTTTCATAAGGGCGGGTCTTTAGAGTCTCCTCACCTACACAACACAGCACGAGGAAGACCATGCAGTTCAGCCCGATCCGCCGTACCGTCCTGGCCCTGTCGCTCGCCTTGGGCGCCGTCGGCGCAGCCCACGCCGCCACCAGCATCGTCAATGTCTCGTACGACCCGACCCGCGAGCTGTACCAGGATTACAACGCCGCCTTCACCAAGTATTGGAAGGCCAAGACCGGTGAAGACCTCAGCATCAAGGTCTCCAACGGGGGCTCCGGCGCCCAGGCGCGTGCGGTGATCGACGGGCTGGATGCCGACGTGGTCACGCTGGCGCTGGCCTACGACATCGACGCCATCTCGGAAAAGGCCAAGTCGCTGCCGGCCGACTGGCAGAAGCGCCTGCAACATAATTCGTCGCCTTACACCTCGACCATCGTGTTCCTGGTGCGCAAGGGCAACCCCAAGGGCATCAAGGACTGGGCCGATCTGGTGCGCTCGAACGTCGAGATCGTGACGCCCAACCCCAAGACCTCGGGCGGCGCCCGCTGGAACTACCTGGCTGCCTGGGCCTACGCGCTCAAGCACGGCAATGGCAACGAACAATCGGCGCGCGATTTCGTCAAGCGTCTGTATGGCAACGTCAAAGTGCTGGACACCGGTGCGCGCGGCGCAACGACGTCCTTCACCGAGCGTGGCATCGGCGACGTGCTGATCGCCTGGGAGAACGAGGCCTATCTGGCCAAGAAGGAACTGGGCGACAAAGTCGAGATCGTGACACCGTCGATCTCGATCCTGACCGAGCCGCCAGTGACGGTGGTGGACAAGGTGGTCGACAAGCGCGGCACCCGCAAGCAGGCGCAGGCTTACCTTGAATATCTGTACTCGCCGGAAGGCCAGGACATCATCGGTCGCAACTTCTACCGTCCGATCGAGGCCAAGGCCGCTGCCAAGTACGCCAAGCAATTCGCGCCGGTGAAGCTGTTCACCATCGACGACGTGTTCGGCGGCTGGCAGAAGGCGCAAAAGACGCACTTCGCCGATGGCGGTGTGTTCGATCAGCTGTACCAGCCGAAGTAAGACGGTTTCTGTCCTCCTCGACCCTCGGGCACGCCTAGCCAGCGTGCCCGTTTTTTTGACGGGTCGGAATGGCGTCAGGCGTCGCGCACGACGTCGCGGGCGTTGTCGTCGCGGGCGTCGGGCGTGGCGGGCACGGAGCGTGCCAACTCGGCCAATTGCTGGTGGGTATCGGCATCGGCGAAGGCGGCGGCGTGATCGAAGTCGACGCGCACGGCGTCGAGCGATTGCAACCACATGCCCATCTTGCGTCCGCCCGAAGTCAGAAAGGCGCGCAGAGCCGGCAGGGCCTGGCGGGGGATCAGGCTGTAGACCGGCTGCGCATGGCCGCCTACCACGGCCACGGCCGGGCGGCCGCCAGCGCCATCCAGCATGCGCTGCGCATAGTCGTGGGGCAGCAGGGGCGCATCCACGGGGCAGGTCAGGATCCAGCCATGGCGCGCCGCGCACAGGGCCGTTTCGACCCCGGCGAGCGGGCCCAGGAAGCCGCCGCGCAGATCCTGCAGCACATCGTGGCCGTAAGCCCGGTATTCGTCCAGGTGGCGGTTGGCGATGATCAGCACCTCGGCCACTTGCGGCGCCAGCCGGTCGGCCACCCAGGCCACCATCGGACGCCCGTGCAGCGACGCCAGCCCCTTGTCCACGCCACCCAGGCGGCGGCCCTGGCCGCCGGCGAGAATGATGCCTGTCACGCTGCGCGGAAGCTGTTTCATTGATCAACCACCAATGTATGACATTTCGATTTTTTCGGCGGCGCCGGTGTCCTGCCCGCGCAGCTCGGAATAACGGTCGGTGCGCCCGCTCCAGACGCCGGCCATCCAGTCGGCCAAGGCCGTGTCCGACGCGCCGCCCCGCAGGCGGGCGCGCAGATCGTGGCCGCTGCCGGCGAACAGGCAGGTGAACAGCTTGCCCTCTGGCGACAGCCGCAGCCGCGTGCAGTCCTGGCAGAACGCTTGCGTCACGGCGGCGATGATGCCGATCTGGCCGCCACCGTCGCGATAGCGCCAGCGTTCGGCGACTTCGCCCCGGTAGGCGGGGGCCAATGCTTCGAGCGGAAACTCGGCGTCGATCAGGCGCAGGATGTCGTTGGCGGCCAATACTTCGTTCATGCGCCAGCCATTGGTCTGGCCGACATCCATGTACTCGATGAAGCGTAGTACATGGTCGGTGCCATGGAAACGCCGCGCCATCGGCACAATGTCTTTGTCATTGACGCCGCGCTGCACGACCATGTTGATCTTGATGGACGCGAATCCCGCTGCTTCGGCGGCGGCAATGCCTTCGAGCACGCTGGCGACCGGGAAGTCCACATCGTTCATGCGCCGGAAGGTGACATCGTCGAGTGCATCGAGGCTGACCGTCAGGCGTGCCAGCCCGGCGTCGCGCAGGGCCCGTGCCTGGCGCACCAGCAATGCTCCGTTGGTGGTCAGGGCGACTTCGACGCCTTCGATGGCGGCGAGCATCCCGATCAGCGTCGGCAGGGATTTGCGCAACAGGGGCTCACCGCCGGTCAGGCGGATCTTGCGCACGCCCTGGGCGGCGGCGATGCGCGCCACGCGGGTGATTTCTTCAAAACTCAGCAATGCCTGGCGCGGCAGAAAGGCGTGTTCGCGGCCGAATTTTTCTTTCGGCATGCAATAGGTGCAGCGAAAATTGCAACGATCTGTGACGGAAATGCGCAGATCCCGCAGCGGCCGCCCGAGGCGATCGAGCACGGCTCCCGCCGTGCGGGTGGCACGTGGCGTGATCAGCATGCTGAGGGGAATACGCGTTTCTGTGGGCACGGGCATCAGGCTCTGTGGGCGCTTTGTGCATTATGGGCCGCCGTCCGCGCGGCGCTCAACTTGCGGCCGACCCGCTGTGCGCGCTTCGCACGATACATGCCCGCCGGGTGGCTGGGCGGGGTTTTTCAATGTGTCACAAGCATGCCGCCGACCTTGGGATATATGCGTTATATCAAATATCGCCTAGGCTGATAGGGCTGACCATCGCTGGCGTCATTATTGCGGGCGCACGCACACCCTGGCTCTGCGATACTTGCGGCCCACGAACGCCGTCGTTGACGGTGTTGTTCTCACCCGGTACGTCTTCATGTCTTCTTCCCCTCAAACATTTGCGGAACTCAATCTGTCCGCCCCCTTGCTGACCGCGCTGGACGACGTCGGCTACGAAACGCCCTCGCCGATCCAGGCCGCTTGCATTCCGCATCTGTTGGCAGGCAGTGACCTGCTGGGTGAAGCACAAACCGGCACCGGCAAGACGGCGGCCTTTGCGCTGCCGCTGCTGAACCGCCTCGACCCCGAAATCAAGACACCCCAGATCCTGGTGCTGACGCCGACGCGCGAACTGGCGATCCAGGTGTCGGAAGCCTTCCAGCGCTACGCCAAATACCTGCGCAATTTCCACGTGCTGCCGTTGTATGGCGGCCAGAGCATGGTGGTGCAACTGCGCCAGCTCTCGCGCGGGGCGCAGGTCATCGTGGGGACGCCGGGCCGCGTGATGGACCACCTCGAACGCAAGAGCCTGGTGCTCGACAACCTGCGTGCGCTGGTGCTCGACGAAGCGGACGAAATGCTCCGCATGGGTTTCATCGAAGACGTCGAATGGATTCTCGATCACACCCCGCCTGAACGGCAGACGGCGCTGTTTTCGGCAACCATGCCGGCGCCGATCCGCCGTGTGGCGCATCGCCATCTGCGCGATGCCAAAGAGGTCAAGATTGCCGCTGCCACCGCCACCGTGTCGACCATCCGCCAGCTGTACTGGCCGGTGCGCGGGGTGAACAAGCTCGACGCGCTCACGCGCATCCTCGAAGTGGAAGACGATTTTGATGCCGCCATCATCTTCGTGCGCACCAAGACCGGCACGGTAGAACTCTCCGACAAGCTCGAAGCCCGCGGCTACGCCTGTGCGGCACTCAATGGCGACATGACGCAGGCATTGCGCGAACGCGTCATCGAGCAGCTCAAGGGCGGCTCGCTGGACATCGTCGTGGCGACCGACGTGGCGGCGCGCGGCATCGATGTGCCGCGCATCACGCATGTCATCAACTACGACATCCCCTACGACACCGAAGCCTACGTGCACCGTATCGGCCGCACCGGGCGCGCCGGCCGTCAGGGCAGTGCGATCCTGTTCGTCGCGCCGCGCGAGACTGGCATGTTGCGTGCCATCGAGCGCGCCACGCGCCAGCCTATCGAGCAGATGGCGCTGCCTTCGCGCGAAGCCGTCGCCGATCGGCGCATTGCGCAGTTCAAGCAGCACATCGTGGATGTTCTCGCCGAAGAAGACCTGGCCTTCCTGGAAGACATCGTGGCCGATCTGGCGAACGAGCAGAGCCTGGAGCCCACGCGCATCGCGGCGGCGCTGGCCCATCTGGTACAGCGTGAGCGCCCCCTGCAACTCGACGATCCGTTCAAGGGGCGCGACGTGGCTGCGCCGGCACCCGATGCCTACCGCCCGCCGCGCGAGCGCGATGAGCAGGGCGGGCATGCCGACAAGCCGCGCCGCGAGAACCGCGACGAGATTCTTGCGCGCCGCCGCCAGTTTGCGGGAGGCGGGCAGCAGCGCTATCGCATCGAAGTGGGGCGCAACCAGGGTGTGACGCCCAAGGAAATCGTCGGCGCCATCGCCAACGAAGGCGGCATCGAAGGGCGCGAGATCGGCCAGATCAATCTTTTCGACGACTACAGCACGGTCGAATTGCCGGTGTTGCCGGATGACGTGCTGGCCATTCTCAAGCGCACGCGCGTGCGCCAGGTGCCGATCAATATTCGCGTGGCGCTCGAAGGGGAGGGCGATCAGCGTCCTTACCGCGGCCCGCGTGATGCCGCGCCTTCGCGCGGGCCGCGCCAGTGGGATGCGCCGGCCGATGGGCGAGGCGGTCGCCGCTTCGAGGACAAGGCGGGGCCGCGCAAGTCGGACTCCTGGGAGTCGCGTCCGAAGACGCGCACCGCGCCGCGTCCGTGGGAAGACGAAGGTGCCGCGCGCAGCCGTCCGGAACGTGCTCATGGCGACGCGCCGCCGCGTCCGGCGTTCGGCCGCGACAAACCCGCCAAGCCGGCGTGGGGCGACAAGCCCGCGCGCACCGACAAGCCGTCGTGGGGCGACAAACTGGCACGCAGCGACAGACCGTCGTGGGGCGATAAGCCTGCGCGTGGCGACAAGCCTGCCTGGGGCGACAAGCCCGCGTGGGGTGACAAACCCGCGTGGGGCGAGAAGAAGTCCTTCTCCAAGCCCTTTACGCCCAAGCCCCGCAAGAAGTGACCTGCGGGCGCCTGTGCCCACGGGGGCGCAGGCGCCTGCCTGTTTATTGGATTTCCAGCGAGGGCGAATCCACTCGGCCGCGCAGCACGAAACTGCGCGACGACGTTTCGCCGCCCGGCAGACGCATGCTGCCGGACAGGTTGCCGCGTAGTTCGCGGTTCTCGTTCAGCACGAAGCCGCCACTGGCTTGAAGTGCTCCGGCGTCCAGGCGCCGTATCGTCACAGTGGCCGGCTTGTCGGCCACCGCATTGAAGCTCCCGTCCAACGAATCGAAGCGCGTCAGGCCGCCGCCCGCCGGGCCGGCCGATACCTTGCGCATCCCTTCGAGCAGCCCCAGACGGTCGATGGCGCCCGACTTGACCGAGTAGGTGCCGGATACGCTGAGCGCCTTGCCAATGTCTGCAAAGCTCGCCCCTGTACCGCGGATCTTCACCTGTCCGCTCAGATCGCCCTGCAGCGTGGCGTGCGGATACATGCGTGCCAGGAAGGCCTTGGCGCGCAACGCCGTCAGCTTGAGATCGGCGTCGAGCACGTATTGGTCCTTGATGGTGAGACGCACGGCGCCACTGACGGCGCCACCATCGCTTGTTGCGCCGATACGGTCGAGCAGCAGTTGTTGGTCGTCGAGCGTGCCCTGCGCGGCCACGTTGTCGAACAGAAAGGCCGGTAGCGCATCCCACTTGAGTTGCGCCGTGCGCACCAGGATGTTCATGTGATCACCCGCTGGGGAGGCTTCCAGCGTGACCTTTTCGCCGAGTGCGATGCTGATGTGCGAGAGCGTGCCGTCGGCGGCGAAATCCATCTGCCCCGCCGGCAGTTCGATGCTGCCCTCGCCCAGCATCAGCTTGAGCTTGTCGAACCTGAGCGTGCTGACCTTGTAGCTGGACTTTCCGTCGATCCGACCGAGACGCTTCAGGCCCGATGCTTGCGCTGTGATCTGATCGACATGGACCTTGACGCGGCTGGTGCGAAAGGTGGTCAGCCATTCACCCCAGTCGGGCGTCACCCATGCGCGATGCGCCTGGATGCTGGGCTCGCTGCGGACGGTGACGTTGCGCAGCTCGACCGCTGGCCATGGTGTGAACGCATAGCCACGGTCGGCGTAGTCGACTTGCAGACCCAGCCAGTTTTGCGATTCGGCAGCGGCCACGACCAGCAGCGGCGCCGTGCAGAACATCATCAACATGGCATGCCGCATCAGACGTTTGCCCGCGCTGGCGGGTTGTTTTGAAACGATGCGCATAAGCTTCAATCCGTGTGCAAGAGCGTCAACCATCAACCATTTTTTCCAATGTGCAAAACTCTTCTTGACAGGCGGCGTTCGAGTATCTAAGATTCGCGTCCTCAAGTTGATCCCCGATAGCTCAGTCGGTAGAGCGCCGGACTGTTAATCCGTAGGTCCCTGGTTCGAGCCCAGGTCGGGGAGCCAAATTCGAAAGCCAGCACTTCGGTGCTGGCTTTTTTCGTTTACCGCCGCCTATGGCGGGATTATTCGCCACCTCGATCATTGTGGCGCATCCGCCCGACCCAAGCCTCGCCGCGTCTGTCGCGACGTGATCCTTGTCTCATTCGGGATGCAAACCTCTCGTCTGCGCTCGTCCGCCGCTTACCAGGGCCGCACAGCCCTTCTTGCGGCGATGCTCCCATGGCATCGGTCCCGCAGCATCTGCTTCACATCGACGCGCAAGCGCAAAGGGTCGCCTGGCCAAGGAGCCGTCGACCTTGGCCAGTGCGCACGTCGTATGACGAGGCGATGCGAGGACTACTGCGGTCGCGTGTACACCCGCACATTGCCCGGTATGTGCCGGCGCAGGATGGGCAGGCGTGCGAACAGGGGGACCATCACGGAGGGGAAGGTGCGGAAGCGCCGGTAGGGGAGGAGTTCCACGTGTCTCACCTTGTCGCTCCAGCCGCGCACGAGCGCCGGCACGTCCCACAGCACCACGCCCCAGGGCATCGGAGGCGAACGGTAATGGGGCGTTCGCCAGTAACCCTGTAGCGTCTTTTGCGAAAACCACGGCGGGATGGTGTCGAACATGATCTCGACGCCGGGCAGGCGCGCGATGATGGTCAGGATCAGTTCGCGAATGCGTGCCTCGTCGAAGTACATGAACAGCCCCTGGGCGGTGACGAACACGCCACGGCTCGGATCCACCTCATCGAGCCAGGCCGGATCGAAGGCGTCCAGCCGTATATGGCGGCAGCGTGCGCTGGGCGCCAGAAAGCGTTCGCGGATGTCGATGGCGGGCGGCACGTCCACGCACAGCCAGTTCACCTCTCCATCGTCCAGGCGCTGGAATTGGGTTTCCAGCCCGCAGCCGAGTTCCACCACGGTGCCACCCGGATGCGTCTGCATCCACGGCGCAACGGCCTCGTCGAAGATCATCGAGCGCACGGCATGCGACGCGTCCGGTGGGCCGAAGCTGCGCACGTAGTCGTATTGGATCGTGCGGTAGATGCGCTCGGCGTCGGGGTCTTTCATCATCGCATCCGGGCGCATAGATTCGCTGGCCCGGTTGTGCAGGGTCCACAGCATGGTTTCGGGGACGTCGGTCAGATTCGGTTGCATGCGTGCCTCAGGTAAATGTTCGGGGCCCCGGGGGCGTCATCAGCGCTTGATGTGCCATGACTTGACGGCCTGTTGCGCTTGCCACATGGCGTGGTAGCGCCCACCGGCGGCGAGTAGTGCGCCGTGCCTGCCTTGTTCGGCGACGATGCCATCGTCGATGACCAGGATGTTGTCGGCGGCGGCGATGGTGGACAGGCGGTGAGCGATGACGATGACCGTCTTGTCGCGCACCAGACGATCGATGGCGTGCTGCACCGCTACTTCGCTTTCGGTATCCAAGGCCGCGCTGGGCTCGTCGAGGATGACGATAGGCGCATTCTTGAGCATGGCGCGGGCGATGCTGATGCGCTGGCGCTCGCCACCGGACAGGCGTCCGCCGATGTCGCCGACTTGGGTGTCATAGCCTTCGGCCAGGCGCGTGATGAACTCATGACAATTGGCGGCGCGAGCGGCGGCTTCGACTTCGGCGTCGCTGGCGTCGGGGCGCGCCATGCGGATGTTGGCGATGATGCTGTCATTGAACAGATAGACGTCCTGGAACACCACCGAGATCAGGCTGTTGAGGTGCTCCGGCGCCATGTTGCGGATATCGATGCCACCGATGAAGACGGCGCCCTGCTGCGGATCGGCATGCCGCATCAGCAAGCGGGTGATGGTTGTCTTGCCTGATCCGGATGGCCCCACCAGCGCAGTCAGGCCACGTGCCGGAAAAGCGGCGCTCAGCGTACGCAAGGTAGGGCGCTCCGCCCCGGCGTACTGGAAGCTGACTTCGTCGAGCCGGATGTCGAAGTCGCTGGCCTGCTGCGCCGGCAGCCGCTGCGGCAAGGGCTCGATCGCCAGCAGCGCCTTGATGTGTTCCAGCGCGGCTTCGGTCAGTTCGATCACCTGCGTGTATATGATGAGGGTGGCCAGCGGTTCGGCGAACCGCACCGCCAACACCAACGCGGCGGCCAGTACTGCGACGTCGAGTGTGCCGATGACGACCAGCCCGGCACCGGCGCACAGGGTCATCAGGATGCTGACCTCGATGAGGGTGGTCATGACCAGATGTGGCTTGGTGCCCTTGCGCTGGGCGAACTCCTGCAACGCCTGCAACTGAGTGAAGCCTGCCTGCAGCCGGACGGCCTTGTCGCCTTCGCTGCAGGCGGCGCGGAGGATCGGCAAGCCCTGCACATACTCGAAAATGTCGGCACTGGTGCGCCGATTGGCCAGCGCCAGTGTGCGCATGCCGCTGCCATATAGCGGCCGCAGCCAGCGGTACAACGGCAGCAGCGACGGGAAGATCAACAGCATCAGCAATCCCAGCCGCCAGTCGAACCATAGCGTCGCCAGCGCCACCACCAGCGGCGCCAGCAATGCGGTGGCCATCATGTTGGCCACGGTCAGCACAAGCCCGAGTTTCTCGTCGACATTGCCCAGCAGGAGCGCATTGACTTCGCCGGCGCGTTTGTCCTGCAGGGATTCCAGCGGAATGCGGCGCAGTTGTTCGCCGAGCCGGGTGCGCAATTCGTGCGTGGTCGCCGTCATGTGGCCGAAGTAGTCGAAGCCCTGCGCGCGCCAGCGGATGATCACGCTGGCCAGCATGAGCGCACTCATTGCGATCAGCCATGACCCGGCCGAGTACATGTCGTGCCGATTCAGCAGGGCGACGAACAGCGGCAGGATGCAGGCCAGGGCCAGTCCCTGCAACGCCGCCGCAACGGACAGGCCGATCAGGCTGGCGCGCAGTTGCGGCGCCCGGCTGCCCGCATTGATGAGCACTTGCCGCCAGGTCTGCCACAGGGGCGTGATGCGCGGTCGGCCGTTGGCGGCAACGGCGTCGTGGTGTGTCGTCATGCGGTTTCTCCCTGCGCTGAAGGTGCGGCCGCCGCGCCACCGGCCCCATCGGATTGCCGCAGCGCCCACGATTGGGCCTGGGTATAGCTGCGCCACAGCCGGGCGTAGCGTCCCTCAGCGGCAAGCAGCTCATCATGCCGGCCGCTCTCCGCCAACCGGCCGCGGTCCAGAACGATGATCCGGTCGGCGTCGCGGATGGTGGATAGCCGGTGCGCCACCATGATCACCGTCTTGCCGCGCATCAGTTCGGACAGCGCTGCGACGAGCGCCGCTTCGTTCTCCGGATCGGCGAAGGCGGTGGCTTCGTCGAGCACCAGGATCGGGCGGTTCTGCAGGATGGCGCGTGCGATGGTGATGCGCTGGCGCTGCCCACCGGACAGAAATACGCCACGTTCGCCCGCGCGCGTTTCATAGCCCTGCGGCAGGTTCTGGATGAACGCATGCGCCTGCGCCACCTTGGCCGCCGCGATGACATCGTCCAGGCTCGCCTCGGGCACGCCCAGGCGGATGTTGTCGGCGATGCTGTCGGCAAACAGGAAGGTATCCTGAAAGACGAACGCCACCTGGTTCATCAGCGTGTGCGGCAGCATGTCTCGTACATCCGTGCCGCCGACCAGCACCCGCCCTGCGCTGGCATCATGGAAGCGCGGGATCAGACGCGCCACGGTGGTCTTGCCGGCACCGGAGGGGCCGACCAGGGCGCAGACGCTGCCCTGCGGTACCTTGAAGCTCAACTCGTGCAGCACGTCGTCACCGTTGCTGCCGTAGCGGAACGTGACGTTCTCGAAGCACACGCTGGCATCCTGTGCTTGTCGATCGGCGCCGGCGGCGGGCTGCGGCATCTGCGCCACCGACATCACTTCGTGGATGCGGGCGATGCTCAACTCGGTCTTGTTGATCAGATGTATCAGCGACATCAGCGGCATCAGGGCTTCGGCCATGCCGGTGCCGATGAGCAGGACCGCCAGCCAGGTGGACGCCTCCAGCCGTTCGTGCAGGAAGAACCAACTGCCAATCCACAATAGCGCGGCCAGCGTCGGCATCGGGCTGAGAATGGCAATCGAAAAGCGCGACGAAAACGCCGCACTGCGATACCAGCGCATGACTGTGTCGCGGTAGGCCGTGAGCGCCTGCTGGTAGCGGCCGAACGTGGCGGTGCCGCTGTCGAAGGTGCGCACCACCGGCATCGCCTGCACGAACTCGACGATGGCGGCGCTGACGCGCTCACTGGCCGTGTTGTATTCCTGAACGAGCCCGGCACTCTGACGCATCACCACACCCAGTATGGCCAGCCCGATGAGCAGTACGGCGCTGGCGGTGAGCGCCAGCGGCCAGTCCAGCAGCCACAGCGCGATGAAGGTGAGGACCGGCGACACATAGGCGCGCGCATACAAGGGCGTGCTGTCGGCGACGAACACGTGCAGCGCCTTGACGTCGTCTTGCATGACCTTGGCCAGCGCGCCGGCGCCCATGGTGTCGATGTAGCCCATCGGCACCCGCGCCAGATGCGTGCTCAGGCCGCTGCGCAGAATGTGCTCCAGCCGGAAGGCGGCGAAATGCGATTGGTTGAAGGACACCATGCGCAGCAGTGTGGCGGCGGCCGTCAGTGCCAGCGCCGCCGACAGCGGCACCCACGGCCACTGCCCCGGCTGCGCCAGCAGGGTGTGCACGGCCCAGGCCAGCATGCACAGACTGGCGACGGCGCTGGCGGCACCCAACCCCGCCAGCAGCATGGCGACACTGATCCGGCCGCGTACCGGGCGCATGATGGACCACACGCCGGGACGGGCCGCAGCGGGTACGTCATTGACAGTATCTCGATGGGATTCAGACATGTTGAAGATTCAATCGAGCGCCATAGCGCAATGAAGAGAACACCGCCAGGAAGGCGGCGGTAGCCGCGACGCTCAGCGGCATGACATAACCGAAACGACCCGCCAGGAACACGGCACTGGCCCCCATCGCCATGCCGCAGAACTGTTGCATGCTGTATTGCAGGGTGAAGTCGGTCGCGGGGGTCTCGCGTGAGGCGTGATCCATGATCAGCGTGCCCAACACCGCCATCGATGGATTGCTGCAGAAGAAGTACACGCACACGGCGCAGGCGACGGACAGCTCGCCGGTGTGGCCGAGTACGGGCAGGGCGATCGCCGCCACCGCCACCACCTGCAGCAGCGCCGCCAGCAGCATGGCGCGGCTGCGCCCCAGCCGATGGATCAGGCTGCCCGTCAGCAGGGCGGAAACGAAGCCAATGAGCGGCCCCAGTACATTCATCACCAGGCCGATACGCGCCACCGGCCAACCCGCGTCCACCAGCACCGGCGCGAGAATGCTGTATGAGATCGACAGACCGACCGAGTAGGTCAGGAGCACCAACAGCCATTGGAGGCCGTGGCGGCTGCCACGCTCACGTTGCCAGAACGTGATGAAACGCAGGAACACGTGGCGCCCGGATACCGACGCGGCCGGCCGGGGCGGTTCGCAAAAGAACATCAATTGGATGATCGATAGCGACGTGCCCGCCGCCAACAGCCAAGTGCAGTGGCGCCAACCGATTACCGGGTAGAGCATGAGCACCAGGCCGCCACCGATGAGGTAGCTGAGCAACCCACAGGCCGTCTGCAGGCCATTGCCGAAGCCCCGTTGTGCAGGGGCCAACAGGCGACAGGCCAAGCCGTCCACGGCGATGTCCTGCGTTGAACAGCAGAGTGCTGTCGCCAGGCACAGTAGATAGATGGCGATGAAATCGCGGCCGATGTCGAAGGTACCGACCAGCAGCAGAATGACCACCATTGCGCTTTGCATCGCCAGCAACCAACCCTGGTAATGCCCCCAACGGCGTGTCAGGCGGAAGCGGTCGACCAGCGGCGCCCACACAAACTTGCAGGCGCCGAACAGACCGAGCAGGTAGATCAGGCTGATGCGTTCGAGCGATGCCCCCTGTTCGCGCAGAATGGTGACCAGGGCGATGAAGATAAAGCTCAGGCCCAAGTACTGCGTCGTGTACAAGCCGCCCAGGAACATCCAGACGGACAACGTGGTGCGGTGATTCTGCGGCATGCTCAGAAGTACCACTTGACGCCTGCGCCGACGCTGCGCCCGCGCGCGGGGGAACTCAAACGCACGGTTGGCGTGAAGTAGTAGGCGGACGAGTCGTACTGCTCGTCGAGCAGGTTGTCGCCCCACAGGTAGAACTCGGCATTGCCGTTGACCAGGCCGATGCGCAGATCCAGCTTGCCGTAGCTGTCGCGGTCGAAGTGATTTTGCGGGTCGGCGGCGCGCTTGCCGACCAGGCGATAGTTCAACTGCGTGGTGAGCGATGGCGCAGACAGACCGAAGAAGCCTGGCAGGCCGGTCACGTAGTCGACGTTCAGGTTGCCGCTCCAGCGGGGGACGTCGGGTACCCGGTTGCCAGAGAAGACATCGCCGCCGGACACCCCGGGCGCATCGCTGCCGATCTGGGCATCGAGGTAGGTGACGGCCGCGCCCACGCTCCAATGGCGATCGATCTGCCAGCGTCCTTCCAGCTCCGCGCCCTGGCTGCGCGTGTCGACCGACACCGTTCGCGTTGCCATGGTCTGGTAGTCGTGGCTCATGAGGTGATCGTCGCGCACCTTGATGTAGAACAGCGCGCCGTTCAGCGACAACCTGCCTTGCAGGGCTTCGGACTTGAAGCCGAGTTCGCCCATGTAGGTGTGTGATGCCTTGTACGGCTCGCTTTCGGCCGTGGTAAATGAAAAGTCGCTGACACCGCCGGGTTTGCTGCCGACAGAGAACGTACCGTAGACATTGGTCTGTGGCGTCACGGCATATGACAGCGCGGTGCGGCCGGTGACGTGTGCTTCGTCGAATTCGCGGTGGTCGGTGCTTACGCTGCGAGTGGTGTAGGTGGCGTCGTAGGTCTTGCTGTCGGCGGTGTAGCGCAGGCCGCCAGTGAGCTTGAGGCGATCGGTCAGCGGGTAGGTGGTCTCGCCGTAGAGGGCATAGCTGTCGGTTGCGAAATCGCGCTTGAAGACGCCCATGGCTTTGTCTTCGCCATCCACGCTGCGGTCGGAATGGAAGAAGTTCATCCCCGCTACCCAGAACACCCGGGCGCCGGGTAGCGATTGCCAGCGCAATTCCTGGCTGATCACGTTCTCGTCGGTGTCGTCGTGGGCGACACGCTCGAACAGGTTGCCATACAACGCCTGCATGACAAGCTTGTCGTAGATCTTGTTGCCGGAGGCCTCCATGGTGGTCATGGCAGTGACCGAGGTGATGCGGCTATCCTCCAGGTCGTGCGCAAGTTCCAGTGAATAACGCGACAACGTGTGCGTGTTGTCATCCACGGTGCCCGGCGTGAACATCGCCACGGGATTGTCCCCATAGGGCATCAACACCGTTGTTGGTGAGTACTGTTTTTTCTTGTCTTGCTCCACCGTCAACAGGGCAGACGTGCGGGCGCCGGGCTGCCACAGCAGGCTGCCGCGAAATGTCCGCGCACTCGGATTGCTGATCGGCTTACCGTCTTCGAGGTTGGTGACCCAATGGTCTTCACCGCTTTCGCGAATGGCCAGGCGCGCGCTGACCTGTTCGGAGAGTGGCCCGCTGAGCACGGCTTCTTCGAGGCGCTGGTTGTCTTCGCCATACTCGGCCGCGACATGCCCTTCGAAGTGGCGCGTCGGTTTGTTGGTAATGATGTTGATGGCGCCGACGCCGCTGCTGCGTCCGAACAGCGTGCCTTGCGGGCCCTTCAGCACTTCGACGCGCTCGACGTCCAGCATCCCCAGTGGGGCATAGGCGCTCGACAGGGATACGCCGTCGATATTCAGAACGACCGAGCTGTCGTCGCGGCTCACTTGGTACAGTGAGCCGGCACCGCGAATGCGGATGTTGGCGTCGGCGGCGTTGCCCCAAGAACTGATGTCCACGCCCGGCGTACTGCGCAGCGCCGAATCCAGCTTGTACAGACGGCGCGATTCCATCTCGGCGCCGCTCATCACACTCATGCCAAAGGGTACGTCCTTGGCTTTTTCCTTGCCGAAGCGTGCAGTCACTTCGATGCTGGGCAGGGCGGCTTCCTTGCGCGGCGTCTGTGCCATGCCGGCGGTTTCTCCCTTCTCGACCCGGCCGTCACGCTGCTCTTGGGCAAAGACCGGGCTATTGATCGCCAAGGCGACGGCCGCGCACAGCACTTTCAGGCGCGTGCGTTGGTTTGAATCCGAATTCGAATGCCGTTTGATCGTATGGAAGCGTTTGTGCATGGTTAGGGTTCCTGGGAGTTGTCTGATCGTCGCTGCCAAACGCCAGGTAGCATCCGCGCCCAGAAACATTCGCAGGGCGCGATGATCATTCTTGAATCCAGGCCTGCTTCGTCTCTACCCGAAGCGGGAATGCGCATGCTCCAAACGGGAAATGCGTGGGGGATCTGACGCCTTCCGAAATGCTGGCAAGGAGAATGTGTTCCGGGTCCGACCGCGCGCGGGTGAGTCGATCTGTGCGGTGGATGAGAAGTAGTAGACGTAGAGGTCGTACTGCTCGTCGAGCAGGTTGTCGCCCCACAGGTAGAACTCGGCGTTGCCACTGGCCAGACCGATGCGCAGATCCAGCTTGCCGTAGCTGTCGATGCGTCGCAGCTCACCTGGCACAGCGAGCCGGCGCCGCGCATACGGATGTTGGTATCGCTCGCACCGTCTCATGAGCTACGCCCGGCGTGCTGCACAGTGTGGCGAAGAAAGCCGCCATACACAGCAATCTGGGGTTTCCGGTGTGATGCGAATCCGAATGTCAGATGGTCGGGCAATGGCGTTTGCGCATGGGGCGTGATTCGTGGGAAGAATGGTGGGCGGGAAGGACGACGAGGCGCGCATGGATGAGGCGTCAGGCACTCGACGACGGCCCGTTGCACGCTTACGCTGCGCGAGGTCGCCGTGCCTACGTCGGCACGCGCTTCAGATTGGACGGCAGGATTCCATACACCGCTCTGAAGGCCGCGGTGAAGTGGCTCGGATTGGAATAGCCGACAGACAGCGCGGCCTGCAGGACCGTCGACTGTTGCGCTTCAATCAGGTGACGCGCATAGGCCATACGCTGTTTGCGCAGGAATTCGGCGATGGTGGCACCGGTGATCTTGCGGAACGCTGATTTCAGATAGCACTCGTTGAGTTGAACGCGCGCCGACAGCGAGGTGATGGTGTGAGCTTCATGGAATTCTCTTTCCAGAATGGCGACGGCTTCGCCCACCGCTATGCGATGCTGATGCGGCAGATGTCGGCCGTCCGTCGATGCGAAAAGATCGCTCTCGGTGCAGACCTGGGTGATCAGATCCAGCGCGGCGGCTTCCAGGCGCATCCGACCGATCGCCGAACCCGACGGCAGGGCCAGCATGGCGCGCGCAGCGTGCATGCCGTGCCGGTGGAGGCGGCATCCCAGATCGAAGAACACGCCGTCCGTGGCGTCGGTCAGCATGCTGCGATGGGCGCTCGGCGTGTCGGCCAGGAGTTCTTGCATCAGGCGGATCGGCAGTTCGACCGAGATCCCGGAAAAGGGGCCGCCGGGCGCGCGTTCGTAGTGCACCGACAGACTTTCCGCTGGCCGATGCCGTTGCAACAGCACGGTGCCGGCGCCGAAATCATCGCAGCGCCTGCGCGTCTCATCGATCACCCGCAACCGGCCGGACACCAGTATGCGCAACGACAGGCTCTCGGTGTGGTTGGTGTAGTCGCATTGCCAGGGCGTGTTGAGCGAGAAACACCCTCGGCCGACAGTCAGGCCGTGGTTGATCTGGTATAGATCCACCCAGCCGCTGCCCAGGCCGTGGACGACGTCATATCTGGAATACGACGAGGTGGCTTGGCTGGCCTGCCCACATTCCGTGAATACATTGTCATGGCGGCGGTAGAACTCACGGTAGTGATCGATGATTCTCGACATGGCAAACGGCACGAATGATAATCGTTACGGATTTTGGCGGGACGAACGCGTTGCGCATTCAGCGTGGGTCGTGGGGCCCGCCAGTCGTTTGTGGTCTGCTTGCTGCCTGAACGACGGACGTACCCCTTGCGGCGAACGCTCATCGTATGGCCTGGCGCTGACGACGCTTTGATGCGTCGCAAGTAAAAAAAGCATGTTGATTGACCATTCCCCCTACGCGGATTTGAACCGTTAGTGTCTGAGGGGCGCTGTAGCCTATCGTGTCCCGGATGCCTCGCCCGGGGCGTCCGTTCGCAGATTCAAAATGGAGTATCGCCATGCAAGGAGACGACCCCCAGGTGCAGGAATGGGGCGAAGTGCTGGATTTCTGGTTTCGCGAGCTGTCGCCGGACCTGTGGTTTCGTGGTGGCGCCGATCTGGATGCCCGCGTGCGGGAGCGCTTTGGCGACGTGCTTGCCCGGGCGCGCCGAGGGCTGTGCGAAGCCTGGGCGGCGACGCCGCGCGGGCGCCTGGCCTTGATCGTGGTGCTCGATCAGTTTTCGCGACATATCTACCGGGGTACGCCGGACGCTTTCGCGCAGGATGCGGCGGCCCAGGTGCTCTGCGTGGATGGCATTGAGCGCGGGTTTGACAGGGTGCTGACCACGGCCGAGCGGCATTTCTTCTATATGCCCCTGATGCATGCCGAAGCCGCCGAACTGCAGGCGCGCAGCATCGAGAAGTTCACCGAGCTCGTGCGCGAGGCCGAGTCCGTGCTGCAGTTCGCCAGGGATCACCAATCGGTGGTGGCCCGCTTCGGCCGCTTCCCGACCCGCAACGAGGCGCTGGGCCGCCCCACCACGCCGCAGGAAGAACGCTTCCTGGCATCGGACGAAAAGACCTTCTCCTAGCCTGGGCGGGGCCGGGCGGGACGGCATGCTGAAATCGCATAGCCTTAACCAAAATTAGCATTGGCTCCCATGTACGTCGCTACGCGATGATGGCTCCGCCACGTATGCCCACCGGTGGCGTGGCTTGCATACATGTACACCAAATAATGGCGGAGACACTATGACCATCACTCACGGCGGCGCCATGCGGCCCGCTAAAGCTTTGCGCCTGACGCTCATTGCTGCCAGCATCGCCATGCTGGCAGCTTGCGGTTCCGACGACGATTCCCCCAGTAACAATGCCGATACGCAGCCGACCCTCGGCGTGCGTTCCAAGACCTTGCTGACCGTGGAAGGCAAGCAGTTCAAGGATCTCAACGCCAATGGCAAGCTCGATCCCTACGAGGACTGGCGCCTGACGGCCGAGCAACGTGCCGACGACCTCATCGGGCGCATGTCGCTCGAAGAGAAGACCGGCATGATGATGATCGACACGCTCAATTCGGGCTGCGAAGGCACAACCGATGCCACCGCCACCGATTACATCGGCACCCAGCGCATGACGCGCTTCATCCTGCGCTCGGTGGCCAAGGCCGGCGGCGAAGCCTGCGGGACGACGCCCGCCAACGCACGCAGTGGCTACGTGGTCACGCCGTTGCAGCTGGCCGAGTTCACCAACCGCATCCAGCAGATGGCCGAGCAGACCGCGCTGGGCATCCCGGTGCTGTTCAAGGACAACGCTCGCAATCACTACGAAACCGATCCGCGTTTCGGCATCTCTGCCGGCGCCGGCGCGTTCACCGAATTCCCCAAGGAAGCCGGCCTGGCCGCCGCCGCCCTGGGTGAGGAATCGCTCAAGACCGGCAAGGCGCCGACGACGGGCGACATGTCGGTGATCAGCAGCTTTACCAAGGTGATGGGCGAGGAATACAACGCCGTCGGCCTGCGCTCCATGTACGGCTACATGGCCGACCTGGCCACCGAGCCGCGCTGGTATCGGGTGCATGAGACCTTCACCGAGAACGCCGATCTCAACGCCAACATCATGAAGAGCCTGGTCGAAGGGCTGCAGGGCGGGCCGGTGAACAGCAAGACCGCCGTGGCGCTGACCATGAAGCACTTCCCGGGTGGCGGCCCGCAAGAGCTGGGGCTGGATCCGCACTACTCGTTCGGCAAGAACCAGGTGTATCCGGGCAACAACTTCGGCTACCACCTGAAGCCCTTCATGGCTGCCATCGATGCCGGCGTGTCGTCGATCATGCCGTATTACGGCGTGCCCATTAACGTCACCTACGAGGGCGTCAAGTACGACCAGGTGGGGATGGCCTTCTCCAAGCAGATCGTCACCGACCTGCTGCGCGGCAAGCTCGGCTTCAAGGGCTACGTCAATTCGGATACCGGCATCATCGATACGCGCGCCTGGGGTCTGGAAGACAAGACGATTCCGGAACGCGTGGCGATTGCCATCAACGGCGGGACCGACACGCTGTCGGGCTTCCATACCAACAAGACCATCACCGATCTGGTGAATGCCGGCCTGGTCACGAAGGCCCGTGTCGACGAAGCCGCCAAGCGCCTGCTGATCGAACAGTTCAAGCTCGGCCTGTTCGAAAATCCGTATATCGACCCCAGCCGTGCCACCGGCATCATCGGTTCGGACAGCCATCGCGCGCTGGGGCTGGAGATGCAGAAGAAGTCGGTGGTGCTGTTGCAGAACCAGGACACGGGCGCCGGCAGCAAGACGCTGCCCATGCGCAGCGGCGCCAAGGTCTACACCATCGGCATGGGTAAGGAAGACGTCGAAAAGTACGGCTACACGGTGGTCGACGGCAACTATGACACCAGCAAGGGCCAGACGCGCCCGAGCGCCAGCGGTGCCGACTATGCCGTGATCCGCGTGCTGATCAAGGATGCCGGCTCGGCCTATTCCAGCAAGAGCGCGACGACGGGGGCCAATCCGGCCTTCCTGAATCCGCTGACGGGCAAGACCTGGGGCAGTGAAGACCCGTGCGTGCTCTATCCGCTCATCAACACCAGCTGTGCGGATACGGCTCTGATGTTCGGCGGCGCCTTGCCGTGGGAAAACAACATGCTTTCGCTGAGTACCATCGCCCAGGCAACGTCGCGCACCATGTCGCCGTCGCTGGCTGACATCAAGGCCGTTATGGCCGAAATCGGCGATGCCCGCAAGGTTGTGCTGAGTGTGTACTTCCGCGCGCCCTACGTGCTGGACGAAGACAGTGGCGCCCGGAATGCGGGGGCCATCGTGGCGACCTTCGGCGTCAGCGACACCGCGCTGATGGATGTGCTCAGCGGCAAGTTCAAGCCGCAAGGCAAGATGCCGTTCGCACTGGCCAACAATCTGCAAGCCGTTATCGACAACCAGCCGGATGTTCCGGGCTATGCTGACAAGGACACGCTGTATCCGTTCGGATATGGGCTGACGTTCTAAGTCTTGGCATCACGGTGGATGGCCGCAAACCATCCACCGTGCCTACTGGTTGCCGGCCCATTGCCGGCGCCGCGGCAGCGCGGCGTCGGTAATGGGCCGGTATTGCGAGCTTGTTCAATGGATCTTCGCCAGCTTTCGTATTTCATCGTCGTCGCCGAAGAGCGCAGCATCAGCCGCGCGGCGGCGCTGCTCAACCTCACTCAGCCGCCCTTGACGCGCCACATCCAGGCCCTCGAGGAAAGCCTCGGTGTGCAACTGCTCCATCGCACCACCTGGGGCGTCGATCTGACCGAGGCCGGGCATGCTCTGCTCGAGCATGCGCGCAACATCAAGCAGCACGTCGAGCGTGCCTCTCATGAGACGCGTCAGGTGGCGCGGGGGCGCCTGGGCCGCGTCGATGTCGGCGTGCATGGCTCGGCCCTGTTGCGCGTCATTCCGCAAGTTCTGGCGCGCTTTTCCGCCCGCCAACCCGACGTTGAACTGTCCTTGCAGAGCGAACCCAAAGCGCTGTTGCTGGAGGCGTTGCGCCAGGGCCGCATTCTGGTGTTCTTCGACCGCTATCTGTCCGAATCGCCGGATATCGCCGTCGAACTGGTCGACCAGGAATCGACCCTGCTGGCGATCCCCGGCGACAACCCCCTGGCCTTGGCCAGCGACATGACGATCGAGCGGCTGGCGGGCGAGCGATTCATCGAAGTGGCGGGCAAGTCACTCGAAAGACTGGGCCTGCTGTGCCAGCAACACGGCTTCATGCCCGATATCCGCCATCGTACGTACGATCAGATCACTGCCACGCTGATGGTGTCGGCCGGCTTTGGCCTGACCCTGGTGCCACAGTCGATGACCTACCTCCAATTGCCCAATGTGGTGTATCGGCCCATCGACACCGACAACGATCTGTCCATCCTGACTCACTGCGCATATCGCCGCAGTGAGACCCATCCGATGCTGGGCGACATGCTGCAGGCAATCAAGGAACATCGCGAGGCGCCGCGCTGAGCCGGCACGGGGCTTGCGCATACGCGCGACGCGGCGGAGCCGGCGAGGCGGTATAGAATCGCCCCTTGCTTGATCCCCGCGCGGCTTGCCATGACTGCTGCGCAGGCGGGCAGGCAGCTTTTGCAACCTGCCTCGCGTATTCTCCTGCCATGCCCCTTGCCCCCGATCTGGACGCCGAATTCCTCGTGACCTGCCTGTGCGCGCAATGGTGCGGCAGTTGCCGCGAATACCAGCCGGCGTTCGAGGCCTTGGCCGGCGGCCGGCCCAATGTGGCCTACGCGTGGGTAGATGTAGAAGATGAACCGGAGATCGCCGGCGATGTGGATGTCGATAATTTCCCGACGCTGGTGATCCAGCGCGGCGGCGACGTGCTGTTCTGCGGCCCGATGATTCCCGAGGTGCGGGCGCTCGAGCGCGTATTGGCGAGCTTCCTGGAACAGTCGTCGGACGAATCCCGTGGCTACGCCCATGGCAATCCGGAGCGCCGCAGCTGGCAAGCGGTGGCCGACCTGCGTGCCCGCCTGCGCGAGGCGCAGGGCTAGACCTTAGCGCGCGTTCAGCGCGACCACATCCAGATGCCGGCTACGATCAGGGCCAGGCCGGCGCACCAGGCGCGCACCAGCGTGCGACTGACGCCCTGGTGGGTCTGCGCGTATTGGTAGGCGTAGAAGGGGACGAAGACACACATCAGGCCTTGACCCAGCGACCGGGTGAAGGCGGTGGCGGCCACCGCGCACTGCGAAACGAGCGTGGCGATCAGGCCGACAATGAGAAGAACAACGGAAAACATGGAATGCCCTGGCGTGCAGCGCCGTCTGCAAAGAGCGCAAACGGCATGCCCGCAGTGTCGCATGCTTGCGGTTTACCCAAAAGAAAAGGGGCCAAGGGCCCCTTTTCTTTTGCACAAGTTTGCGAAGCGCTTTACTTCAGCACCGCCGCGATGGCATCGGCCACGTAGTCGATGTTCTTCGAGTTGAGCGCCGCCAGACAGATGCGGCCCGTCGACACGGCATAGATGCCGAATTCGGTGCGCATCGTGTCGACTTGTTCGGCCGACAGACCGGTGTACGAGAACATGCCGCGCTGCTTGATCACGAACGAGAAATCTTGCTTGACGCCGCGTTCGGCCAGCTTGGCGACCAGGCTGGTACGCATGGTGCGGATGCGATCGCGCATGCCGGCCAGCTCGGTTTCCCATTGCTGGCGCAGGCCGGCGTCGGCCAGTACCGCCGCGACGATGGCGCCGCCGTGGGTGGGCGGGTTGGAATAGTTCGTGCGTACCACGCGCTTGACCTGCGAGAGCACACGGCTCGATTCGTCCTTGCTGGCGGTGACGATGGTCAGCGCGCCGACGCGTTCGCCGTACAGCGAGAACGACTTCGAGAACGAGCTGGAAACCAGGAACTGCAGGCCGGAGGCGGCGAACAGGTCGAGCGCCCCGGCGTCTTCCTTGATGCCGTCGGCAAAGCCCTGGTAGGCCATGTCGATGAAGGCGATCAGGTTGCGCTCACCGATGACGGCCACCACCTGCTTCCATTGGTCGGCCGTGATGTCTGCGCCGGTGGGGTTGTGGCAGCAGGCGTGCAGCACGACGACGGACTTGGCCGGCATGGCGCGCAGATCGCCGAGCATGCCTTCGAAATCCACGCCACGGGTGCTGGCGTCGTAGTAAGCGTAGGTCTTGACCGGGAAACCGGCCGATTCGAACAGGGCTCGGTGGTTTTCCCAGCTCGGATCGGAGATGTACACCGTGGCGTCCGGCACCAGGCGCTTGAGGTAGTCGGCGCCGACCTTGAGGGCGCCCGTGCCGCCGAGGGCTTCGACGGTGATGGCGCGGCCGGCGGCGGTCAGTTCGGATTCCT
Source organism: Rhodocyclaceae bacterium (assembly GCA_047605765.1). Taxonomy (GTDB): domain Bacteria; phylum Pseudomonadota; class Gammaproteobacteria; order Burkholderiales; family Rhodocyclaceae; genus JBGVSA01. Next base: position 46,640 of record JASGFB010000013.1, read on the forward strand.
TGCCGAACAGCAGGCCCTGAACGGCGTTGTTGTAAGCGGCGGCGCCTTCGATCGGCTGGTAACCGCGAGCCGGGGCCGTCTTGAGGCGGGCCTCTTCGGCGGCCTTGACGGCGCCCAGCAGGGGAATCTTGCCTTCGTCCGTGTAGTAAACGCCCACGCCCAGGTTCACCTTGGTGCTGCGGGTGTCAGCGTTGAAAGCTTCATTCAGGCCCAGGATAGGGTCGCGCGGCGCCATTTCCACGGCGGCGAAGATCGACGAGCTCATGCGTACTCCAGTTTTGCAGTGCGGCGTCCCGGCCGGGTGCTGCGGGACGGGTTTTCGGGAATAATCGACCGATTGCGCTGCTCTTGCTTTGCGGGCATCGCGCCCTTATCTGGAGCAGCTCCAACCTCGGAACGGGAAATATTAGCATGGCAGACCCTGACAACCGCGCCACCGTCGTCACCTTCGAGGGCAGCCCGTTCCGCCTGCACCAGCCGTTCGAGCCGGCCGGCGACCAGCCGACCGCCATCGCCCAGCTCACCGAGGGGGTGGAAGACGGCCTGATGTTCCAGACCCTGCTGGGCGTGACCGGCAGCGGCAAGACCTACACCATGGCCAACGTCATTGCCCGCCTGGGGCGCCCGGCCCTGGTGCTGGCGCCCAACAAGACGCTGGCGGCCCAGTTGTACGCCGAGTTCCGCGAGTTCTTCCCCGAAAACGCGGTCGAGTACTTTGTTTCGTACTACGACTACTACCAGCCCGAAGCCTACGTGCCTTCGCGCGATCTGTTCATCGAAAAGGATTCGTCCATCAACGAACACATCGAGCAGATGCGGCTGTCGGCCACCAAGAGCCTGCTAGAGCGGCGCGACGTGGTGATCGTGGCGACCGTGTCGTGCATTTACGGGATCGGCGACCCGGTCGATTACCACAGCATGATTCTGCATTTGCGCGAGGGCGAGAAAATGCCCCAGCGCGACGTGCTGCAACGCCTGGTGGCGATGCAGTACGAACGTTCCGACATCGATTTTCATCGTGGCAGCTTCCGCGTGCGCGGTGACGTGATCGACGTGTTCCCGGCCGAGAGTGCCGAAATGGCGGTGCGTATCGAACTGTTCGACGACGAGATCGAACACCTGACGCTGTTCGATCCGCTCACCGGCCACCTCAAGCAACGCCTGGGGCGTTTTACGGTGTTCCCGTCCAGCCATTACGTGACCCCGCGCGCCACGGTGGTGCGCGCCATCGAGAACATCAAGGAAGAGCTGCGTGAGCGCATCGAGTTCTATCAACGCTCCAACAAGCTGGTCGAAGCGCAGCGCATCGAGCAGCGCACGCGCTTCGACCTCGAGATGCTGACCGAGCTGGGCTTTTGCAAAGGCATCGAAAACTATTCGCGCCACCTGTCCGGGCGCATGCCGGGCGATCCGCCGCCGACCCTCATCGATTACCTGCCGGCCGATGCGATGCTGTTCGTCGACGAGTCGCACGTGGCGATCCCCCAGGTCGGCGCCATGTACAAGGGTGACCAGGCGCGCAAGCTCAATCTGGTCGAGTACGGCTTTCGGCTGCCTTCGGCGGCGGACAACCGGCCGCTCAAGTTCGACGAGTTCGAGCGCCTGATGCCGCAGACCATTTTTGTATCGGCCACGCCCTCCAGCTACGAAGACCAGCATCAGGGGCAGGTGGTGGAGCAGGTGGTGCGGCCCACCGGGCTGGTGGACCCGATCGTCGAAGTGCGGCCGGCCAGCACGCAGGTCGACGACCTGCTGATGGAAATCCGCAGCCGTGTGGCGGCCGAAGAGCGGGTGCTGGTCACCGTGCTGACCAAGCGCATGGCGGAGGAACTCACCGACTATCTGGCCGAGAACGGCGTGCGCGTGCGCTATCTGCACAGCGATATCGATACCGTCGAGCGTGTCGAGATCATCCGCGACCTGCGCCTGGGTGAATTCGACGTTCTCATCGGCATCAACCTGCTGCGCGAAGGGCTGGACATTCCCGAGGTATCGCTGGTGGCGATCCTGGACGCCGACAAGGAAGGCTTTCTGCGCTCGGTGCGCTCGCTCATCCAGACCATCGGCCGTGCTGCGCGCCATTTGCACGGCACTGCCATCCTCTACGCGGACGTCATGACCGATTCGATGCGCGCCGCCATTGGCGAGACCGAACGGCGCCGCGCCAAGCAGGTTGCCCACAACGAGGCCAACGGCATCCAGCCCAGGTCGGTGCACAAGCGCATCAAGGACATCATCGACGGCGTCTACCAGCCGGACGAGAACGCGCCGATGGTGCGGGCGGTGGAGGCCGGCTCGGACTACGCCACGATGGACGAAAAGGCGCTTGCCAAGGCCATCAAGAAACTCGAAAAAGACATGATCGAATTCGCCAAGAACCTGGAGTTCGAAAAAGCGGCCAAGGCGCGCGACGAGCTGTTTCGCCTGCGCCAGCGCGCTTTTGGCGCCGACCATCACTGAGCGCGTCGCGGTGGTGGTTTTGTACGATGTTGTATCCTAGCGGGGTTGCGCCAACGTAGCGGCGCGTCGCCAGAGCGCGCACCACCCCGTTGGAGGAGGCTGCGGGCTCGTTCGAATGATAGATCTCTTATACATCGTCGCAGCACTCTTCCTCGTCGTACTCAACGGCTTCTTCGTGGCAGCCGAATTCGCCATCGTCAAGGTGCGCCCCACGCGCATTCACAGCATGGCCAGGCACTTTGGCCTGCGCGGGCGCTTACTGGCCCGCGTGCATGAACGTCTCGATGCTTACCTTTCCGCCTGCCAGCTCGGCATCACGCTGGCATCCCTGGGCCTGGGCTGGCTGGGGGAACCCGCTTTCGCACGCCTGCTGGAACCCGTATTCGGTTATTTCGAAGTCGCGCCGGCCCTGCAGCATGCGATTGCGTTCGCGCTCGCTTTTTCGCTGATCTCGTACCTGCACATCGTGGTGGGCGAACTGGCGCCCAAATCACTGGCCCTGCGGCGCGCCGAGATGGTGTCGCTGTGGACGGCGGCGCCGCTGTTCGCGTTCTACTGGATGATGTATCCCTTCATCTGGGCGCTCAATCACAGTTCCAACTGGGTACTCTCACGCGCCGGCATGGGGGTCGAGCATGCGCACGAAAGCGCGTATTCGGCTGAAGAAATCAAGCTCATCCTGCGCTCGTCCGAGCCGCCGCCGGGGTTCTCGGCGGACGAGTGGCGCAATCTGGCCAACGCCATGGATTTCGGCGATCTCACCGTCGGCATGCTGATGCGCCCGCAGGGCGAGATGGTGGTGCTCTACGCCAATCGTTCGATGGAAGAAAACCTGCAGATCATCCGTCGCAATCGCTACAGCCGCTATCCCCTGGTCGATGACGATGAGATGGCGATCCTCGGCGTGGTGCACACCAAGGATCTGCTGCTGGCCTTGCAGGCCGATGAGCCCGTCGAGGACCTGCATGAGTTCGTGCGTCCCATCGAGCATGTGCGCGACGATCTGTCGGCCATGGTGCTGTTGCGCCGCTTTCGCCATGGCGCGCCGCACATCGCGGTGGTCGATGGCAACGGGCGCTTCGGCGTGGCCGGCTTTCTCACGCTGGACAATCTGCTCTCCGCCATGATCGGCAGTATTCAGGATGAATATCGGCGCAGCCACAGCGAATGGGTGGTGAACGACGACGGCACATTGACCGGCAAGGGCGGGTTGCCGTTGTTCTCGCTGGCGCGCGCGCTCGACGTCGAACTGGAAGAAGCCGACGCCGACACCATCGGTGGCCTCATCATGAACCGCCTCGATCGCGTGCCTCATGAGGGGGAGCGCATCGAGTTCGATCAGTTCACGGTGGTGGTCAAGCGCATGCGTGGCCCACGTATCCAGTTGCTCAAGGTCTATCCCAAGGCACCCGTGGACGAATCCTGATCGCGGCACCGTCCGGCGGTGCACGCAAGCCATGCCACAAAGGGCTGCCCATTTTTTGGGCAGCCCTTTGTTTTTATTGCGCGTCAAAGAGTTAGGGCATGCTTCCTCAGCGTATCAACACGCTTATTCACACAATGTGTGGATGGCGGCCACCCTATGTGTGATGACAAGTGCATGGTGTGTCATGGAGGAGCGATCAAAATTGCAGCAGCGTAGTCGCAGGCGTTTCCGCTCAGGCACTTAGCGCGCGCCGATGCACCCTATCAACACGGTTATTCACAATTCGTGTGGATGAGTACCCATGTGGGTCCCGGGGTGTGGCGGGTTTCATGACATATGCATTGAAAGACAATGCCGCATGGATATATGGGGGTGTTTGCACAAAAAAGAGGCACGGCCGTCCAGCGCTTTTGCGTCAGGGGTTTAGCTGCGCTGCACCATGCCTACCCACATGGTTGTTCACAAAACGTGTGGATGGATGCCGTGGTGGCTGCCCTTGCTCTGCGTCGTATCCATATGTCATCGAGCTGGCGTGCTGCCTAAAAAATAAGCGATGACACTTGTCGCTTTGGCGTCAATGACTTAGTCCGCTTGCGCCGGTGCTATCAACACGCTTGTGCACAATTCGTGTGGATTGTCGCTGCGGGTGTGCGCGACACGGGCACTTCCTCACACACGCGGTGCGTCTTTTGGGCTATGTTCCAAAGCCCCATCATCGATGTGAGCGAGATCGTTGTGAGTGCTGTGGCCACCAAGAAGCGCGTGCTGTTCGTGTGTACGGGCAACATCTGCCGATCCCCCACCGCCGAGGGGGTGGCGCGCCATTGGGCGGGCAAGCTCGGGCTCGATGGTGTGGTGGAATTCGATTCGGTGGGCACGCATGGTTACCACGCTGGCGAGGCGCCCGATCTGCGTGCGCAGCGCGCCGCCGCCGCGCGCGGCTACGACTTGTCCAGGTTGCGTGCGCGCAAGCTGACGGCGGCCGACTTCGCGGCTTTCGATATGGTGCTGGCGATGGACGCCGGCCATCTCGAACAACTGATGCGCCTGTGCCCGACGCAATACCGCGACAAGGTGGCGCTGTTCCTCAGCCACGCCGAGCGCTTCGGGCCGGGTGACGTACCCGACCCTTACTACGGCGGCGACCGTGGCTTCGAAGAGGTCCTCGACATGTGCGAGGACGCCGTTCACGGGCTGCTCGATAAGCTGCGCTGAGGCAGCGCGTGCCTACTTGTTGTCGCTGACGGCGCTGTGGGCCGCGTCCTTGGCGTCCCGTGCGGCATCCTTGGTCGCATCCACCGCCTTGCGCGCAGCCTCGCGCGTGTCCTGGGCCAGGTCCTTGGCGCCCGCCTTGGCGGCGGTGGCGGCCGATGCCGTGGCCGAGGCGGCGCGCCCGGCCAGTTCGCGCGTCTTGTCGGCGGCCTTGTCGGCGGCCTTGTCGGCCGCTTCGCCCGCCGCCTGGACGGCCGATTGCATGTCCTGCTTGATGCCGCTGCCGAGCGTTACGGCGGCCGACTGCGCGGCATCCACGGCCTGCCGCGCGTCGGGCCCGGCGTCGCGGGCGGCTTCCTCGGTCTTGTGGCAGGCAGTCAGGGCCAGCGCAGCGGCGGCCAGCATGATGAAGGCGTTTCGCATCGTTGCAACTCCTTGGGCGGACGAGGTTATGGCCGCCAGCATGGCAGGGCCGCTCAGCCGATTCAATTGGCGGCAGGCCGACACGGCTCCGGTATCATTGGGGCTTCCCCGAACCCTTGCCGCCCCGGCGGACCACATCCATGGAACTGATTGCCCATTTTGTCGACATCGTTCTTCACCTGGACAAGTACCTTGCCATCCTTGTGGCCCAATACGGCGTGTGGATCTACGCCATTCTCTTTCTGATCATCTTCTGCGAAACCGGCCTCGTGGTCACCCCCTTCCTGCCGGGTGATTCGCTCCTCTTCGTGGCTGGCGCGCTGGCCGCGACCTCGGGTGAAATGAACATCTGGGTGCTGTCCGGCTCGCTGTTCGCGGCGGCGGTCATCGGCGACAACCTCAATTACTGGATCGGGCGCAGCGTCGGTAAACGCGTGTTTACCTGGAACCAGTCACGCCTCTTCAATCGCGCCGCCTTCGACAAGGCGCACGCGTACTTTGAACGTCACGGCGGCAAGACCATCATCATCGCCCGCTTCATGCCGATTGCCCGGACCTTCTCGCCTTTCGTGGCGGGCGTGGCGGCCATGGACTACCGCCGCTTCTTCCCGCTCGACGTGTTCGGTGGCGCGCTGTGGATTTTTTCGCTGTGCTTTGCCGGTTATTTTTTCGGCAACATCCCGTTCATCAAGCAGAATCTGAGCTTGCTGGTGCTCGGCATCATCGCCGTGTCGCTGCTGCCGGTGGTGGTGGCCTGGCTCAAGAGCCGCATCCAGCCCAAGTCGGCTTGATCGCAGCGACAGCGGCCGCGCGCACCGGCGTGGCAGCCCGTGTCCTGTCCCGGTATTTTTCATGAAGAACATCGTCATCCTGATCTCCGGTCGCGGCAGCAACATGGAGGCCATCGTGCGTGCGCAACCGCCCGGCGGTCGCATCGCCGCCGTCATTTCGAACCGGCCCGACGCGGCGGGGCTGGACTTTGCCGCCCGCCATGGCATCGCCACCGAGGTCGTCGACCACAAGGCGTTCGCGGGGCGTGAAGCGTTCGATGCCGCCCTGGCGGCCGCGATCGACGCCCACCAGCCCGATCTGGTGGTGCTCGCCGGCTTCATGCGCGTGCTGACGGCAGGGTTTGTGGACCACTACGCTGGCCGCCTGATCAACATCCATCCTTCACTGCTGCCAGCTTTCACCGGCCTCGATACGCATCAGCGCGCCATCGACGCCGGCGTCAAGGTGCATGGTGCAACGGTGCACTTCGTGACCAGTCAGCTCGACTGCGGCCCCATCGTCGCGCAGGCCGTGGTGCCGGTGCGGGCCGATGACGATGCCGCCAGTCTGGCCGCGCGCGTGCTGGCGCTGGAGCACCGTATTTACCCGGCCGCCGTAGGCTGGTTCGTGCAGGGGCGCCTGTCCATCGAGGGCAGTCGGGTGCGGGTGCGCGATGCCCATGTGGGCGAAGAAGGCTGGACCTTGCCCGCGCTCGACGCGTGACGTCGTGACCACGTGAACGCGCGCCGCCTGCTGGCTTGCACCTTCGCTTTTTCGATTGCCTTTCACCTGGGCATGCTGGTGGCGCCAGCCTGGCACTTGCCGGAAGAAAAAGAGCCGCCACTGCGCATCGATGCCAAGCTGTTGCAGATGCCGGCCGCCGCACCGCCCCCCCAGGCGGCGCCCCCCAAGCCACGGCCCAAGCCGCCGGCACCGGCGGCCGAG
>JASGFB010000014.1:0-53537 GCA_047605765.1 Rhodocyclaceae bacterium
CATCGGCATCGTCAAGAAGAACGCCATCATGATGATCGACTTCGCGCTGGAGGCCGAGCGCGAAGAAGGCATGGCGCCGCGCGAGGCGATCTACCAGGCTTGCCTGCTGCGCTTCCGCCCGATCCTGATGACTACCCTGGCAGCTTTGCTGGGGGCGCTGCCGCTGATGATCGGCACCGGTGTGGGCGCCGAATTGCGTCATCCGCTGGGCGTCACCATGGTCGGCGGGCTGTTGTTGAGCCAGGTGCTGACGCTGTTCACCACGCCGGTGATCTATCTCGCCTTTGACCGTCTGGCGCGCTGGCGCCGTCCGCGCAGGGCGGTGGTGGCGCCCGGCGCGGCGGCCGTCTGAGGAATGGCCATGGACCGCGCGACACAAGGCGGGGGGAGCGTGAACCTCTCCAGTCTGTTCATCCATCGGCCGGTGGCAACGACCTTGCTGACACTGGCCATAGTGCTGGCGGGGCTGGTGGGCTTCATCCTGCTGCCGGTGTCGCCTTTGCCGCAGGTGGATTTTCCGACCATCTCGGTGAGCGCTTCGCTGCCGGGGGCCAGCCCGGAGACCATGGCTTCGACGGTGGCGACGCCGCTGGAGCGTACGCTGGGGCGTATCGCCGGGCTCAACGAAATCACCTCGACCAGTGCGCTCGGCGCCAGCCGCATCGTGTTGCAGTTCGATCTGTCGCGCGACATCAATGGGGCGGCGCGCGACGTGCAGGCGGCCATCAACGCGGCGCGGGCACTGCTGCCGACGATGCCGCGCAACCCCACCTACCGCAAGGTCAACCCGGCCGACGCGCCGGTCATGATCCTGGCGCTGACATCGGACACCGCCACTCAGGGCCAGTTGTACGACCGCGCATCCACTTTCCTGGCGCAGGAACTGCTGCATGTCGAAGGCATCGGCGACGTGAACGTCAGCGGCAGCTCGCTCCCCGCCGTGCGGGTGGACCTCAATCCGCAGCAATTGGCGCGCTACGGCGTCTCCCTCGAAGACGTGCGTACGGCCATCGCCAATACCAACGCCAATCGGCCCAAGGGCGCGTTGGAAGCCGATGGCCGCCGCTGGCAGATCCATGCCAACGATCAGGCCGACAAGCCTGCCGACTACCAGCGCCTGATCGTCACCTACCGCAACGGCGCGGCGGTGCGCGTGGCCGATGTCGGGCGGGTAAGCGAGGCCACGCAGGACGAGCGCAACGCCGGCTCGGCCAATGGCAAGCCGTCGGTGCTGCTGGTGATCTTCCGCGAGCCGGGCGCCAACATCATCGAGACGGTCGATCGCGTCAAGGCATTGATGCCGCGGCTGCAGGGTGAGATCCCGGCGTCCATGAACCTGGCGGTGGCGATGGATCGCTCGCCCACCATCCGCGCTTCGCTGCACGAGGTGGAACGTTCGCTGGTGATCGCCGTGTTGCTGGTGATCGGGGTGGTATTCGTGTTCCTGCGCAGCGCGCGCGCCACGCTGATTCCGGCGGTAGCCGTGCCGGTGTCATTGATCGGCACCTTCGCCGCCATGTATCTGTGTGGCTTCTCGCTCAACAATCTGTCGTTGATGGCGCTGGCGATTGCCACCGGCTTCGTCGTCGACGATGCCATCGTCGTACTGGAGAACGCCTCGCGCCATATCGAAGAGGGGATGTCTCCCTTTGCGGCGGCCTTGCGCAGCGCGCGTGAAGTCGGCTTCACGGTGTTGTCGATGAGCCTGTCGCTGATTGCGGTGTTCATCCCGATTCTGCTGTTGGGGGGGATCGTCGGGCGCTTGTTCCGTGAATTCGCAGTGACCCTTTCGGTGGCGATTCTGATCTCGTTGGCGATTTCGCTCACTACCACGCCGATGATGTGCGCGCGCCTGTTGCGCGCGCCCGATGGGCGAGCGCCGGGGCGCTGGCATCGTTGGAGCGAGGGGGTGTTCACCGCGCTGCAGAGCGTGTATCGACGCACCGTGGCGGTGGCGCTGCGGCATAGCCTGATCACCTTGCTGGTGCTGATTGCGACGGTGTGCATCAACGTGTGGCTGTACACGCTGGTGCCGAAGGGCTTCTTCCCGCAGCAGGACACCGGGCGCATCAACGGTGCCATCCAGGCCGACCAGAGCATTTCGTTCCAGGCCATGCGGGGCAAGCTGGCAGATTTCATGCGCATCGTGCAGGCCGATCCGGCGGTCGACAGCGTGACCGGCTTTACCGGGGGGGCGCGTACCAACAGCGGCTCGATGTTCATTCAGCTCAAGCCACTGACCGAGCGCCACGAAAGCGCGCAGCAGGTGATCGATCGCCTGCGCGCCAAGCTCGACCGCGAACCCGGCGCCAAGCTGTTCCTGCAGGCCGTGCAGGACATCCGCGTGGGGGGCCGTCAGGCCAACGCGCAGTACCAGTACACCCTGCAGGCCGACGATCTGCAGGCGCTGCGCGCCTGGGAGCCCAAGGTGCGCGTGGCGATGTCGAACCTGCCCGAACTGGAGGACGTCAACACCGACCAGCAGGAGAAGGGGCTGCAGATGAGCATCGATCTCGATCGCGACGCCATGGCGCGGCTCGGGCTCAACGCGCGCGTGGTGGACGCGGCCCTCAACAATGCCTTCGGACAGCGCCAGGTATCGACCATCTACCGGCCGCTCAATCAATATCGCGTCGTCATGGAAGTGGACGGGGCCTATCGCCAGGGGCCGGAAGCGCTCGATCAGCTCTTCGTGGTCAACTCGCGCGACGAGGTGGTGCCCTTCTCGGCCTTCGCGCGCTACGTGCCGACGTATACCTCGCTGGGGGTCAATCACCAGAGCGGCTTTGCCGCCACCACCGTGTCGTTCAACCTGAGCGCCGGCGTGTCGCTGTCGCAGGCGCAGGCGGCGATCGTCGACGCCATGGGGAAGATCGGCGTGCCGACGTCCATCCACGGCACCTTCCAGGGTACGGCCAAGGTCTTCGATGCTGTGCTCAAGAGCCTGCCCTGGCTGATCGGCGCCGCCATCCTGGCGGTGTACATCGTGCTGGGCATTCTCTATGAAAGCTACGTGCACCCGCTGACCATCCTGTCCACGCTGCCGTCGGCCGGTGTGGGGGCGCTCATCGCGCTGCTGTTGTCGCACACCGAGTTCTCGATCATCGCGTTGATCGGCGTACTGCTCCTCATCGGTATCGTCAAGAAGAACGCCATCATGATGATCGATTTCGCGCTGGCGGCCGAACGCAACGAAGGTCTGTCCGCGCGTGAGGCCATTCTCAAAGCGTGCACGCTGCGTTTTCGTCCGATCCTGATGACCACGCTGGCGGCGCTGTTCGGCGCCGTGCCTTTGGCGATTGGCGCCGGCGATGGCGCCGAACTGCGCCGGCCCCTGGGCATCGCCATCATCGGCGGCCTGCTGCTGTCGCAATTGCTGACGCTCTACACCACGCCGGTGGTGTACCTCTATCTCGACCGTTTCCGCCTGTGGCATGCACAGCGGCGCCAGGCGCGGGCGATGACGCGATCTTTGCCGGACACCGCAGCATGAAAGCACCTCTGACTCTGATTGCGCTGGCGCTGGCCGGCGTCCTGACGGCCTGTACCGTGGGGCCGGACTACGTGCGTCCGAGCGCGCCGGTGTCCACCGCCTACAAAGAGGCCCCCGACTGGAAGACCGCCCAGCCCGCCGACACGGCGCCGCGTGGCCGCTGGTGGCGGGTGTTCGATGATGCCGCGCTGGATGCCCTGGCCGACCAGGTCGGACCAGCCAACCAGAACGTGCAGGCGGCGCTGGCGCAGTACCGTCAGGCGCGTGCGGCGGTGGCGGCGGCCGAAGCCGCGTATACGCCGACGGTCAGCATCGACGGTTCGCTGCAGCGCGCGCGTTCGACCAGCAGCAGCCGCGCCGCCAGCATCGGCGACAGCGACAGGCTCAACGCGCTGGATGCCTCCTGGGTGCCGGATCTGTGGGGGCAGGTGGCGCGCAGCGTGGAGGGGGACCGGGCGACGGCCCAATACAACGCGGCCACGCTGGCTGCGGTGCGCCTGGCGGCCGAGGCGCAACTGGTGCAGGCGTACTTCCAACTGCGCGTGACGGACGCTTATCACAAGCTGCAGCGCAATACGGTGGAGGGCTACGAGCGCTCGCTCAAGGTCACCCAGAACCAGCGTGCTGCCGGGCTGGTGAGCCAGGCCGACGTGGCCCAGGCGCAGGCGCAACTCGAATCGGCGCGCGCCAGCCTGATCGATCTGGGCGTGTCGCGCGCGCAGTACGAACATGCCATCGCCATTCTGATCGGCAAGGCGCCGGCCGATTTCAGCCTGCCCGAAGGCGTGCTGTCACCGACCTTGCCGACGCTGCCGGCGGCCCTGCCGTCACAATTGCTCGAACGCCGGCCTGACATCGCGGCGGCGGAACGGCGCATGGCGGCGGCCAATGCCGAGATCGGCGTGGCGCAGGCGGCCTACTATCCGAAGTTGTCGCTGTCGGCGAGCGCCGGTTTTTCGGCCAGCACCTTGGGCAACTGGCTGAGTCTGCCCAATCGCGTGTGGGCGGTGGGCGGTACGCTGGCTGAAACGGTGTTCGACGGCGGGGCGCGCGATGCCAAGGTGCAGCAGGCACGCGCCAGCTATGACGCCACGGTGGCGCAATATCGGCAAACGGTGCTGGCGGGCCTGCAGGAGGTCGAGGACAACCTGGTGGCCTTGCGCGTCTACGGCGAAGAGTTCGTTGTGCAGGAGCGTGCCGTGCGGGCGGCGCGCGAAGCCGAGCGCATTGCCATGAACCAATATCTGGCTGGCATGACGACCTACGTCAACGTGGTGGTGGCGCAGACCACCACCAACACCAGCGAACGCTCGGCCTACCAGTTGCTGGGCCGCCGCTATACGGCGGCGGTGACCTTGATCAAGGCGCTCGGCGGCGGCTGGGACGGTGTGGCGGCCGAGATGGGCCGCATCGCCCAGGGCGCCACCCCGGCGCCGTGACGATGGGCCCGGCCGGCGCGCGTCAGGCGTTACGGCCCAGACGGTAGATGGCGACGCTGGCGTAGTTGTTGGGATCGATGCTGATCTCGCGGTCCTCGTCGAACGCCACGCGTTCGAGCACGGCGATGCTGCGCTGTTCGCACAACTGTTCAAAGTCGGCCATCGTGAAGAAGCGGACGTTGGGCGTGTTGTACCACTGGTACGGCAGGCTGTCGGAGACCGGCATGTGGCCCTCGGCGATCGACACGCGATGGCGCCAGTAGCCGAAGTTGGGGAAGCTCACCACTGCCTCGCGGCCCACGCGCAGCATCTCGTCGAGGATGCCCTCGGTGTTGTGCACGGCCTGCAGCGAGAGGCTCATGATGACGTGATCGAACTGGCCGTTCTCGAATCCTGCCAGGCCTTGTTCGAGGTCGATCTGCAACACGTTGAGGCCACGGCCGATACAGGCCACCATGCGCGTGGTGTCGTGCTCGATGCCGTAGCCCAGCACGCGCCGCGTCTGCCCCAGGTGGGCCAGCAGGGCACCATCGCCGCAACCCAGGTCGAGCACGCGCTCACCGTCGGCGATCCATCGCGTGATGACGTCAAAGTCGAAACGTACTTCGGAAGTCAGCGGCACCATTTTCACACCTCGATGTTGGCAAAGTACGCGCGCAACGCGGCGTGGTAATGCGGGTCGGCCAGCAGGAACGAATCATGACCGGCGGAAGAATCGAGTTCCGCGTAGGTGACATGGCGGCCGTTGTGCAACAGGGCGAACATCAGCTCGCGCGAGCGGGCCGGCGAGAAGCGCCAGTCGGTCGAGAACGAAGCGATAAAAAAGCGCGCCTGCGCGGCGGACAGGGCGGCGTACAGATTGCCGTCGTGCGCCAGCGCCGGATCGAAGTAATCGAGCGCTTTGGTGGTGAGCAGGTAGGTGTTGGCGTCGAAGAAGGTTGCGAACTTGTCGCCCTGGTAGCGCAGGTACGACTCGATCTCGAATTCGACGTCGAAGTGATAGCGATGCTCGCCATGGCGCAGGCGGCGCCCGAACTTGTCGTTCATGGCGTCATCGGACAGGTAGGTGATGTGCCCGATCATGCGCGCCAGGCGCAGGCCGCGCACCGGCACCACGCCGTGCGCGTAGTAGTCGCCGCCATGAAAATCCGGATCGGTCAGAATGGCCTGGCGTGCCACTTCGTTGAACGCAATGTTCTCGGCCGACAGCTTGGGCGCGGCGGCGATCACCATGCCGTGGCGCACGCGTGCCGGATAGCGCAGGGTCCACGCCAGCGCCTGCATGCCGCCCAGGCTGCCGCCCAGCACGGCGGCGAAGCTGTCGATGCCGAGCAGATCGGCCAGGCGCGCCTGCGAATCGACCCAGTCTTCGACCGTCACGAAGGGGAAGCTCGATCCCCACGGCTGGTCGGTGGCCGGATCGATGGACATCGGGCCGGTACTGCCATAGCAGCCGCCGAGGTTGTTCACCCCGATGACGAAGAACTTGTCGGTATCCAGCGGTTTGCCGGGGCCGACCAGGTTGTCCCACCAGCCGCGCGACTTGGGGTCGTCGCCGTAGGTGCCGGCGACGTGGTGCGAGCCTGACAGGGCGTGGCACACCAGCACGGCGTTGGAGCGTGCCGCGTTGAGCGTACCGTAGGTCTCGTAGACCAGGTCGTATTGGGGAAGAATGCCGCCGCTCTTGAGCGCCAGGGGCGCCGAGAAATGCGCACGGCTCGGGGTGACGTTGCCGACGTTTCCAGGAGATGACATGTGTTCGTTCAATGCAAAAAGCCCAGTCGGACTACTTCAGCGACTGGGCTTTGAATTGATGACTCTCCCACCCGCTTTAGCCGTATTTGTATGGCGCCCGCAAGCTGAGTCAAATCGGCGCAAGGCTTCATTATCGCTACGGCGGCCGTGATGTCAAAGGGGCCGATGTGAGAACATGGCGCCTGCCTCCCCTGTTTGCCCTCGGTTTCTTCCCTCATGTTGACTGCTTCCGATCTCGAACTGCGCCGCGTGGACCTGCGCCAGGCGCAAGACGCCGACGCGCTGGTTTTTCTCCTAGATCACTACGCCGCCAGCCACGAAGGGGGCGGCGAGCCCTTGTCCGCCTATGCGCACGAACACCTCGTGCGTCGCCTGACCGACTGGCCTGGCTTCGTCGCGTTCATTGCCTGGGCCGGCACCAAGCCGGTGGGCCTGATCAATTGCTTCACCGGCTTTTCGACCTTTTCGGCCAAGCCTCTGCTGAACATCCATGACGTGGTGGTGCACGCCGATTGGCGCGGACGCGGGATGGGCCGCCTGCTGCTGGCGGCCGCCGAAGGCGCCGCGCTTGACAGCGGCTGCTGCAAGATGACCCTGGAAGTGCTCACCCACAACGCGTCGGCGCGCAGCCTGTACACGCGCTACGGTTTTGCCGCTTATGAGCTGGACCCGGCGCTGGGGACGGCTATGTTCATGGAGAAGAAGCTCGCGTCGCCGTTGTGAGCGCCCCGGCGACGAAGCCATGATTGGTGTTGAAAATGGAACGATGATTCCCGCAGCGGCGGATTTATTCCATTTTTGAAGCCACGTAGAGTGCGCTCACTCTCAATGACTTCTCGGAGCACTCCATGGAAACGCAAGGCATCGTCTCGCTGCTCGGCCGCATCGGTCTGGCATTGATCTTCATCGTATCCGGCTGGGGCAAGCTGATGCACCCGGAGGGTGCTGCCGGCTACATGCAGGCCATGAACGTGCCGACCCTGTTGCTGTGGCCCACCATCGCCCTCGAACTGCTCGGCGGCATCGCCCTCGTCATCGGCGTGCAGACGCGCATCCTGGGTTGGCTGTTCGCCCTGTTCTGCGTGCTGTCGGCGGTGTTGTTCCATGCCAACTTCGGCGACCAGGGCCAGCAGGTCAACTTCATGAAGAACATCGCCATGGCGGGCGGCTTTCTGATCCTGGCGGCCAACGGCGCCGGGGCCTTGTCATGGGACGCGCGTCGCGCCCGCTGAGCCACTGTTACGCTGCATGAAAAAAGGGCGCCGATGGCGCCCTGTGTTTGTGTGCGTTGTCAGCGTCACAGCCGCTCGACGGCCTCGCGGATCTTGTCCGGTTCATCCTGACGCAGGATGCGCGCCACCTTGGCGGCCGCGTCGGTGGCGTCGGCCCGCAGGATCTCTTGCTTGACGTCGAGGATCTGCGAAGACTGCATGGAAAACTGGCGCAGGCCCATCCCCAGCAGCAGGCGCGCGTAGGCCGGATTGCCTGCCATTTCGCCGCACACCGAGACCGGCAGGCCGGCGCGGGTACCGGTCTGGATGGTCTGGGCGATGAGCCGCAGCACGGCCGGATGGAGCGGGTCGAACAGGTGCGCCACGGCTTCGTCGACGCGGTCGATGGCCAGCGTGTACTGGATCAGATCGTTGGTACCGATCGACAGAAACTGCAGACGCTTGACGAACATGCCCAGCGCCAGCGCGGCGGCGGGCACCTCGATCATGCCGCCCACCGGCACGTTGTCGTCGAACTTGATCTTCTCGGTCTTCAACTGCGCCTTGGCCACTGCCAGCGCGGTCAGCGCCGACTGGATCTCGTGCGCGTGCGACAGCATCGGCAGCAGGATCTGCACCTTGCCGTAGACCGAGGCACGCAGCATGGCGCGCAGCTGGGTCAGGAACATCTGCGGCTCGGACAGGCTGTAGCGGATGGCGCGCAGGCCCAGGGCGGGATTGATCTCGGTGCGCGGGCCGCCCGAGTTGAGCGTCTTGTCAGCGCCGATGTCGAGGGTGCGGATCGTCACCGGCTTGCCGCTCATGGCCTTGGCGACCGTGCGGTAAGCCTCGAACTGCTCGTCTTCATCGGGCAGCTCGTCACGGTTCATGAACAGGAATTCAGTGCGGAACAGGCCGACGCCGTCGGCTTCGACCTCGCGCGCCTGGGTGATGTCGCGCGGCAGCTCGATGTTGGCGTAGAGCGACACCGATTCGCCGTCGAGCGTCGAGGCGCGCATGCTGCGCAGGCGCTTGAGCTTGGAGCGTTCCAGTTCGCGCGCGCTGCGCCGCAGGCGGTATTCCTCCAGCACGCGCTCGTCCGGGTCGACGATGACCACGCCACGGGCGCCGTCGATGATGATCACGTCGTCTTCGCGGATCACCGCGCGCACGTGGCGCAGGCCGACCACCGCCGGGATGCCCAGGCTGCGCGCCACGATGGCGGTGTGCGAGGTGGCGCCACCGACGTCGGTGACGAAGCCGGCGATCTGGTTGTCCTTGAAATGGATGGTGTCGGCCGGCGACAGATCGTGAGCGACGACGATGGTGCCGAGGTCGAGATTCTTGTCTTTGTCCTTATCCTTGTCCTTGCGCTTGGGCACCTGACCAGGATGTCCGAGCAGGACTTTGAGGATGCGCTCGACGACCTGGATGACGTCGGCCTTGCGTTCGCGCAGGTAGGCATCCTCGATGACGTCGAATTCCTCGAGCAGATGCTCCATCTGCTGCACCAGCGCCCATTCTGCATTGCAGCGGCGCTCGGCTACCAGGCGGGCCGCCGCTTCGACCAGCAAGGGGTCATCCAGCAGCATGGTGTGCAGATCGACGAAGGCCGAGACCTCGGACTGTGCCGAGGTCGGCGTGGCGCGCAGGGCGCGCAGCTCGGTGCGCACGGTGGTGGCCGCATCGCGCAGGCGCGCGATTTCATTGTCGACGTGGCGCGGGGCGATCAGGAAGTGATTGACCTCCAGCAGCGCATGCGAGACCAGGTGCGCCTGGCCGATGGCGATTCCTTGCGAAACGGGCAGCCCGTGGATGACGAATGGCATGTGGTCTCTCTATGCGGCTGCGGAGGGTTCAAATAAACGGCACGGCAGGCGTACACCGTGACGGCGCGTCGCCTGCGTCGATTGTCCGCCCGGCGCGCGCCCTGTCACAAGGGCGCAGCGATCGAAGGGACGATATCCCGGTTATTCGCGTTCGCCGAACTTGCTGGCGATCAGTTCGACGATGGCCTTGAGCGCTTCTTCCGCGTCGTCGCCTTCGGTTTCGACGGTCAGACGCGTGCCCTGCGCGGCGGCCAGCATCATCACGCCCATGATGCTTTTGGCATTGACGCGACGGCCCTGGCGTTCGAGCCAGACGTCGCTTTGGAATTGTGTGGCCAGTTGCGTGAGTTTGGCCGATGGCCGTGCGTGCAGGCCCAGTCTGTTGGCAATTTCAGCTTCCGCGCGCGGCATTAGAGGTTTCCTCCCTTCATATGTAGAACGCCATCGCAACCTCCGGCGATGGCTTTCTGGATCACGGTGTCAATATCGTGCTTGTCACGATAGGTCAATATGCGCAGCAACATCGGCAGGTTGGCGCCGGCAATGCCTTCCACCCGTCCGGGCTGGATGAGTTTCATCGCAATGTTGGAAGGCGTGGCGCCAAAGATGTCCGTCAGCAGGATCACACCGCTGCCGGTGTCGACCCCGGACAGCCAGTCCTGGGCGGTGGGAAGCAGATCGAGTGGATCATCCTGCGCGGACACGCCCAACTGAGCCAGCTGTCGGGGACGCCGATTGAGTACGTGACAGGCGCATTGGATGAGCGATTCGCCCAATGTGCCGTGGGTCAGCAGGAAGATGCCAATCATTCTTTCCCTCGGGCTTGAGACTGATCAGTAAGTCAGGCATTTCTGGCCTGTCCATGTGGGCAGATGCGAGCCGCCTTTTACTGTACCACTTCGACGCGCGCCTTCCGGCGCCGGATGTGGCGGTGCAGCAGTCGTGGGAAGCGTGATTGCATTTGCGGCCATGCGCCGCAAAGGGTCGTTCAGGCGGTGAGCGCCTCGATGCGGGCGGCGAAGAACTGGCTGGGCCGTTCGAAGGGGGGCAGGCTGGCGTCACGCGGAGGCTGTGCTGCCAGCAGTTGCAGGGCGCGAATCAACACCGTGTCGTCCATCTCGTTGGCGCGCAGCATGGCGACCGCGAAGTCGTCGGCGGCGCGCTCGAAATCCAATGGGCAATCCGATTGCAGCATGCCTTCGGCCAGGGCGGCGGCGCCGGCGTCCGGGTCGCCCCATACGCTGGCCATGGCGCTGGCCAGTGCGGTGTGATTCACCGCGCGCTTGAGGGAATGCTGGTAACGCAGGTGTCCCAGCTCGTGGGCCAGCATGGCGAGGATCTCGCGATCGTCGTTCATCAATTCGACCAGTTCGTCGGTGACGATGATGTCGCCGCTGGGCAGCGACATGACGGTGGCGCCGGCCGAGCCGCCATGGCGGAACAGCAGCCGATAGGGGGGCGCGCCGGCGGGCGCGCGCATGCCGGCGAACAGGTTCGATAGAGTCGTCTGGCGTTCGATGGGTAACCGGGATGGCCGCAGGGTTTCCTGATCGAGCAGGCCCAGCGTGTGGGCCGAGGCGGCGCGGACCCAACTGCCCGGAATGCGTTCGGCCAGCACGTCGGCCGCCGCCGGCGTGGCCCAGCGCCAGGCCAGCAGCCCGATGCACAGGATCGAAGCCAGCGTGAAGGCGACTGCCTTGAACCAGCGCTTGCGCCGCGCCGAGCGCTCTTCGCGCCGTGCACGCGCCAGCACTTCATCGAGGGCTTCGACGTCGTCCACTTCGCATACGCCGCCGTCGGGCAGATGCAACAGGCGCGGCACGCCGCTGGCCCGGTCGCTCAGACCGACTTCATCCAGGAACAGCGCCTCGGCGCGCGTGTCGTGGAGCAGCAAGGCGCCGCCCTGCGCCTCGATGCGCACGGCGCGCGGCGCCTGCGCGCCGGCGTCAAAGCGGCGCGCAAGAACCGCCAGCACGGGCGTTCTCCGAGGTCGGGAAGAGGGTCGAAAACATGATGAATAAATACAGGCCGCAGGTTATCGGACTGTAGCTAAATTAAGCGCCGGCTCACTGCGACGGCATCGAAATCGCCCTTTGGTCTGTACGGCCAAGAGGACCGCCGCGACCATCGCCATACGTCGATGGCATAGGCGCGGCGGGTTGCCGCGGGGCTAGCGCGCTTCGAGCGCGGCGATGACGCGTGCGGCGGTGTCGAAGCCGGTCTGCTGCGCGATTTCGACCATGCAGGTGGGGCTGGTGACGTTGATCTCGGTGAGGCGCCCGCCGATCATGTCCAGGCCGACGATCAGCAGCCCGCGTGCCCACAATGTGGACGCCAGATCCTCGGCCACCGCGCGCTCGGCCGGCGTCAGCGGCATGGCCACGCCGCGGCCGCCGGCGGCAAGATTGCCGCGCGTCTCGCCCGCCATCGGAATGCGCGCCAGCGCATAGGGAATGACTTCGCCGCCGACCAGCAGCACGCGCTTGTCGCCTTCGCTGATCTGAGGCAGGTACTGCTGCGCCATGATGGTGCGCATGCCCAGATCGGTCAGCGTTTCGATGATGGCGTTGCGATTGGGGTCGTCGCGCCGTACGCGGAAGATGCCCATGCCGCCCATGCCATCGAGCGGCTTGAGGATGACATCGCCCATCTCGTCGATGAAGGCGTTCAGGTCGGCGGCGGCGCGTGCCACCAGCGTCACCGGCGTGTGCTGCGGAAACTCGAGGATCGACACCTTTTCGGAATGATCGCGGATGGCGCGCGGGTCGTTGAAGACGCGCGCCCCCTGGCGCACGGCACGCTCGAGCAGCCAGGTGGCTGCTACGTATTCGGCGTCGAAGGGCGGGTCCTGCCGCATGAGGATGGCATCGAACGCAGTCAGGGCGTGCTGCGCCGGGTCGCCGGCCTGATACCAGGCGTGATCGTCCTCACGAAGGGTCAGCGGTACGGCCTGGGCCAGCACGCGGCCGTCGCGGGCGATCAGGCTGTCGCGGCCGATGGCATACACGGTGTGGCCGCGCGCGGCGGCCGCCCGCATCATGGCGACGGACGAATCCTTGTACGCCTTGAGCTTGGGCAGTGGATCGACGATGAAAGCGATGTTCACGCGCTGACCTCCGTGGCGGCCGCCACGGGCGCCGTCTGTTCCAGTTCGACCGCCGCCGCCAGCAGGGCCAGGCGGCCGATGACGCCATAGGCATAGAAACGGTTGGGCGGCGAATCGGGCGATTGCTTGCAGTCGGGCATCGAACAGGGCGACTGGAAGCTCAGGGGCTCGAAGTGCATGCCGGGCGCATTGAGGTTTTCGTCGCGGCCACGATCGCTGTTTACGCGGTAGAAGCCACCCACCACGTAGTGATCCATCATATAGACGACGGGCTCGGCGACGCCGCCATTGACGGTTTCGACGGTTGATACGCCTTCCTGGATGATCACTTCGCTGACCTGCATGCCCTCTTTGATGACGCTCATCTTGTTGCGCTGGCGGCGGTTGAGCCCCACCACGTCGCTGGCGTCGTGCACCGTCATCACGCCCATGCCGTAGGTGCCGGCATCGGCCTTGACGATGACGAAGGGCGCTTCGGTGACGCCGTACTCGGCGTATTTCTTGCGCATGCGCGTGAGCAGCCCGTCGACCTGGGTGGCCAGGCATTCTTCGCCGGTGCGTTCATGGAAGTTGATCTGCCCGCAGGTGGCGAAGTACGGGTTGATGAGCCAGGGGTCGATGCCCAGCATGTCGGCGAACTTGTTGGCCACGAAATCGTAGGCGGCAAAGTGTTGTGACTTGCGGCGCGTGGCCCAGCCGGCGTGCAGGGGCGGGATCACCCACTGGCCTTCGAGCCCCTGGAGGATGTCCGGTACGCCTGCCGACAGGTCGTTGTTGAGCAGGATGGCGCACGGATCGGCACCGTCCACGCCCAGGCGCTTGCCACGGCGCACCAGGGGTTCGAGCAGCAGGCTGTTGCCGTCGGGCAGTTCGATCGGCGTCGGCACGGTGATGTCCGGCAACAGAGACCCCACGCGCACGCGCAGGCCGGTATGGCCGAGGATGGTCACCAGGCGGGCGACGTTCTGCAGATAAAACGTATTGCGCGTGTGGTTTTCCGGGATCAGCAGGATGCTGCTGGCTTCCGGGCAGATGCGCTCGATGGCGCTCTGGGCGGCCTGCACGCACAGGGGCAGGAATTCGGGCGACAGGTTGTTGAAGCCGCCGGGGAACAGATTGGTGTCGACCGGGGCGAGCTTGTAACCACTATTGCGCAAATCCACCGAGCCGTAGAAGGGTGGCACATGCTCGCGCCACTGGGCGCGGAACCACTGTTCGATGGTGGTGGAGTTGTCCAGGAAGCACTTCTCCAGGTCCTGCAAGGGCCCGGTCAGCGCGGTCTTCAGATGCGGCACCATGGGCCTACCTCGTCCGGAGAGCGACGGCAACGCGTCGGGTCTGCGATGTTACACCATGGTTCCTGCCCACTCGTGGCAGGGGCGGGGCCGCCCGCTTTGGCGTAGAATCGCGGTGTTTTTCCCTCATCCCAAGCATTTGACTCTCCACATGTTTTCCGGAATTGTCGCGACCATGGGTCGCATTGCTCACGTCTCGCCCCTGCAGGATGGCGTGCGTCTTGCCGTCGATACCGGCAACTGGGACCTGTCCGATGTGGTCCTGGGTGACTCCATCGCCTGCAACGGCGTATGCCTGACGGTGGTTGCCATCGAAGGCGCGACGCTGCAGTTCGATGTCTCGCGCGAGACGCTCAACTGCACCATCGGACTGGAGTCCCCCGGCCCGCTGAACCTCGAAAAGGCGCTGCGCCTGTCCGATCGCCTCGGCGGCCACCTCGTCAGCGGCCACGTCGATGGCACCGGCGAGGTGCTGTCCTTCACCCCGGTGGCCGAAAGCCACGAATTGGTGATCCGCGCGCCCCAGGCCCTGGCCGGCTACATTGCCCGCAAGGGCTCGATCGCCGTCAATGGCGTGAGCTTGACCGTCAATTGGGTACGGGGTTCCGATTTTTCAATCAACCTGATTCCGCACACGGTCGAAGTCACCACGCTCAAGCACCTGGTGGCCGGCGCCCGCGTCAATCTCGAAGTCGATCTCATCGCGCGCCATGTCGAGCGCATGCTCGAGTGGCAACGGGAGTCCGCCCAATGAGCTGCACGCTGAGTCCCATCCCGGCCATCGTCGAAGACATCCGCGCCGGGCGCATGGTCATCCTCATCGACGACGAGGACCGCGAGAACGAAGGCGATATCGTGGTGGCGGCCGAGCACATCACGCCCGAGATGATCAACTTCATGGTCACGCACTGTCGTGGCCTGGTGTGCCTGACGCTGACCGAAGAACGCTGCCGCCAGCTCGGGCTGGTGCAGATGGCGCGCGACAATCGCAGCCCGTTTTCGACCGCCTTTACGGTTTCCATCGAAGCGGCAGAGGGCGTGACCACCGGTATTTCGGCGCAGGACCGTGCCCGCACCGTCAAAGCGGCAGTGGCGCGCGGCGCCCGCCCGCAGGACATCGTGCAGCCGGGCCATATCTTCCCGATCACCGCACGCCCCGGTGGCGTGCTGGTGCGCGCCGGCCATACCGAAGCCGGCTGCGATCTGGCCCGCCTGGCCGGCCTGGAGCCGGCCTCGGTGATCTGCGAGATCCTCAAGGAAGACGGCACCATGGCGCGCCTGCCGGATCTGGTCGAGTTCGCCGCCCTGCATGGTCTGAAGATCGGCGCCATCCGCGACCTGATCCACTACCGCAGCGCCTCCGAATCGCTGGTCGAGCGCGTGGCGCAAAAGACCGTGCCGACGGTGCATGGCGAATTCACGCTGTCGGCTTTCGCGGATCGCAGTTCGGGCGAGGTTCACCTGGCCCTGTCGCGCGGCGACATCCGCCCCGAAACCGAAGCGCTGGTCCGTGTGCATGAACCCGTATCGGTGCTCGATTTCATCGACCCGGATTCGGGCCGCCATACCTTCAGCATCGACGAATCGCTGCGCCGCATCGCCGCGCACGGCAACGGCGCGCTGATCCTGTTGCGCCGCCCCGAGACCGCCAACGAAGTGCTGGCTTCGCTCGGCGTCGAATCCGAGGCCCTGCGCCCGGCCGCCAAGTGGGATCCGCGCATTTTCGGCATCGGCGCGCAGATTTTGCGCAACCTCGGCGTCGGCCGCATGCGCCTGCTGTCGGCGCCGCGCCGCATGCCGAGCATGACCGGCTTCGGCCTCGAGGTCACCGGCCACGCCGGCCCCGAACAAGAATGACATTCACACAATAAGATACTCATGGCTCTTCATCCGAACATCCCCAAGATCGCCCCCAACCTCGACGGTGCCGGCCTGCGCATCGGCGTGGTGGTGGCGCGCTTCAACAGCAATATCGGCGACGGCCTGCTGGCCGGCTGCGTGGCCGAACTGGCGGCGCGCGGCGTGGCCGCCGCCGACGTCCGCATCGCCACCGTGCCGGGCGCGCTGGAAATCCCGCTGGTGCTGCAAACCATGGCCGCCAGCGGCAAATTCGACGCGCTGGTGGCGTTGGGCGCCGTCATCCGCGGTGACACGTATCACTTCGAAGTCGTCTCCAACGAGATGGCCGCCGGCATCACCCGTGTGCAGCTGGACACCGGCATCCCCATGGCCAATGGCGTGCTGACCACCGAGAACGACGACCAGGCGCTGGTGCGCATGGACATCAAGGGGCGCGAATGCGCCGCCTGCGCCATCGAGATGGCCAATCTGCTCAAGGTACTGCGCTGATGAACGACAACACCGCCAAGGACAACAAGAAGTCTTCGCGTCGCATCGCGCGTGAACTGGCCATGCAAGGCCTCTATCAGTGGCGCATGAGCGGCAACTCGATCCCGATGGTCGAAGAACATCTGGCGCACGAAGCCGAAGACTATCCGCGCGCCGACCGCCCGCTG
Source organism: Rhodocyclaceae bacterium (assembly GCA_047605765.1). Taxonomy (GTDB): domain Bacteria; phylum Pseudomonadota; class Gammaproteobacteria; order Burkholderiales; family Rhodocyclaceae; genus JBGVSA01. The sequence continues at coordinate 16,645 of JASGFB010000014.1, forward strand.
CTGATCACGCTGTTGCGCGGCGCGTCGGACAACGTCGAGGCGCTGGAGGCCGAGTTCCTGCCGTTCCTGGATCGTCCGGCCGATGAGATCTCGCCGATCGAGCGCAGCATCCTGCTGCTGGCGACGTACGAGTTTGCACATCGCCTGGAAACACCGTATCGCGTCGTCATGAACGAAGCCATCGAGCTGGCCAAGGAGTTCGGCGGCACCGACGGGCATCGCTTCGTCAACGGTGTGCTCGACAAGCTGGCCGTGCGCCTGCGCAAGGTCGAGGTCGAACACGCCGCCAAACAGCGCGGCAAGTAAGCGCCACGAGGCCGGCCACGCGCCGGCCTGTTTCTTTCCACCTCTGCCCGCCCCATGCCAGGTGAATTCGATCTGATCCGCCGCCGCTTCACGCGCACTGTATCGCACACCGATCTCGGGGTGGGCGACGATGGCGCGCTGTTCTCGCCGCGGCCGGGGATGCAGATGGTGGTGTCGACCGACATGCTGGTGTCGGGGACGCATTTCTTCGCCGACGTCGAACCCGAGCTGCTGGGGTGGAAGGCGGCCGCAGTGAATATCTCGGATATGGCGGCGATGGGTGCCGAGCCGCGCTGGATGCTGCTGGCGCTGTCCTTGCCGAGCGTGCGCGATGACTGGGTGGCCGAGCTTGCCAGCGGTTTTCACAGCTGCTGCGCCGGCTTCGCTGTCGATTGGGTCGGCGGCGACACCACGCGCGGGCCGCTCAACCTGTGCCCGACCGTCATTGGCGAAGTGCCGCAGGGGCAGGCGATCCTGCGCGACGGCGCGCGTGCCGGCGACGACATCTGGGTGTCCGGTGCGCCGGGCCTCGCCGCGCTGGGGCTGCGCGCGTTGCAGGGAACCGTGCAGCTCGACGCGGGATGGCGGGCGCGCTGTCTGAGCGCCTTGCAGCGGCCCGCGCCGCGCGTAGCGCTGGGGGTCGGTCTGCGGCTCTTGGCCAGCGCGGCACTCGACGTTTCCGACGGTTTGTCGGGCGACTTGATGCACATTCTCGAACGCTCCGGCGTAAGCGCCGTGTTGTCCGACGAACACTTGCCGCTGGCGCCGTTGATGGCCGCCTGCGGCGATGAAGCGCTGGCGCGCGAGGTGTTTCTGTCCGGCGGCGACGATTACGAATTGTTATTTACCGCGCCGGTCGCGCAGCGCGCGCAGGTCGAGGCACTGTCCCTGCGTCTGGCGCTGCCCTTGGCCCGCATCGGACGTATCGAGGCGGGCAGCCCACGCATCGAACTGGCGCGCGCCGATGGTTCGCGCCAGGTGCTGAGCGCGCGCGGCTTCGATCACTTTTCCTGACTATGGTCCTGACGCTCAAATCCGGCCCGGTGGTGCCCACCGTGCGCCTGCTCCTGTCTCATCCGGCGCATTTCCTGTCCCTCGGCCTGGGCAGCGGCCTGTCGCCGGTGGCGCCGGGCACCGTTGGCTCGTTTCTGGCCTGGGGGCTGTATTGTCTGCTGGCGCCGCATTTCACCGATCTGAGCTTTGCTTTCTTTCTGACGGCGTGCTTTTTCGGTGGTGGCCTGTTCGTGGACCGCACCGGGCGGGCGCTCGGTGTCGTCGATCACGGCGCCATCGTGTGGGATGAATTCGTGGCCGTGTGGCTGGTGCTGTGGCTGGTGCCTGCGACGTGGCTGTGGCAGTTGCTCGGGGTCGTGGTGTTCCGTTTTTTCGACATCGTCAAACCCTGGCCGATCAAGCAGGCCGACGCGCGCTTCAAGAATGGCATGGGGGTCATGCTCGATGATTTGCTGGCCGCCGGTTATTCGCTGCTGGTGCTGGCGATCGTATGGCGGGTGCTGTCATGAGCGAGGCCTTGCTGGATTTCGTCCTGACCCTCGATCGGCTCAAGTTGGTGGAGCGGCGCAACGGCCTGGCTGGTGGCGCGCGCTTGGAGAACACCGCCGAACACAGTTGGCATGCGGCCACCATGGCGCTGGTGCTGCACAGCGCCTGCGCTTTTCCGGTGGATGCCGCACGCGCCTCGCGCATGCTGTTGCTGCACGATATCCCCGAAATCGTCTGCGGCGACACCTTTCTGTATGACGCCGCGCGGGAGGCCGCAAGCCAGTCCGAAGAGCAGGCGCTCGACCAGTTGCTGGGGGCACTGCCGGCCGATACGGCGGGCGAGATGGCTGCCTTGTGGCGCGAGTTCACCGCTGGCCAGAGCGCCGATGCGCGCTATGCCTATGCCATTGATCGGCTGATGCCGGTGCTGCTCAATATTTCGAACGACGGGGATGTGTGGCGGCGCCACGGCGTGCAGCGCGCCCAGGTGATGGCCATGAACCAGCCGGTGAGCGAAGCCTTTCCCGGTCTGTGGATCAAGGTGCGCACGCGTATCGACGAGATTTTTGATCGCATCGAACGCGGCGCCTGATGCGCGCGGGGGTGGCCCGCACGCACGAAAAAGCTCAGCTCGACGTACGCACTTCGATGTGCGGCAGTATGCCGCGCAGATCGTCGAGCAAGGCCGGCGCGATCGACACCGCACGGGCCAGCCCCTGCGCATCCGGATTGCGCGTCGGGCGGAATTCCTGGATCACGAACTTCCTGCAGCCCAGGGTTTCGGCGCACCGCACCAGCAGGCGCGCCGTGTCATCTGTGATCAGCTCAGGATGATACGTCAGTCGGAATTCATAATCGACCCCCGAGCGTGCCACCAGGTGGGCGCTGTGGAAGGCGTTGTTGCCGCTGCCCGGCACGCCGGTCAGCGCGGCGTAGTGTTCCGGCGCCGTTTTCAGATCCAGACCCACCCAGTCGAGCATGCCGAGCAGTTTGGCGAGGCGGTCCGGATAAGCGCCGCCGGTGTGCAGGCCGACGCGGAAACCCATTTCGCGTACGCGCGCGATGGCCTCCGGCAAGGCACGATCCACCGTCGGCTCTCCACCCGAGAACACCACCCCGTCGAGCCAGCCGACGCGCTTGGCGAGTTTGGCTTCGACGTCTGCCCAGCGCAGTGCGGGCGGCGTGCCGCGTGCCTGCAGTTCATGGTTGTGGCAATAGGTGCAGCGCCAGGGGCAACCCTGCAGGAAGACGGCGGCGGCGATGGTGCCGGGCCAGTCCACCGTCGAAAACGGCTGGAAACCGGCCACGCGCAACCGATCCTGCCACGGCTGTGCGTGGTCCGTCATAGGGTCTAGGCCTTGCCGCAGCGGCCGGTCTCGCTGAAATACTGGCGCTCGTAGAACTCCCCTTGCTTGCCGCGATTGAACGACGAGACGGGACGGTGGTAGCCCATGACGCGGGTCCAGATTTCACAGGGCTGGCGCTCTTCGTCCTTCAGTTCGGGGTGTGGCGCGAAGCGATCCTGGCGGCTTTCGTGGATCATGACAATTCCTTTTCCGTGGTGATCGTGGCCTGGGCGTGGCGTTTCTTGGCGAGCAGTTCCGCATCGCATTTCGGACAGAACGGATGTTCGCCAGCCAGGTAGCCGTGCTTGGGGCAGATCGAGAACGTGGGTGTGATGGTGATGTACGGCACGCGGAAGCGCGACAGCGCGCGGCGCACCATTTCCTTGCAGGCTGAGGCCGACGACACGCGCTCGCCCAGGTACAGGTGCAGCACGGTGCCCCCGGTGTACTTGCTTTGCAAGGGTTCCTGCTGTTCGAGGGCCTCGAAGGGGTCGGCGGTGTAGCCCACCGGCAACTGCGTCGAGTTGGTGTAGTACGGATGCTCGGCGGAGCCGGCCTGGATGATCTCCGGCCAGCGTTTCTTGTCTTCGCGCGCGAAGCGATAAGTGGTGCCTTCGGCCGGCGTCGCCTCGAGGTTATAGAGGTGGCCGGTTTCTTCCTGAAACTCGGTCATGCGCCGGCGCACGTGTTCGAGCAGGCGCAGCGCCAAGGCCTGGCCTTCGGTGTCGGTGATGTCGAGGGCGTCGCGGCTGAAGTTGCGGATCATCTCGTTCACACCGTTGATGCCGATGGTCGAGAAGTGATTGCGCAGCGTGCCCAGATAACGCTGGGTGAAGGGGAACAGCCCTTCGTCCATGAGACGCTGGATGACCTTGCGCTTGATCTCGAGGCTGTTGCGCGCCAGGTCCAGCAACTCGTCCAACCGCGACAGGAGCGCCGCCTCGTCGCCGCGATGCAGGTGACCCAGTCGCGCGCAGTTGATCGTTACCACGCCGAGCGAGCCGGTCTGCTCGGCGGAGCCGAACAGACCATTGCCGCGTTTGAGCAATTCGCGCAGGTCGAGCTGCAGGCGACAGCACATCGAGCGCACCATGTGCGGCGACAGTTCGCTGTTCACGAAATTCTGGAAGTACGGCAGGCCGTACTTGGCCGTCATTTCGAACAGCAATTCGCAGTTGGGGTGCTCCCAGTCGAAATCGGGCGTGATGTTGTACGTCGGGATCGGGAAGGTGAACGCGCGGCCCTTGGCATCGCCCGTCATCATCACTTCGAGGAAGGCGCGATTGATGAGATTCATCTCATCTTGCAGATCGCCGTAGGAGAACGGCATTTCCTCGCCGCCGATGTACGGAATCTGCTCACGCAGATCCTGCGGACACACCCAGTCGAAGGTCAGGTTGGTGAACGGCGTCTGCGTACCCCAGCGCGAGGGCACGTTGAGGTTGTAGACCAGTTCCTGCATGCACTGGCGCACGCTGGCGTAGTCCATGCGGTCCTTGCGCACGAACGGGGCCATGTAGGTGTCGAACGAGCTGAACGCCTGCGCGCCGGCCCATTCGTTCTGCAGCGTGCCGAGAAAGTTCACGATCTGGCCGACGGCGCTCCCCAGGTGCCTGGGGGGCGATGATTCCACCTTGCCCGGCACGCCATTGAAGCCTTCCACCAGCAGCGTGCGCAGCGACCAGCCGGCGCAATAGCCGGACAACATGTCGAGGTCGTGGATGTGTACGTCGCCGCTCTTGTGGGCTTCGCCCACTTCGGGTGGATAGATGTGGCTGAGCCAGTAATTGGCGACGACCTTGCCCGAGATGTTGAGAATCATGCCGCCCAGCGAATAGCCCTGGTTGGCGTTGGCACGCACGCGCCAGTCGCTCTGCGACAGGTATTCCGAAATCGAGCCGATGGCGTCGATCATGGCGCGCTGATCGGTGCGCAGTTTGGCGTGCTGCTCGCGATAGACGATGTAGGCGCGTGCGGTCCGGAAGAAGTCGGCCGCCACCAGGGTCTGCTCGACGACGTCCTGGATGCGTTCGATGGGCGGGGCGCCGTCGTGATAGCGATAGGCCAGGACGCGGCACACCGTGTCGGTCAGCGAGCCGGCCTGCTCGGCGTCGAACTCGCCGGTGGCGGCACCGGCCTTGGCGATGGCGGCGCCGATCTTGTGGCGATCGAAGGGGGCCGTGCGTCCATCGCGCTTGCGTACCGAGTGCGGCGCGCCGGGGACTGGATCCTGCGTGCCTCCTTGAGCATGGGTACTATTCATAGTGGTTATATGCTCTCAGACAACTAGATGTAGTAGGCGTGACCCGAAATGGTCGCGCGCTCGTCAGATCTTGGAATTGACTTGGATCAAACTGTCAGACCTCGCCGGGGCGCTCGCCGCGCATCGCCTTTTCGGGCATCCTTGTGTCTTTCGTTGGTCGGCAAGAGGGAAAAATGCTCAGCGAGGAGTTGGTGGGCCTGGCGGCTGAGACGGGACGCATGCTGGACGCGCGCGGATGGCGCATGGCCAGTGCCGAGTCGTGCACCGGCGGACTGGTGAGCGCGCTGGTGACGGAAATCGCCGGTTCCAGCGCCTGGTTCGAACGTGGTTTCGTGACCTATTCGAACGAAGCCAAGATCGAGCTGCTCGGTGTGCGCCCGCAGACCCTGGCCGATCACGGCGCCGTCAGTGAAGAAACCGTCATCGAAATGGTCAGCGGCGCGCTGCTGCATTCGCGTGCCAACGTGGCCGTGGCCATTTCCGGCATCGCCGGTCCGGCCGGCGGCACGGCGCAGAAGCCGGTGGGCACGGTGTGCCTGGCCTGGTCGACCCGCAACGGGCCGCAGGTGGCGGTGACGCGCCATTACCAGGGCGACCGCCGTGCGGTGCGCCAGCAAGCCGCGCGCGATGCGCTGATCGGCCTGCTCAAGCGCGCCGAGTGAGCCCTAGCGCGATTCCTTGATGATTCGCCCGGCCGTGGGCTGGATGGGGCGCACATTGCCCCGGTAGAAGCGCCCGAAGATGTCGATCTGCTCGCGTGAGACGTCGACCGGTTGCTTCAGGACCAGCCACAACACCCCTTCGGTGCACGGCGGCGTGGTGATCGATCCCATGTAGCTGAAATAGCCGCGCTGTTCGGGCAGCAGGCGATTGGCGTCGATCGGACTGTCCGGCTGGTAGGCGTCGTTCCGTTCGAGCGGCAGGTTGTTCCACAACGTCTGTAAGGCGTCGTTGGCGGGGCCTTCCTGCAGCAGCACCGCCACCACCGCGACGTGACCCTGCTGGTCACGGTGGATCAGATGCGCCGACATGTCGAAACTACGGCCTTCGATGCGTTCTTCCGACGGCTGGTGGAACTGGATGCTGGTCAGCGTATAGGTCCGGCCCATGGTCTTGATGGTCGAGCCGGGACCGTAGTCGACCTGGATCGTGCGGCCCGTGTCGGTGATGCGGAAGTACGACGGCCGGTAGTCGAACGCGATGGGTTGCTGGTCAACCTTGATGCCGTCGCGCAGATCGATGGGCGATTGTCGCTGGCCGTTGCCGCAGCGCGCGTAGTCGCTCGACAGGCCGGCCCATTGCTGTGGGCCGTCTTCGCCGCTGTAACTCCATTCGCGCGGCCCGCTCGGGATCGCCGGCGTGCTCGCCGCGGTGTTCGCGGTGGCGCTGGCTGCCATCGCTTTGGGCGCTGGCCGGGGCGCGGCGCGGCGCGGATAGGCGAAGGTGTCCGGCGGTGGGATCTCATTGACCGCTTTGCGTGCGGGGGCGCCGCGCGCTGGTGCCGGGGGCTCGTCGGGATTGAGCGGCAGGGCAGCGCGCTGCGGGCGTGCCTTGGTGTCGTTCTCTGCGGCGCCGGCTTCGGCGCGCTGGACGGCCGCGATGCGGCGTTCGGCCTCGGTGGCCATCTGGGTCAAGGCCTTGACGGTGGGCGGGCGGAGCGCTTCTTTCTGGCGCGGCGGCGCCTCATTGCGGGGGGCCTTGGCCTCGTCCTTGGCGGCGCTGTCCTTTTCGCCGGTCTGGCAGACCTCGGAGAAAAAGCGGTCGTCCGCCGTGCCGGCCTTGATGCTGATGGGGCGCGAATTGTCGATGGATTCTTCGCGCAACATGTTGTCATCGTCGCCGAAAAACTCGCGTTTGACGATGGTAAAGGTGCGTGCCGCGCAGTCGTAGCGATTCAGGGCGTGCACGGCACGGTAGCCGGCCAGTTTGGCCTGCGCGTCGGACAGCACGATGCGCCCCCAGGCCACCTTGGTGCCTTTTTCGGCCTTGAGCACGCTGGCCCGGTCCAGTTCCACCCGGCGCAGGCGGTCGCTGGCCACCGTCAGCCAGTCGGCCGACCAGGCGGGCAGGGAACACAGCAGCAACAGGGCGAGTGCGGAGCGGGCAAGCATTGGGGTCGATCAATCGTTCTTTGCTTTTCTTTTCGGCCGCAACTGCCGCCAACTTGAATGTCTCGTTGCCAAGACACCCTTTTTTGAGTACCTTGCCAGCCAATTCGCTGGGGGTCTGCCGCGCCAGGATGTCTTGGGTGCGTGCAGTGAGAAATACCCTTCGAACCTGATCCGGGTGATACCGGCGTAGGGAAAGCGAGATCACGCCGTCGCCCGTTCGGGCTCGTCCGTGCTGCCTCCCCGCCCGCCCATAACGGAGGTTGCACCATGAACGCCAACGACAAATTCGTCGCTTCGAACGCCCACGTGGACGAAGCCGCCATCCAGCCCCTGCCGCACTCGCGCAAGGTCTATATCGCCGGCTCGCGCCCGGATATCCGCGTGCCCATGCGCGAAATCTCGCAGGCCGACACGCCGACCGCCTTTGGTGGCGAACAGAATCCGCCGATCTTCGTCTATGACTGTTCCGGGCCTTACTCCGACCCGGCGGTCAGGGTGGACGTGCGCAATGGCCTGGCGGGCCTGCGCGCCGCCTGGATCGATGCGCGCGGCGATTCCGAGGTGTTGCCCGGACTCAGTTCCGAGTATGGCCGTGGCCGTGAGGCCGATGCGGCGCTCGACGCCTTGCGCTTCAACCTGCGCCGCACCCCCCGCCGTGCCAAGGCGGGCGCCAACGTCACGCAAATGCACTATGCCCGCGCCGGCATCGTGACGCCCGAGATGGAGTTCATCGCCATTCGCGAGAACCTCAACCGTGCCGCCTACATCGAGTCGCTCAAGGCCACTGGCCCCAACGGCGAGAAGATGGCCGCCTTCATGGGCCGCCGCCATCCCGGCCAGAGCTTCGGCGCAGCTATTCCGGAGGTGATCACGCCGCAATTCGTCCGCGACGAAGTCGCGCGCGGTCGCGCCATCATCCCGGCGAACATCAATCACCCGGAATCCGAGCCGATGATCATCGGCCGCAATTTTCTCACCAAGATCAATGCCAACATCGGCAACAGCGCGGTGACCTCCAGCATTCAGGAGGAAGTCGACAAGCTGACCTGGGCCATCCGCTGGGGCGGTGACACCGTGATGGACCTGTCGACCGGCAAGAACATCCACGAAACGCGCGAGTGGATTCTGCGCAACAGCCCGGTGCCCATCGGCACGGTGCCGATCTACCAGGCGCTGGAAAAGGTCAATGGCAAGGCCGAAGAACTCACTTGGGAGATCTTCCGCGACACCTTGATTGAGCAGGCCGAGCAGGGCGTGGATTACTTCACCATCCATGCCGGCGTGCTGCTGCGCTACGTGCCGCTGACCGCCAACCGCATGACCGGCATCGTCTCGCGCGGTGGGTCGATCATGGCCAAGTGGTGCCTGGCGCATCACAAGGAAAACTTCCTCTATACGCATTTCGAAGACATCTGCGACATCATGAAGGCGTATGACGTGAGCTTTTCGCTTGGCGATGGCCTGCGCCCCGGCTCGATCTGGGACGCCAACGACGAGGCGCAACTGGGCGAACTGAAGACGCTCGGCGAACTGACCGAGATCGCCTGGCGCCATGACGTGCAGGTGATGATCGAAGGCCCCGGCCACGTGCCGCAACAATTGATCAAGGAAAACATGGATCTTGAGCTGGAGTGGTGCAACGAAGCGCCGTTCTATACGCTCGGGCCGCTGACTACCGACATCGCGCCGGGTTACGACCACATCACCAGCGCCATCGGCGCGGCGCAGATCGGCTGGTATGGCTGCGCCATGCTGTGCTACGTGACGCCCAAGGAACACCTGGGCCTGCCCAACAAAGATGACGTCAAGGCCGGCATCATCGCCTACAAGATCGCAGCGCACGCGGCCGACCTCGCCAAGGGGCATCCGGCCAGCCAGATCCGGGACAACGCCATGAGCAAGGCGCGCTTCGAGTTCCGTTGGGAAGACCAGTTCAACCTTGGTCTGGACCCCGATACCGCGCGCAGCTACCACGACGAAACACTGCCGCAGGAAGGCGCCAAGGTGGCGCATTTCTGTTCCATGTGCGGCCCGCACTTCTGCTCGATGAAGATCACCCAGGACGTGCGCGACTTCGCTGCCGCTCAGGGCGTGTCGGAGCAGGACGCGCTGCAGAAGGGGATGGAGGTGAAATCGGTGGAGTTCGTCAGTACCGGCGCCAAGGTCTACCACAAGGTCTGAGGCCGGGCACCTGGCCCACGCGGCCGCGCGACGATGGGCGCACAGGCGTACACTGTGCGCCTTCTTTTTCCCAAAGCCCCGTCATGGCATGGCATCTGGCCCGCGTCGCGACCGCCCACCGCGTTCGTCTGGCAGGTTTTGTCGCGCGCTGCGCCGCATCTGCCGCGCTGGCATGCTGGGCCTCCGATGCGCTCGGCCTGTCGCACACCGTGTGGGCGGCCATGTCGGCGCTGATCGTGTCGCAGGAACGCATCGAAGCGACGCGTGCGCAGGTCAGCGGGCGCATCGCCGGCACCTTGATCGCCGGCACCTTGATCGGCGCCCTGGTGGCGCTGGCGGTGCACCTGTTTCTTGGCCCCTGGCTGCCGCTCACCCTGCAGGTGGCGCTGGCGGCCGGCATCTGTGCCGTCATCGCCAGCGGTCGTCCGACGCTGCGCGTGTGTCTGTGGACCTGTCCGCTGGTCCTGCTGACGACTTCGCCCGCCGAAAGCCCGCAGTTGACGGCCATGTCGCGCAGCGTTGAGGTGCTGCTCGGTGCCCTGATCGGCGGCGCGCTGCATCAACTGGAAGCGCATTTCCTGCCCACCCCCGCATCCACCGTCAAGACGCCCATCGTCGGCGGTGACGATTGACGGCGGCGAGGTCCATACGAAAAAGGCCATGCATCTGCATGGCCTTGCGGAATGTGCCCCGCGCCGTGGCGCCCAGGCTCAGTCTTTGACGAACAGCGTCACCAGCGGCTCGTCGCCGACCTGGCGGCTCCAGTGGCCGTGCACCTGCGGATCGAAGGTGGCGCCTTCAGGCAGCGTGTCGGCCGAATAGAAATGTTCACCCGCCTTGAACAGGCGCGTCGTGCCGTCGAGCAGGACGATTTCCATCGCCCCTTGCAGGATAAACACCCATTGAGGCGTACCCGTCACGTGAACCTGGCTGGTGAAACCCACCGGGCTGTGGCGCAGTTGCACGCCGCTGGCGCCGATCACGGACGACAGCTGGACGTTGGGATTGCCTTCGTTCAGCGGAATCGATTCCTCACGGAAGGCCGCACGACCTGCCTGGCCGGTAAACAGAATGACTTTGGTAAAGCTGCTCATGGTGGTGTCTCCAAAAATTGGGGCGCATCGGCGCCATGGGGCGCATGGTAACGCAGCGCGCCGACCCTGATCAGCCGTATGCGAAGCAGTGCGTCACCGCCAGCCCGACAGCGTCGCATTGGCGTCGCAATGTTTCAAACAAGCGTTCTCGCAAAATTGGAGGTTTTGCCCTTTTGGGCCGGGGGTGTTAAACCTTGTTAAGGACTAGACTCCCTCGCCGCCCGCTATCGGCGCGGTACAAATAGAAAAAATCCGGGGGAATTCGCATGAAGCGTTCGATGCTGCCCGCCTCGATCGGGCTGGGCTTTGTTTTGTCTTTGCTGGCTGCTTGTGGTGGTGGTGGCGGTGGTGGCGACAGCCCTTCGTCTGCCACGGCGGCTTCGAGTTCGGCATCGTCGTCGGTAATTGCCAGTTCATCCAGCAGTTCGACCAGTTCCGTCGCGCCGACGAATTGCCCGGCTGCCAGCCCATCGGCCACGACCGGACATTTTTCGCTGTCCACCACGCAGCTGAGCTTCAGCGTAACCGAAGGCATGCTGAGTGCGGCAAAACCGGTGACGGTGTCGATCGACAGCGCCAGCATTGCCGGCTTCAAACTGTTGCCGCCGCCCGGGGTGAATGCCACTACTTGGCTGGTCACCAATATCTATTCCGACTCGACGACCGCGACGGCGTACATCGACGCCAGGGGTCTGGCGGCCGGCAACTACTGCACCGCCGTGCGCGTTGAAGCATTCGATGCCAGCAGCCATACGCTGTCGTATCTCGACGTGGCGGCGACGGTGACGGTCACACCGAAGGCATCGTCGAGTTCGTCCAGCAGCGTATCCAGCAGTTCGAGCAGTTCATCGAGTGTGTCGAGCAGCGCGTCCAGCAGCACGTCGTCGAGTATCCCGGCCGATCTGGCCTGGGGCACCTACGATGGGCAGGATACGCCGCAGAATGCGTCGCCCAACCGTTTCACCCTGATCACCGGCACAACGCTGGATTCGCTCAACCGTACGGTGTACTTCCATGACATTTTCACCGCCCAGGGCGACGGCACGACGCTTGTCGACTCACGCTCCATCCTGCCGCTCGATCGTGGGTTGGTGCGCTCGCCGGCCATCCTGACGACGGGAACGACCTATCCGAAGTACCTGACCTATCTGATGCGTGTTGGCCCGGCAGCGGGTGCCACCTACGACAATACGAACCGTTTGCTGAACCTTGAGCTGAGCCTGGGCAACGAGACCAATGATGGCTCGCGCGTGGTGATGACGTTGCGCAACGATACGGTGTCGGGTGTGGCCATCGATCAGTTTGAAGAAAGCAGCACGATTGCCTTGCAGGGGGCGATCGCCGATATGAGCGTGCCGCACATCTACCAGGTGTCGATCGTGTTAACCGGGCCGCGCAGCGGGTCCTTGACGATCTACGCCGATGGCAGCGACACGCCGATCGTGCCGACGGTGTCCAGTACCGATTTGCGCAAAGCCTGGCTGCTGTCGCGGAACTTCATCCAGATCGGCGACAACGCGTCCGGCACCATCGCCAGCAGTCTCGATTGGATGCTGTGGACCAATAAGGGGGCGTACAAGCCTTCCGATCTGAAGGGCAAGCTGCCCTCGGGCCTTGGCGTGACGACGGGGTACTGACGAGCTTGCATGATGTGGACGCCCCTGCGCGGAGATCCCTCGGCGCAGGGGCTGCGAGTGACAATAGGCGCGCTATCGGCGCCTATTGAATCTTCCGTACGCCGCGCCTCTTGGAACAGGCCGCTTATTGCGGCCTGTTTCTTTTGGTGGCGACGATTTGACCGGTGCGGCGTCTGCGCCTACCCTTCGCAGCGTTCCGAGCGATGTGCCAGCAGGCCTCGCCAATAAAGCACCGACCCCGATATGGCCACCACGCCCCATCTTGAACTCCTCGCGCCGGCCAAGACCGCCGACATCGGCCGCGAAGCCGTGCTGCACGGCGCCGACGCCATCTATATCGGCGGGCCTTCGTTCGGCGCCCGTTCGCACGCTGAAAACAGCGTGGCGGATATCGCCGGCCTGGTGGAATTCGCGCACCGTTACCGCGTGCGGATCTTCGCCACCCTCAATACCATCCTGCACGATGCTGAGCTGGAGCCCGCCCGCAAACTGGTGTGGTCGCTGTACGACGCCGGTGTCGATGCGTTGATCGTGCAGGACATGGGGCTGCTCGAGCTGGATCTGCCCCCTATTCAGTTGCACGCCAGTACGCAGACCGATATTCGCACGGTCGATAAGGCGCGCTTCCTGGCCGACGTCGGTTTTTCGCAGATCGTGCTGGCGCGCGAGCTGAGCCTGCCGCAGATCCAGGCAATTCATGAGGCGGCCGACGCCACGCTGGAGTTCTTTATCCATGGCGCGCTGTGCGTGGCTTTTTCGGGCCAGTGCTACATCAGCCACGCGCATACTGGCCGCAGCGCCAATCGGGGTGAATGCTCGCAGGCTTGCCGTCTGCCCTACACATTGGGCGATGCCCAAGGGCGCGTGGTGGCGTATGACAAGCATCTGTTGTCGATGAAGGACAACAATCAGAGCGTCAACCTGCGTGCGCTGATCGATGCAGGCGTGCGTTCGTTCAAGATCGAGGGGCGTTACAAGGACGCCGCCTACGTCAAGAACATCACCGGACATTATCGTCGGTTGCTCGACGAAATCCTGGAGGAGCGCCCCGCACTGGCGCGTGCCTCCAGCGGGCGCACGGCGCTGTCATTCATGCCCGATCCGGACAAGACCTTCAACCGCAGCGCCACCGATTATTTCGTCAATGGCCGCCAGGGCGACATCGGCGCTTTCGATTCGCCCAAGTTCGTTGGCGTGGCCATCGGCACGGTGACGAAGGTCGATCGCCAATCATTCGACATGACGGCCGATGTGCCGCTGCACAACGGCGATGGCCTCAACTACATGAACAAGCGCGAGGTCGTCGGCGTGCAGGCCAATCGCGTCGAGGATCTGGGTGGCGGAGGTTGGCGCGTGTGGCCGAACGAGGCCATCGGTGCGCTGGCCGGTCTGGCTGGTGGCAAGGAGATCAGCCGCAATCGCGACCACGCCTGGGAACAGGCGCTGACGAAGAAATCCGCCGAGCGTCGCATCGCAGTGTGGATGACATTGGATGAGGGGGCGCACGGACTCGTCCTGTCGCTGGTGGACGAAGATGGCGTCGGCGCGCAGGCCACGTTGGCGCTGGAGAAGCTGCCTGCCCAGCATCCAGAGCGCGCCGCCGAGGCGTTGCGTGAAGGGCTCGCCAAGCTTGGCAACAGTCTGTTCGAGGCTCGCGAAATCACCGTGTCGAATACAGCGGCCCAATGGTTCGTGCCGGCCTCGCAACTGAATGCCTTGCGGCGCGAGGGCATTGCCCTGTTGGAAGCGGCCCGCCTGGCGGCGTTGCCACGCCTGGTGCGCAAGGCGCCGGTCGAGCCGGCGGTGGCGTATCCGGACGAAACGCTCAGTTATCTGGCCAACGTATACAACGATGCCGCGCGCCGCTTCTACGCGCGTCACGGCGTCAAGCTGATTGATGCGGCGTACGAGGCCAATGAAGAGGCGGGCGAGGTGTCGCTGATGATCACCAAGCACTGTCTGCGCTTTTCGTTCAACCTCTGTCCCAAGCAAGCCAAGGGCATCAAGGGGGTGCAGGGCCAGGTCAGGGCCGAGCCCATGACGCTGGTCAATGGCAGCGAGCGCTTGACCTTGCGCTTTGACTGCAAGCCCTGCGAGATGCATGTGGTCGGCAAGGCCAAGAAGCACATCCTGGCCTCGCCGCCGCCGGTCTCGGTGCCGATCACGTTCCACCGCGAACGGCCACGCGGCTGACGCCAACGCGCTGTCAGCGCTCTTCTTCGGGAGGCGTTTCGGTGCCGGCCACGCGATAAGATTCAGAGGCCCAGGCGCCCAGGTCGATCAGCTTGCAGCGCTCCGAGCAGAACGGACGATATGGGTTCTGTGCGTTCCACACGGCGGCGGCGCCGCATTGCGGACAGGCCACGGTGCGGGCGGGGCGTTTTTCTTCGGGCATTCGATTCTTTCGAAAAATCAGTTAGTCGCGTACGGCGGCGTGGTCGAACGGGCGACCTTCGTCGCGCTCGCTGGCGACCTCGCTGCGATTCTTGCCGCGCGATTTTGCCACGTACATGGCGCGATCGGCGGCCACCACCAGTTCGATCGGGTCGTGCGCATGATGGGGGGCCACGGCGATCCCCAGGCTGGCGCTCAGCGCGCACGGCCTGCCATCGAACACCGGAGTGAGGGCCGCCACGTTGTCCAGCACGCGTCGTGCCAATTGCTGCATGCGGTCCTGGTCGGTGTCTGACACCAGCAACGCGAATTCGTCACCGCCCAGGCGGAAGAACAACTCGTTGCGCCGGACGATGCCGCCCACTGCGGCAGCCAATGCCACCAGCACTTCGTCTCCTGCCTGATGGCCGTAGGTGTCGTTGATCTGCTTGAAGCCGTCGAGATCAAAAATGATCAGACCCACCTGAAGCCGGCGGCGGGCGCCATCCGCCAATTGCCGTTCCAGCTCTTCCAGAAAGCGGCGCCGGTTGAGCAGGTGGGTGAGCGAATCGCGTTCGGCCAGTTCGGTGAGCTTGCGCTCGACGTGCTTGACCTCGGTGATGTCCTCATAGACCCAGACGCGGCCGATCGTCCATTGGCCCGTGTGCGAAGGGACTACCGAAGACACTTCACGGATGGTGCGCCCATCATTCATTGCGATGTCATAGTAGGCGCTGGCGCTGCGCTGCGACAGGACTTCGGCCACATGCTTGCGATACCCATTGTCGTCACAGCGCAGGGCGCGTGTCGCTTCGATGAGATCTTCGTCCAGCACGCCGACGAGATCCTGGCGGTCCGCCAGCGACCAGATATCCAGTGCCGGGCGGTTGATGTACACCACCCGATGATCTCGATCGACGAACACGATGCCGAGCGACACGGTGTCGAGCAATGAGGCGAGACGCATGCGTTCGTCATTGCTGTCGCTGAGGTAATGATCGGTCAGCGCCTGTGCGTGGCGTAGGGCGGATACCGTCGACACGAGCTTGTCTTCGACATCCTTGCGACGCTGGATGTCCTGGCCGGACAGGCGAACTCCGACGATCATGCCGGCGGCATTACGCAGGGCGTACCAGCGGCAGGCGTGCCAGATCGCCGTGCCGTCCTCTCGCAGAATGCGCAGTTCCTGATGCTCGCAGGATTCGCCGCGTGCGATGCGCGTGGCCAGATCACGCGAACGGCGGCGGTCGTCCGCGTGAATGCACATGTCGATGAATGACGGCGCCGTATCCTCGGTGGTGCGATAGCCGGTCAGCTGAGCGCTGGCAAGATTCATCCAGCGCGGGCACCCTTCGCGATCGAGCAGCACTTCCAGCCCTTGGGCGTGGTCGGCCAAGCGCCGGTAGTCGTCCGCCTCGGCGGCGCGATGGGCCAGGCGCGCCAGCAGGGCGCGATCGGCGGCGGCCGCGCGGCAGGCCGCCAGCATCATGGCGAAGGTAAGCGCGGCCAGGATCACCAGTGCGGTGGTGCGCCACAGCGGGGAGGCGGTATGGGCGGCGGCGATTGCCAGCGCCGTGAGAAGGCCCGCGCCGATCATGGCGCGGGCCAGATGGGACAGTCTCCACGATCTGCCTGCCCTGCCTGTCGAACGGTGATGTTCTTCGGCAGCGGGCACGGCCGATCTCCTGTCAGAGTGTTTTCATGAGGACCTTGGAACGCCGCTGGAAGTTATACAGGTCGCGCTTGCGAGCCGGCAGCGCGTCCGGACTGACTTCCACGAAACCACGTTCGCGGAACCAATGTTCCGTGCGTGTGGTGAGTACGAACAGGCGGGAGAACCCTGCATTCTTGGCGCGCTCTTCCATGTGGCGCAGCAGGCGGTCGCCGAGGCCGGCGCGCCGATAATCGACATGGATCGCCAGGCAGGCCATTTCGGCCATGCCTTCTTCGGGGAAGGGGTAGAGCGCCGCGCAGCCGATGGCGACGTGATCGTGCTCGACCAGTGTGAAGCGCTCGATCTCTTTTTCGAGCAGTTCGCGCGGCCGCCGCACCAGGGTGCCGTCGGCTTCGAGCGGCTGGATCAGGCGGATGAGGGCGGCGACGTCTTCGTTGTTGGCTTCGCGCAGGCGGTGCAGCGGATCGCGCGTGACCATGGTGCCCACACCCTGGCGGGTGAAGAACTCCAGCAGCAGGCCACCGTCCTTGTCGCGATCGATCAAGTGGGCGCGCGCCACGCCGTTGCGCACCGAGCGGATGGCGCGCGGCAGGAACAGGTCGAGGTCTTCGGTCAGCCCCTGGCCGGCCTGGAACATGCGTTCGGCCTCGTCGGCGGTGATCGCTTCGATCAGCCGCCCCTGACGGTCGAGCAGCCCCGGCGCATCGCACAGGTAGATGAGTTTCTCGGCATGCAGGGCGATGGCCACCGCTTCGGCGACTTCTTCCATGGCGAGGTTGAAGATCTCGCCGGCCGGCGAGACGCCGAGCGGGGTGATCAACACCACGTTCTGCTGGTCCAGGTCGGCGGCGATTTCTTCGGCAATGACCTTGCGCACCGAACCGGTGAAGTGAAAGTCGATGCCATCGACCACGCCGATGGGGCGCGCGACGATGAAATTGCCCCCGGTGACGCGCATGTAGGCGCCGGCCATCGGTGTGTTGGGCAAGCCTTGCGACAGGCAGGCCTCGATCTCGATGCGCGTGATGCCCATGCCGGCCTTGACCGCTTCGAGCGCGCGCCGGTCGGTGACCCGCAGGCTGTTGTGGTAGACCGATTCGAGCCCGCGCCGCGCGACTTCCTGTTCGATGTGAGGGCGCGAGCCGTGCACCAGCACCAGGCGCACGCCCAGCGCGGCCAGCAGATTGCAGTCGTTGCACAGATCCTGCAGCGCTTCGCCCTGGGCCACTTCGCCGCCGAAGGCAATGACGAAGGTCTTGCCACGGAACGCATGGAAATACGGCGCCGCGCCACGGACCCAGTCCACGAACTGCATGGCGTTGGCATCGGTCATCGGCGGCGCCGCCGTGACGTTCTCGTTGAAGGAGGGGTGCGAAATCTTATTGGTCAAAACGGGCTCCTCGATGGCGCGCGTGAGGATAGACGGCGGCACGGCCGTTAGCATGCCATGATCGGCGGGCGAGGGTGCAGGCCGGTCGCCGCCGGGTCAAAAATCGCCCCATAGCGCCATCATGGCGGCGGTGGCGGCCAGGCCGGCGGTCTCGGTGCGCAGAATGCGCGGCCCCAGCGTGATGGGGGTGCAGCCCGCGCTGCGCGCGGCCGCCAGCTCGGCGGCGCTCCAACCGCCTTCGGGGCCGATGAGCAGGGCGATGGGGCCTGGCGGCGGCGCCTGTTGGCGCAATGGCGCGCCGGCCTCCGGGTCGAGGATCCAGCGCTGGCCGGCAAAACCGGCGCTCAGCCAGGCTGCCAGCGACACGATGGGGGCGACTGCGGTGAGGCGATCGCGGCCGGATTGCTCGGCAGCCGATTGGGCGACCTGGGCCCAGTGAGCCACCCGCTTGTGGGCGCGTTCGCCGTCCAGACGCAGCACGCTGCGCTCGGCGGCCACCGGTTGAATAGCGTGCACGCCCAATTCGACGGCCTTCTGAACGATCCAGTCCATCTTGTCGGCCACCGCCAGCGCTTGCACCAGCGTGATGGCGAGCGGCGCTTCGCGCGATGCGGCGATCGCCGTATCGACGTGCATGACGACGTCGCGGCCGACCTGGGTCAGGTGGCCGGCAAAGCTCTGGCCCTCGCCGTCGAAGACGACCAGCGCGTCGCCCACGCGCATGCGCAGCACGCGGCCGGCATGGTGAGCCGCCTCCGGCGGCAGGGTGAATTCGGTGCCCGCTATGCAGTGGTCGAGCGCGGCGGGCGGGCAATAGAAGCGAGGTGTCATGGTGTTATGATCGAACGCTGCCCAGGGGCGGAGCATCGCGTGGCGGCATTATATCCAGCACGCGCGCGGCGTTAGCGGCTGCCGCCCCGGTCGGACCCGAGCCACTACTGCAGGAGATCGGCGATGGCTAAATTGGCCAGGGCCCTGGCGTTGGAATCCATTGTGCGGGGCGTCGCGCGCGAAGTCATCGTGCCGCGTTTCCTGCACATCACGCGCGAACGCAAGCTCGACGGCAGTTCGCTCACCGAGGCCGATCTGGCTTCGCAGCGCGCGCTGTGCGAGCGGCTGCCGGATCTGCTCGATGCTCCCATCATCGGTGAAGAAATGACCGACGCCGAGCAACAGGCGCATTGGGCCGAGGGCAAGTCCGGCCTGTGGTGCATCGACCCCATCGACGGCACGACCAATTTTTCCAACGGCATTCCGGTGTTCGCGGTGTCGGTGGCCTATCTGGTCGATGGCGTGACCGAATTCGGTGTGGTCTACAACCCGGTGCGTGACGAAGCCTTCTATGCCGAGCGCGGCGCCGGTGCCTGGCTCAATGGCACGCGCCTGCCTTTGCGCGCGCCGGCGACTACCCTGGACGACGCCGTGGCCGGCATTGATTTCAAGCGTGTCGAGCCGGCGCTGGCTGCCCATCTGGTGCGGACGCCGCCGTATTACTCGCAGCGCAATTTCGGTTCGAGCGCCCTGGAATGGTGTTTCGTCGCGGCGGGGCGGCTGGATGTCTACCTGCACGGAGGTCAGGCCTTGTGGGATTACGCAGCCGGCCGCCTGGTGCTCGAAGAAGCCGGCGGCGTGCATGGCGTGCTCGGCGGCGGGCCGCTGATTGCCGATCCCGCCCGCAAGAGTACGGTCGTGCTGGCGGCCGACCTGCCGCTCTACCAGCAATGGCAGGCGTGGCTACAGCAACATCGCTAGGGTCTCATGCATGTCGAGTAAGCATCCCATCGTGGCCGTGACTGGTTCTTCCGGCGCTGGCACCAGCACGGTCTCGCGCACGGTCGACTGGATCTTCCGCCGTGAGAACGTGCGCGCGGTCATGGTCGAGGGCGATGCCTTCCATCGTTATGACCGCGAAGAAATGAAGCAGCGCATTCTGGAAGCCGAGCGGACCGGCCGGCGCGCGCCCAGCCATTTCGGCCTGGAGGCGAATCACATCGACCGGCTGGCCGGCCTGTTCGAGGAATACGGGCGCACCGGGACGGGCATGCATCGCCACTATGTGCATGACGAGACGGACGCCGCCCGCTGGTGCCAGGAGCCCGGTACCCTGACCGAGTGGGAGCCCCTGCCCGATGATTCGGACCTGCTCTATTACGAAGGCTTGCACGGTGGCGTGGTCACCGACCATCACGACGTGGCGCGGCATGTCGATCTGCTGATAGGTGTCGTGCCCACCATCAATCTCGAATGGATTCAGAAGATCCATCGCGATACCCGTCTGCGCGGCTATTCGATGGAAGCGGTGCAGCAGACCATCCTGCGGCGGATGCACGATTACGTGCATACCATCGTGCCCCAGTTTGCACGTACCCATATCAATTTCCAGCGTGTGCCCGTGGTCGATACCTCCAATCCATTCGTGGCAAGGGATATCCCGACGGCGGACGAGACGCTGGTGGTCATCCGGTTCCGCGATCCACGCGGGCAGGATTTCCCCTATTTGCTCAATATGATCGCCGGCTCGTGGATGAGCCGGGCCAATTCCATCGTGGTGCCCGGCGGCAAGCTCGATCTGGCGATGCAGGTGATCCTGACCCCGCTGATCTGGCGTTTGATCGAGCGTCGTCAGAAAGCGCTGGCGCGTCCGTCCTAAGACCCCTGTTTGTCCGGTAACGAAAAACCATGCGGCGAATAGGGCATTCCTACTGCGATTTCGTATGGTGGAATCAGATCGCTTGTGTTTTATCAAGCAATCCGCTGTCACGCGCTGTTAATTTCTGAAGAATGATTGTCTGGCGGACACGAAACCGGGCGGTTTTCTGGCGCCGAGCGCCCTGTTTCGCAGATAATTCCATACTTTGACGACCGCCCGCGCGACACCCCCGCCAGTAGAGAAAATGCAGAATACCCCCAAGACTCCCGTTTTCACGCCCATCACCAACGCCATCCGTGCGCTGGCCATGGACGCCGTGCAGCAGGCCAACTCCGGCCACCCCGGCATGCCCATGGGCATGGCCGAAATCGCCGAGGTGGTGTGGCGCCGGCACCTGTCGCACAACCCGGCCAACCCGAAGTGGCCGAACCGGGACCGTTTCGTCATTTCCAACGGCCACGGGTCGATGCTGCTGTATTCGCTGCTGCATCTGACCGGCTACGACCTGCCGATCGAAGAGATCAAGCGCTTCCGCCAGCTCGGCTCGCGCACGCCGGGGCACCCCGAGAACTTCCAGACCACCGGTGTCGAAACCACGACCGGGCCGCTGGGCCAGGGGATCACCAATGCCGTCGGTTTCGCCCTCGCCGAAAAGCTGCAGGCCGAAGCCTTCAACCGCCCCGGCCATACCGTGGTCGATCATCACACCTACGTGTTCCTGGGTGACGGCTGCCTCATGGAAGGCATCAGCCACGAAGCCTGCTCGCTGGCCGGCACCTGGAAGCTGGGCAAGCTGATCGCCTATTACGACGACAACGGCATTTCCATCGACGGCGAAGTCACCGGCTGGTTCACCGACGACACCAAGAGCCGCTTCGAAGCCTATGGCTGGCAAGTCATCGGCCCCATCGACGGCCATGACAGCGCCGCCATCGAGGCTGCCACGCAGGAAGCGCACACCGATCACGAGCGTCCGACCCTGGTGATCTGCCGCACGATCATCGGCATGGGTTCGCCCGCCAAGGCCAATACCGCCGACGCCCACGGCGCCCCGCTGGGTGCCGCCGAAATCGAAGTCGTGCGCAAGACCATCGGCTGGGACCACCCGCCCTTCGAAGTGCCGGCCGACGTCTATGCCGCCTGGGATGCCCGCCAGGCAGGTGCTGCGCGCGAAGCCGAGTGGGCCACCCGCTTTGCCGCCTACAAGGCCGAATTCCCTGAACTGGCCGCCGAATTCGAGCGCCGTCTGGTGGGGCTGCTGCCGGCCGCCTACGCCCAGGCGCGCGACGCGCTGATCGAAAAAGCCATCGCCAAGGCCGATTCGATCGCCACGCGCAAGGCCTCGCAACAGGCCATCGAAGCCCTGGCGCCGACCCTGCCGGAACTGCTCGGCGGCTCGGCCGACCTGGCAGGTTCCAACCTGACGCTGTGGTCCGGCTCCAAGGAATTCCTGCCGGGCGTCACCGGCGCCAACTACATCAATTACGGTGTGCGTGAATTCGCCGAGATCGCCATTGCCAACGGCATTGCGCTGCATGGCGGCTATATTCCGTACACCGCGACCTTCCTCGTGTTCTCCGACTACGCACGCAGCGCCATCCGCATGGCGGCGCTGATGCGGGTACGGCAGATCATGGTGTTCACGCACGATTCCATCGGCGTGGGCGAGGATGGGCCGACGCACCAGCCGGTGGAGCACGTCGCTTCGCTGCGCCTGATCCCGAACCTGAACGTGTGGCGTCCGGCCGACACGGTGGAGACGGCGGTGGCGTGGGCCAGCAGTATCGAACGGCACGACGGACCGAGCGTCCTGGCGCTGACGCGCCAGAACCTGCCGTACTCGGCCCGCACGGCTGAGCAGATCGCGGCAATCCGCCGTGGCGGCTACGTGCTGTCCGAAGCCGATGGCGAGGCACGTGCCGTGTTCATCGCCACGGGCTCGGAAGTGGGCGTGGCGCTGGGGGCGCAGAAGCTCCTGGCCGAACGAGGCGTACCGGTGCGCGTGGTATCGATGCCCTGTACGCGCCTGTTCGATCTGCAGGACGCCGACTATCGCAAGGCCGTGCTGGGCGAGGGTGTCCCGCGCGTGGCCATCGAGGCTGGCGTGACCGACGGCTGGTACAAGTACGTCGGTCTGGACGGTGCCGTCATCGGCCTGGATCGCTTTGGCGAATCCGGCCCCGGCGGCGAGCTGTTCCGGCATTTCGGCTTCACGCCGTCCGCGGCGGTCGAAGTCGTCATGAAGCTAATATAGACTGGTTGTTCACGTGCCGGACTTGGCCCCCTCGTCCGGTGACGCCGGCTGCACGGCGTGTGAGTGATGGTTGAAGGACTTTGCTAACTAGGAGTATTAAAAAATGGCAATCAAGGTTGGTATCAACGGCTTCGGCCGTATCGGTCGCATGGTCTTCCGCGCCGCGGTGCAGAATTTCTCGGATATCGAAATCGTCGGCATCAACGACCTGCTCGAACCCGAATACCTGGCTTACATGCTGCGCTTCGATTCCGTGCACGGCCGCTTCAAGGGCGACGTGGCGGTTGACGGCAGCACGCTGATCGTCAACGGCAAGAAGATCCGCCTGACCGCGATCAAGAACCCCGCCGAACTGAACTGGACTGAAGTCGGCGCAGACATCGTCGTCGAATCGACCGGCCTGTTCCTGACCAAGGAAACGGCTGAAGCGCACATCAAGGCCGGTGCCAAGAAGGTCATCATGAGCGCCCCGTCCAAGGACGACACGCCGATGTTCGTGTATGGCGTGAACGACAAGGCCTACAAGGGCGAGACGATCATCTCGAACGCCTCGTGCACGACCAACTGCCTGGCGCCGGTTGCCAAGGTGCTGAACGACACGTTCGGCATCAAGCGTGGCCTGATGACCACGGTGCATGCCACCACGGCGACGCAGAAGACCGTTGACGGCCCGTCCAACAAGGATTGGCGCGGCGGCCGCGGCATTCTGGAAAACATCATCCCGTCGTCGACGGGTGCTGCCAAGGCCGTGGGCAAGGTCATCCCCGAACTGAACAAGAAGCTGACGGGCATGTCCTTCCGCGTGCCGACTTCCGACGTGTCGGTGGTCGACCTGACGGTCGAACTGAACAAGGAAACGACCTACGAAGAAATCTGCAAGGTCATGAAGGCCGCTGCTGAAGGCGAACTGAAGGGCGTGCTCGGCTACACCGAAGAAAAGGTCGTGTCGACCGACTTCCGTGGCGAGCCCTGCACCTCGGTGTTCGACGCCGACGCCGGTATCGCCCTGGACGGCACCTTCGTCAAGGTGGTGTCCTGGTACGACAACGAGTGGGGCTATTCCAACAAGGTCCTGGAGATGGTTCGCGTCATCGCCAAGTAACTGGAATGTGAATGGTGACGCCGCGGACGCCGGCAAGCGCCGGTGCCCGCGCACCATTCACCCGTCACCATCGCACACTGGTTACAGGAATCCCTATGCAATTCAAGAAACTCTCCGATCTGGATCTGGCCGGCAAGCGCGTGTTCATCCGCGCCGACCTGAACGTCCCGCAGGACGACACCGGGGCCATCACCGATGACACCCGCATCCGTGCTTCCGTCCCGGGCATCCAGCTCGCGCTCGACAAGGGCGCGGCGGTCATGGTGACCTCGCACCTGGGCCGTCCGACTGAAGGCGAATTCAAGCCGCTCGACTCGCTGGCGCCGGTCGCCAAGCGCATGGCCGAACTGCTCAACAAGCCCGTCCGCCTGATCCAGAACTGGGTCGACGGGGGCTTCAACGTCGCCCCGGGCGAAGTGGTGCTGCTGGAAAACTGCCGCATCAACAAGGGCGAAAAGAAGAACAGCGAAGAACTGGCCGCCAAGATGGCCAAGCTGTGCGACATCTACGCCAACGACGCCTTCGCCACGGCGCACCGCGCCGAAGCTACCACCCATGGTCTGGCCCTGGCCGCCCCGGTGGCATGCGCCGGCCCGCTGCTGGCCGCCGAACTGGACGCGCTGGGCAAGGCCCTGGTGGCGCCGGAGCGCCCGCTGGTGGCCATCGTCGGTGGCTCGAAGGTATCGACCAAGCTGACCATCCTCGACAGCCTGGCCGACAAGGTCGACCAACTGATCGTCGGCGGCGGCATCGCCAACACCTTCATGCTGGCCGCCGGCCTGCCGGTGGGCAAGTCGCTGGTCGAAAAGGATCTCGTCGACTCCGCCCGCAACATCATGGAAAAGATGGCCGCGCGCGGTGCTTCGGTGCCGGTGCCGACCGACGTGGTGGTGGCCAAGGAGTTCTCGCCCAACGCTGTGGCGACGGTCAAGGCCGCCACCGACGTGGCTGAAGACGACATGATCCTCGACATCGGCCCGCAAACGGCCCAGCTCCTGGCTGATCAGCTCAAGGCCGCCAAGACCATCGTCTGGAACGGCCCGGTCGGCGTGTTCGAGTTCGAAGCCTTCGCCAATGGCACCAAGGTCATTGCGGACGCCATCGCCGAATCGGCCGGCATGTCGCTGGCCGGTGGCGGCGATACCATCGCGGCAATCGCCAAGTTCGGCATCGGCGACAAAGTGGGGTATATCTCCACGGCGGGCGGTGCCTTCCTGGAGTTCCTCGAGGGCAAGGCTCTGCCGGCGGTCGAAGCGCTCAAGCAACGCGCCAGCGAATAACCCAACCCCAAGCGTCGGTTACCTCGGTAACCGACGCTTTACTTTGAGCACACATGTGCAACTGAGTCGATGAAAAAAGCCGAAGGCTTGGCGAACAAGCCCACCAAGAAAATCTCGCGCAGTAGCGCCGCACGCACTAAAACTGTAACGGGTGCGGGTAGCGCTGCAGAAGCTATCGAAAAACTCCCTCCGCACAATTCCTCTTTAGGAGTCAGGATGCAACGCCATACCAAAATCGTGGCCACTCTCGGCCCGTCCTCCAACGATCCCGACGTGCTCGAGCGCATGATCCGCGCCGGCGTCGACGTGGTTCGCCTCAACTTTTCGCACGGTAAGGCCGAGGACCACATCAATCGCGCCAACATGGTGCGCGATGCCGCTCGCCGCGTCGGCAAGCAAGTCGCCATTCTGGCCGACCTGCAAGGCCCGAAGATCCGCGTGGGCAAGTTCGAGAACGGCAAGATCTTCCTCGAGAAGGGCCAGAAGTTCATTCTCGACGCCGACTGCGAACTGGGTAACGACGAGCGCGTGGGCCTCGACTACAAGGATCTGCCGAAGGACGTGCGTCCCGGCACCATCCTGCTGCTCAACGACGGCGCCATCGTGCTGGACGTCGAGCGCATCATCGGCAACGAAATCCACACCACGGTGCGTTTCGGTGGCGAGCTGTCGAACAACAAGGGTATCAACCAGAAGGGTGGCGGCCTGACGGCGCCGGCCCTGACGGCAAAGGACATGGAAGACATCAAGACGGCAGCCCTGATGGGTGTCGACTACGTCGCTGTTTCCTTCCCGAAGACCTCCGCCGACATGTACATGGCGCGCACGCTGATCCGCTCGGCGGGCAGCCAGGCGCTGACGATCGCCAAGATCGAGCGTACCGAAGCGGTGGTGCCGGAAAACCTGCGCGAAATCCTCGAATCCTGTGACGGCGTGATGGTGGCCCGTGGCGACCTGGCCGTTGAAGTCGGCGAGGCGGCCGTGCCTGCGCTGCAGAAGAAGATGATCCGCCTGGCGCGCGAGCTGAACAAGATCGCCATCACCGCCACGCAGATGATGGAATCGATGATCTCCAGCCCCGTGCCGACCCGCGCCGAAGTGTCCGACGTGGCCAACGCCGTGCTGGATGGCACCGACGCCGTCATGCTGTCGGCCGAAACCGCCGCCGGCAAGTTCCCGGTCGAAGTGGTCGAGACCATGGCCCGCATCTGCGAGGAAGCCGAAAAGTCCTTCCCCGTGACGCTGGACCAGGATTTCCTGAACCGCACCTTCACGCGCATCGACCAGTCGATCGCCATGGCGGCGCTGTTCACGGCCTACCACATGGGCGCCAAGGCTATCGTGGCGCTGACCGAATCCGGTTCGACGGCCCTGTGGATGAGCCGCCTGCGTGCTGGCGTGCCCATCTACGCGCTGACCTCGCAAGAGTCGACGCTGGGCAAGTGCGCGCTGCTGCGCGACGTGCAGCCGATCCTGATGCCGCGCATCACGGATGACCGCGAACGCCTGCTGCGTGAAGCCGAACAGACCCTGCTGCGTCACAAGCTGGTGCAGCGCGGCGATGTCGTCGTGATCACGGTTGGCGAACCGCTCGGCCAGTCCGGCGGTACCAACAGCCTGAAGATCGTGCGCGTCGGCGAAGCCTGATCGGTTTCTGCGGTATTGCCCAAGAAAGGGTGCCCTCGTGGCACCCTTTTTTCGTTCAGCCGTATCAAGGTGTCATTATTAATGGAATCTATTTCGTGTCGTGACGGTGTCCCGCCGACAGCGCAGGGGGGCGTGATGAGAGTAGAATCGCGGCCCATAACAATTCCAACCAATTCACCCAAACTTTCCCAGGGACCAAGTCATGTCACTCGTTTCGATGCGTCAGTTGCTGGATCATGCGGCGGAACACAGCTACGGGTTGCCGGCTTTCAACGTCAACAACCTTGAACAAGTCAGTGCCATCATGGAGGCGGCGGCCGAATCCAACAGCCCCGTCATCATGCAAGCCTCGGCCGGTGCGCGTAAGTACGCCGGTGAAGCGTTTCTGCGCCACCTGATCTCGGCAGCCGTCGAAGCGTATCCGGACATCCCCGTCGTGATGCACCAGGATCACGGGCAAAGCCCGGCGGTGTGCCAGGCGGCCATCCGCTCCGGTTTCTCCTCGGTCATGATGGACGGCTCCCTGCTCGAAGACGGCAAGACGCCTTCCGACTACGACTACAACGTCGCCGTCACGCGCGAAGTGGTCAAGCTGTCGCACGCCATCGGCGTGACTGTCGAAGGCGAACTGGGCTGCCTCGGCTCGCTCGAGACCGGCAAGGCTGGCGAGGAAGACGGCATCGGTGCCGAAGGCGTGCTGGATCATTCGGCCATGCTGACCGATCCGGAGCAGGCCGCCGACTTCGTCAAGCTGACCCAATGCGACGCCCTGGCCATCGCCATCGGGACTTCGCACGGCGCCTACAAGTTCACGCGCAAGCCCACCGGCGACATCCTGGCCATCAGCCGCATCAAGGAAATCCACGCCCGCATCCCGAACACCCACCTGGTCATGCACGGGTCGTCGAGCGTGCCGCAGGATCTGCTGGAAATCATCCGCCAGCACGGCGGCGACATGAAGGAAACCTACGGCGTGCCAGTCGAGGAAATCGTCGAAGGCATCAAGTACGGCGTGCGCAAGGTGAACATCGATACCGACATTCGCCTGGCCATGACGGCGGCCATCCGCAAGTTCCTGGTCGAAAATCCCAGCAAGTTCGATCCGCGCGAATACCTCAAGCCGGCGCGCGAAGCGGCCAAGCTGATCTGCAAGGCGCGTTTCGAAGCCTTTGGTTCGGCCGGACAGGCCAGCAAGATCAAGGCGATCTCGCTGGACAAGATGGCGGCGCGCTACAAGGCGGGCGAACTGGCGCAGCAAGTCAAATAAGCGCGTCGATCTGCTTTGCCTCCAAAAAACCCCCTTCATTGGGGGTTTTTTTATGCGCGCTCGTCGGCTCTGCACTACCATCGCACTGTGCATATCGGACATGTGACGGGTCGCATGCCGAAACTTGCACGTTGCAGCGGCGCACCGAGCGGTTCGCGCGCGCAGACGATGCAGGCCGGGCAGGCATGACAGAGAGCGCGCCTGCCGTGCAATGGATGACCACCATAAAAAGAGCGGCACAGGCCGTCATCGAAGCAAAAAACGGAGGAGTGGAGTGGGAGAACGAGCGACGACGATTCGCCGCGGTCCGAAAGGACTTGGCTACGAGGTACCGAAATCGACGGCTGCCTTGCTGCACGATGAGCTGCGGCGGGCGATCATCGAGGGACGCATCCGGGCGGGCCAATCGCTTTCCGAATCCGATGTGTGCCGGCAATACGATGTCAGCCGCCAGCCGGTGCGCGAAGCCTTTGCCAAGCTCGCCTACGAGAACCTCATCGATGTGCTGCCGCAGCGCGGCACCTATGTCAGGCGCATTTCTGCCCGGCAAGTGATGCAGGCGCGCTTCGTGCGCGAGATCATCGAAGTGGCGCTGGTGCAGGAATTGGCGGCCATGCCGCGCCGCACGCCTGTGGTGATCGAACTACGGCGGATCCTGCAGGCACAGACGACGGTGGCGCCGGGCGATCGCGTGACCTTCAACAGCCTGGACGAAGCCTTTCACCGTACGCTGGCCCATGCGGGCGATCGCGATTTCGCCTGGCAGGTGATCGAGGACGTCAAAGCGCAGATGGATCGCGTGCGCTACCTGAGCCTGGAGCGCGCCACGCCCTTCGACATGCTGGTCGCCCAGCACGTGCGCATCGTGGATGCCATTGAGGCGGGAGACGTGGTGGCGGCGGGTGACGCGGTGCGCGCGCATCTGCGTGAGATCACGCGCACCTTGCCCGAGATCGCGGCGGCGTTCCCCGACGCGTTCGAATCAGAAGCCGCCTGAACGGGGCAGGCGATCGCCCACCCCGCAGAGGCTCAACGCAGAGGCTGGCCGCCCGGCAGGTGGACCGGCAGGTCGTCGATACGCACGGCCTGCCCCGTCTGCAGGGACAGATTACCGGCAATGCCGGTCAGGATCGACATGGCGCCGTCGCGGTAATTGGCGGCGCGCTTGAAGGGATCGTCGGCCGCTTCGCCGAACATTTCTTCGAGCATGACGTTGTCACCACCGCCGTGACCGCCTTCACCCTTGGCGATTTCCATGCGGTAGGGGGCGTCGAACATCGGGTACACGGTGACCTCGCACCACTTCAATGCCCCTTCGTCGGCTTTGCTGCCACCGGCGTTGACGTATGACTTCTCGATCACCTTCATTTCGATGCGCCCCGCCGTGCCGTTGAGGGCCACGTTGAAGCCTTCCCAGGGCAGGTACGCGTTCAGTGAATACGTCATCACCGCCTTGTTGCGGTAGCGCACTACCAAGCCCAACGTGTCCTCGATGTTGATGCCGTGGCTGAACACGCTCTGATCGCGGATGTAGCCGTCTTCCTGCTCCGCTTCCAGGTACAGAGACTTGAGTTGTTCGCTGGCCGCCATGTCGAGCGCGAACGGATCCCCCTTGGCGTTCTCGTAGCCGTGCGTGCGCGGATAGAACTTGGTCACGCCGCGCGCCTCGGCATTGTCCTGGCCGTAAAACTGCAGGCCGCCTTGCGCATACACGGTCTCGGGCGAAGTGTTGAGCCAGAAGTTCACCAGATCGAAATGGTGCGTCGACTTGTGCACCAGCAGGCCGCCGCTGTTGCGTTTGTCGCGGTGCCAGCGGCGGAAGTAGTCGGCGCCGTGCTGGGTGTTGAGCAGCCATTCGAAATGCACTGACAGCACGTTGCCGATGACGCCGTCGCGCACCAGTTCACGCAACTTGGTGTGGTGAGGGGCGTAGCGATAGTTGAAAGCGACGCGCAGGTTGCGCCCGGTGCGCTCGACCGTATCGATGATGGCCTGGCACTTCTCGGCGTCGATGGTCATCGGCTTTTCGGTGATGACATCGCAGCCCAGTTCCATCGCGCGGATGATGTAGTGATGGTGAGTGCGGTCGATCGAGCACACGATCACCACGTCGGGCTGGGTGTCGCGCACCATCTGGTCGAATTGCTCGGCCTTGAACGTCGCCGCCGCGGCATGGCCGTGCTTGGCCAACAGGCTGTTGCCATAGGCCATGCGCGTCGAATTGGTGTCGCACAGCGCCACCACGCGGGCGGTGGCGCTGTAGTCGCGTGCGATCGATTCGAGGAACATGCCGGAACGTCCTCCCGTTCCGACCAGGGCGTAGCTTTTCATGCGTTTTCCTTTCCGTGAGCCGGCACCGCCGGCGCGGGGCGCGGGGGAGCGCCCCGTGTTGCACTTTACTTACTGAAATACCATTGTTGCGGCAGGCCCAGCGCCGGCGAGGCATAGGTCCAGCCAAAGGCCAGGTTTTCCTTCACGTTCATCAGTTTATTGCTGCGCAACGTGGTGATGGCGGCGGGGCGTACCGTCCCGATTACTTCGAACTCGTCGGCCGCGATCTGCAGGATCTGACGGAACAGCTCATCCGCTTGTGTCTGCGTGCGCGCACCGCGCCACTGCGTATACAGATCCATGCGCTTTTTCATGCTCGCGCTGGGTTCGACGCCCTGCTTGCCGCCGGACATATACCACTTGGCCCATTCCAGGCTCATGCGCGATTCGAGCGGGTGCACCGCTACGTAGGCGCGCGGGTTGAGCGTGGCATCCAGGCCGCCGGGGAAGATCTCGGCGCTGATGTCGTAATCGTTGTTGATGGCGCGGTTGAACACCAGCGAGCGTTCCGAGCCCTTGATGACCAGCTCGATGCCCGCCTTGTGCCATTGGCGACGGATCAGCTCGAGCGTCTGCACCGTGACCTGGCGGTCGATCATGACGATGACTTCCATCGATACGCGACCGCCCTCCGGGTACAGGCGATAACCGTCGGCGTCGCGGGTGGCCAGGCCCAGCGCATCGAGCATCTTGTTGGCCTTCGCCAGGTCGTACTTCATGTACTGCGTGCCCAGCTTGGCGTTATGCCACTTGGATTCTTTGAACGGGCCGCTCTGCCAAGCCTGCGTCTGTCCAAGGAAGGCGACCTTGTTGATTTCTTCGCGATCCACCGCCAGCGACAGGGCTTCGCGGAAGTCATGCTGGGTCAGGACCTTGCGCAGTTTCTCGTTGCGCGTGGTCTGGTTGAGCCACAGGCCGACGGCGTTGGAGTTGGAGCTGGCCTGGCTGAATACCTTGTAGCCGCCCTTTTCCTGGTTTTTCAGCAGCAGGGGACGGAAGATCACATCACCCAGCAGACGACCTTCGAAATCGAACTGCCCATTGGTGGCAGCGAGCACGATCGTCTGCAGATCGGAGATCACGGCAAAGCGGATCGAATCGATGTAGGGCAGTTGCTTGCCCGCCGGGTCGACCTGCCAGAAGTACGGGTTGCGTTCCATGACGACGCGCGTGACGTTGCCGCCGTACGGTTCCTTGATGATCCACGGATCCAGCGTCGGGCGGCCTACCGTGGCCCAACGCGCGGGCAGTTCGACGTCGCCGCACTTGGCACGCATCAGCGACGGCCAGTCCTTGACGTTGTTGGCGGCGAACATTTCGGCCACCTTGGCGTTGTACTTGGGATGGAACTGCTGGCAGTACTGCTTGGAGTACAGCACCGGGTGCTGGCCCAGCGGCGTGGCGAGCACTTCGGGGAACGACAGGTTAGGGGCGTCGAACTTGAACTTGACGGTGAAGTCGTCGACCTTGGTCACGTCCGGCAGCTTGCCGTTGACCAGGTACGCATCGGGCGCCTGCGAGTAGAAATCCTTGTTTGCCACCAGATCGTTCATCGCAAACAGAATGTCGTCGGCGGTGAAAGGCTGGCCGTTCGACCAGCGCATGCCCTTGCGCAGCCGGAAGGTGTATTCCGTACCGGACGGATTCACCGACAGGCCTTCGGCGACGTAAGGCTCCACGCCATTGACGTCCAGCTTCCAGTGCATCAGGCCTTGCGGTCCGATGGTGCGCAGGATGCCGTTCTGGTCGGCGTTGGCGCGCATCACCGTGCGCAGCGTCCCACCGTAGACGCCGGGTGTCCCCAGCGGCTTGACCACCAAGGGTTGCGAAGGCAAGCGCTGATCGACGGGTTCGAGACCCTTGACGGCATCAAGCATCGGTGCCTGGCTGTATGCAAAGGCGGTTGAACTCGCCAAAACACTAATTGTTAGCGCTAACAATTCAGATTTGATACGCACACCTGTCTCCTCTTTTTGATATTGAGTGGGGTGAATGGCCGCAGAGCTGCAGCTACCACCTGATTGTTAGCATTAACATACCAAATTCTGACAAAGAAATAGAGGGCCTCTTCGTAAAAAATACGACATAGCGCAAACAAATGAGTGTGGGCCCGGTAACTAAACCTTATTGCGCTCAGATGAGCTGGGTCTCGATGCGGATGTTGCCGCTCAGCGTGCGGTGTACCGGGCAGCGATTGGCGATGTCGAGCAGGGCGTGGCGTTGCTCCTCGGTGAGGGCGCCAAGCAGTGTGATCTCCCGGTGCAGATGATAGGTGCCGGCTTCTTCGGTATGGGTCACCGTCACGCGGGCGTCTTCCAGTGGCCAATGACGGCGAGCGGCGACAAGGCGCAGCGTGAGGGCGGTACATGCGCCCAGGGCAGCGTCCAGCAAGTCGTGCGGCGAGGGGGCGCCAGCTTCTCCGCCCGCATCGGTGGTGGCGTCCGCCAACAGGGTGTGGGAACCGATGTCGATCTGCTGCAGAAACTTGCCGTGGTCGGCGTTATGGACCGTGATCATGATGCGCTCCGCTGAGGGGGAAGGAGGGTTGCGCCGGGTCGGATGCGCCGCCTGCGATACGTCGGATTATGCCTAATGGGCACGGGCGGCGGCCGGTTTGCGGCACACCGATTCGCGCACGACACATTTGACGCGTTGACAACCGATGAGGCGCTATATATCGTACGATACGTATCTTACGATAATGAAAGGTTCCAACATGTTCTCTTGGCATGATCGCGCCCTGCACCGTGGCGCACGTATGTGGATGGCGGCCCGTCATGGCGGCGGCCGCGGCGGTTTTCTCGGCGCTCTGATCGATGGCGAAGGTTTTGGCGGGCGTGGCTTCCCCGGCGGCCGCAAGCTGTCATCCGGCGATCTTCAATTGTTGTTGCTGGCCCTGCTGGAAGAAAAATCCTCGCATGGCTACGAACTCATCAAGGCCCTGGAAGAGCGCTCCGGCGGTTTTTATGCGCCCAGTCCGGGCATGGTCTACCCGGCGCTGACCTACCTCGAAGAAATCGGCTACGCGGACGTCGCCGCCGAAGGCAGCAAGAAGCGCTACACCATCACCGAGGCCGGCCGCACGCACCTGAATGAAAACCGTAGCTTCGTCGAGCACATCCTGTCGCGCCTGCAGCACATCGGGCAAAAGATGGATCGTGTGCGCCGTGCGTTCGCAGGCGAGGGCGACGAATCCGATGGCGGCGCGCGTGAACTGCATGAAGTCCGCCATGCCCTGCGCGCTGCCCTGCACGAAGCGGAGCGCGGCGACCCCGAGGAACAGCGCCGTGTCGCACGAATCCTGCTGAGAGCGGTCGACGCCATCAAGCGTGGCGAGACGCCCCCGCAGGCATGACATCCCGCCGCGCCCCCCCTTCCACGATAAGAGAGTAAGAGAGCTCGCGCATGTATCAATCTTCCAACGAGGGCGCGCCCGTGCCCGCCAGTGTCCCTTCGCAAGACGCACGCGATCTGCTCGGCCTGTTGCTGTCGCGGCGCTCGGTCGCCAAGCTCAAGGCGCCTGTGCCCAGTGAGGCCGAGCTCGACCTCATCTTCGATGCCGCCGTGCGCGCGCCTGACCACGGCCAGTTGCAGCCATGGCGTTTCGTCATCGTGCGCGGCGCTGCCCAGGCGGCGCTCGCCGACATGGCGGTGGATGCTGCACGTGCGCGCAACCCGCATGAGCCGGAGGAAAAACTCGCACGCGTGCGCGGCAAGATCCTGCGTGCGCCGATGATGATCGTGCTTGGCACGCACCTGACGGTGGGGCACAAAGTACCCGAATCGGAACAGATCATTGCGGCGGCTGCCGCCGGCATGAACCTCCTCAATGCCGTGCATGCACTGGGGTATGGTGGTTTCTGGGTCAGCGGCGGGCCTACCTACGATCCTCAGATCAGTGCGGCACTCGGTTTTGCTGCGCCGGATCGTATCCTGGGCTTTATCCATGTTGGCACACCGGCCGAAGCCGTCGTCCCCGCCACGCGTAAACCGGGGCGTGCCTATGCCAGTGAATGGCAAGCACCTTAATTTTAATTGTATACAATCTACATTGCGTCAATCGGACACTCACCGTTTCGGTGCGCTCCGGGCATGCCGTGCGCCGATTCGGTGAAAAGCCGCCATTGGCTATTGATCCGTTGTGCCATTCCCGTATTTGTGCGGTTCCCAGGCGTGAAGGCACGCCACGTGGGCGAAACCATTGCCAGGCTTAAGTGGGTCGTAAATCGGATACATCTAGTTAGATAACTGTATACAACTGGCAAGCCATTTGCTTAATGAGATGCGTTGTTCATCCATCTCTGGGAGCTTGCCGTGCAGAACCGTCCGACCCAAACCCTCCGCCGCATGGTGGTGGCCCTCCTCGCTGTGGCGGGGGTGCTGCCCGTAGCGTCACAGGCCGCCGACCCCATCAAGGTCGGTCTCATCGCCAGCTTGTCCGGTCCTTCCGCCAAGTCCGGCGAAGCCATCACGCGTGGCATGACCATTGCCATCGATGAAATCAACGCGGCCGGCGGCGTCCTGGGCCGCCCCCTGCA
The DNA here is from genome assembly GCA_047605765.1 of Rhodocyclaceae bacterium. Taxonomy (GTDB): domain Bacteria; phylum Pseudomonadota; class Gammaproteobacteria; order Burkholderiales; family Rhodocyclaceae; genus JBGVSA01. The sequence goes on from JASGFB010000014.1 coordinate 51,593, forward strand.
ACTGGTACGGCGCGACGACGAAGAAAACCCCGGCAAGGGCGTCATGGCAGCGCGCGAACTGGTTCAGCGAGAACAAGTGGCGGTGCTCTTCGGGGGTAATCAGACGCCCGTCTCGATGGCCTTGGCGCCCGTCGCCAACCAGATGAAGGTGCCTTTCATGGGGACCTGGGCGGCTGGCACCGGCATCACGCGCAATGGCGGCAATCCGAATTTCGTCTTCCGTGTCTCGGCCGTCGACGAATTGGTGGATGTGGCGCTGGTCGACCGCGCCATCAAGATCCACAAGTCCAAGAAGCCCGGCATGATCCTCGTGAACAACTCGTGGGGCGAGTCCAACGAGAAAGGGCTCATCGCCGCGCTGGGCGTCAAAGGCATGAAGGCCGCTGGCGTCGAGAAGTTCGAGGAAACCGATGTCGACGTGGTGCCGCAACTGACGCGTCTGAAGGCCGCCGGCGCCGACACGCTATTCCTCGTCGGTAACGTCGGCCCCTCTGCCCAGGTCGTCAAGTCGCTCGAGCGCATGGGCTGGGATGTCCCCATCGTGTCGCACTGGGGGCCGGCCGGCGGCCGCTTTACCGAACTGGCCGGCCCGCGTGGCAGCAAGGTCGAGATGATCCAGACCTACAGCTTCTCCGGCGAGGATTCGCCCAAGGCCAAGGCTGTGCTCAAGGCCCTGATGACCAAGTATCCCGAGATCAAGAGCCTGCAGGACGTGACGCCGGCGGTGGGTATCGCCAACGCCTACGACGCCATGCACCTGACCGCGCTGGCCATCAAGAACGCCGGCTCCACCGCAGGCCCGGCGGTGCGCGAGGGCTTCTACGCCATCGGCCAGTATGACGGCCTCATCAAGCGCTACAGCAAGCCCTTCACGCCTGCCAACCAGGACGCCCTGGGGCCGGATGACTACCTGTGGACCCGCTTCGTCGCCAACGAAATCGTTCCCATCAAGTAAGTCCATCGGCGGGGTGCCGGCCGGCGCCCCGCCTCAGGAGTCGCACCATGTTGATCGCATCGGCATTGATTCCGGGCTTCGCGCTCGGCGCCATGTACGGCCTGCTCGCGTTGGGTTTCCACGTGACGTATGCCGTATCCAATACCGTCAATTTCTCGCAGGGCAGCGCCATGATGCTGGGCGCCGTGTTGCTGTACACCTTCGGCATCACGCTGGGGTGGCCCATGCCGCTGGCGGTGTTGCTGAGCCTGGCGCTGTGCGCCCTGATGGGCCTGGTCATCGAAGCCACCCTGGTGCGTCCGTTCGCCGATCGCGGCTCCAACGGGTGGCTGATGGCTACCGTAGCGGGCGGCATCGTGCTGGAGAACGTCGTTCTGTTCACCTTTGGCAAGGAGCCCCGCAGCCTGCCCTCGCCGTGGGCCGAGCAGGCCATCGATCTGTTCGGCACTGGCGCTTACCCGCTGCAACTGGTGATTCCGGTGGTGGGTCTGCTGATCGCTTCGGCGCTGGCGCTCGCGACGCGCTACACGCGGCTGGGCCGCGCCATGCTCGCTGTGGTGCAGCGGCCCGAGGCTGCGCGCCTGATGGGCATCAACACGCGGCGCGTGATCGCTGTTGCCTTCGCCATCTCCACCGCTTTCGCCGGCATGGCCGGCATGCTCATCGCGCCTTTGCTCAACGTGGCCGCCGGCATGGGGACGCTGTTCGGCATCAAGGCCTTCGCCGCCGCCATGCTCGGCGGCATCACCAGCGCCTGGGGCGTCATGCTGGCCGGTCTGGCCTACGGCCTCATGGAGGCGCTCATCACCGCATGGCTGGGTTCGACCTACACACAGATCCTGTCCTTTGCATTCGTCATCGCCGTCCTCATGTGGCGGCCCAACGGCCTGTTCGGTTCGGCCGGCATCCACAAGGTCTGACGCCATGAACCTGCACGACATCGAACCACTCGTACCGGCCGCCGCCGCGGCGCCGCCACCGCCACGCGGG